>NZ_CP014231.1:1863290-2194935 GCF_001553645.1 Leptotrichia sp. oral taxon 847 | reverse complement strand
CATATGTCAATACTTTCTATGGCTAATACACAATTTTCTCATATAAGCCTCTAAAAGCTCTTAAAACACAAATGGTTATTTTTTGATCCCTAAAATATAAATTTTTAATTTTTTATTAAACTTTTTATCATTTCTTTTAAATATTATCTTTTCTATGTTTATTATATCATAGATTTTTCAAAAAAATAAAGCTATAATTTTAAATTTGTTTAATTATGGATGAACTTTACGATTATATTTTTATTTTGTAAACCAATTTAACTTTCTTCAAAATATCTTTTTTCTTTATTTCTCCAAAATATCTTGAATCCAAACTGTATTTTTCTTTTGACAATACCCAATAACCATCTTTTGAGATGTTTAATTTAGCTCTTTCAATTCCCTTGATATATTCTCCATAATCTTCTCCATTCACAAAAAGATGATTATTTTGAACTTCCAGTTTGTCTCCATATACAGCGACTATTTTTTTAACAGTTAAGATGTTCTTTATATTTTTTGTGCTTGAATATTTTTCAAAATTTTCATCCATCTTAAAAACTACAATATCTCCTTTTTTTACATCTTTAAATTTTATTTCTCTGTAAATTCCCAATGGAATTGACGGTGAAACATTTACCCAAAATAATTGAGTAAAAAGTAAATAACTTATTACAACTAAAACAAATAAAATCCAAAATATTAGTAATCCTTTATTTACCTTTTTTTTATATTTTAAAATATTTTCAAACTGCCAATTTTTCATAATTTTTCCTTTTCTATTGCTTTTTTAAAACAAAAAAAGACCAAAATCACCGATTCTAGTCTTTTTTTGTTATAATTTATTTTTTTATGATTTTAAATATTTTTTTATTTCTAAAAATTATAATGTCCTCTACAAGAAACTATTTCCAAAATTTCTTCATCTATTATACGATAGACAAGTCTATTTCTATCATCAATTCTTCGACTCCAGAAACCGCTTAAATCCCCTTTTAACTGCTCAGGTTTTCCTATTCCAATTGGATGATTTTTTTCAATATCTTTAATTAATTGATTAATTCGTTTTAATGTCTTTTTATCTTGAACTTGCCAATATAAATAGTCATTCCAAGCTTCTTCAAACCATATTTTTTTCATTAATCTTCAACCTCAATTATATCATGTTCTATTCCTTTTCCTTCATTTAGTGCTTTAATTCCTCTTTTTAAATGAGCAATATTACTTTCTGAATAAAAAGGATCAGCAGAAATTTCAAAAGGTATTCTTCTTTCTTTTAATACTTTTTTTGCAAAAATTGTAAAAGCTGTTGACATAGAAAGTCCCATTTCATTACAAATCATTTCCATATTTTTTTTTAAATTTTCGTCCATACGAAAATTCACATTTACTGTTCGTGCCATAATAATCAATCCTTTATTTTTCTTTTATTATAGCATTTTTTATGTCAAAACTCAATAATTTTCATTCAAAAATATTATTTTTTCATTACAAATTTAGAAATTTTTTACTATCTTTCATTTTCATCTTGATTTTTTTCAAAGCCAGAATACATTTGTTCAAAATAGTCCATTTCACTTTTGAATTTAGTGGGTTCAACAATATTTTCTTCCACATACTTATCAACTGCTTCAGGATTTTCTAAAACTTCATCAAAAATTTCATCTATTTTATCTTTCGTTTCTTCATTCTTTTCATTTAAAAATTCTTTTTCTATTTCTTCACTTTGATGTATTGATTCTTTTGGATTCTCATTACTTTGTTCATTCTCCATTTTAGATTGATAAATTTCACTTTGGGATTTTACATCTTTATGAATTTTCCCAAATTTTTCATAATCATTTTCCATATCATTTATCTTCTGTGCTTCTTTTAAAACTCCATCCATTGCTTGCGAAAGTGTTATTAATACTTTTGCTAGTATTTTTATAACAGTTCTTCTTGATTTTTCCAATTCTTCACTCATTCTCTCGTTAAATGATTTTTTTCTTTCTTCTAATTTAAAACTGAAATCTAAAGAACTTTTTTTTAGTATTTCTTCTAGTCCTTTCACACCTTTAATTGCTTCAAATACTACATCTTTATCATTTTGTAGTCTTTCGCTCGCGTGTGCAAAAGATAAATTATTATTTTTAATAGCTTCCATCACCATTTCTTTATCATTTTTTAACTCTTTGGAAGCATACCTTAACGAATTTCCATTTAATTTTACTGCTTCTAACATAAATTCTCTATCTTTTGTAAATTCCTTTAACTCTTCTTTCTCTAAAATATGTTCGTTTTTTTTGATTGTTTTCAATAATTTCTTTTTATCCATTTTCATCATCTCTTTTCTATCTGAATTCTTTTGTTATAAATTTTGATGACTTTGAAATAAGGATTATACCTATTATCATAAGTCCTATATATCTAAAAATACCTTCATACGCATCTTTTATTGCATCAAGATTATCTGTATCAACTGTTATATTAACTGAATTTAATGCTCCTATAATCACAGAAAATACTACTGTAATAACCGTTATTTTTATACCGCTTAAAATAAATGTAATTGGAAGTTTATTCTGTAATCCTGATGGCTTTTTTAAAACATCAAATATGACAAAAAATAAAGCTAATGTTGTAGTTAAGAAAAATTGTACTGTTGCCATCATAATTTCTAGCACTATTCTTATTCCTACTATAAACATAATAAATAAAGCTATCATTATAGTAAATATATCAGGTAATAAAATCCATTTTGTCATGTCTGCTTTTTGATGATAACTTACTATCAAATTAAATAATTTTTCAGCTTCTTTTATTGACACCTGCCAAGCTTGATTTGCATTGGTTACATCTGCGCCAAATACCTTTGCAATTCCAATAAAAAAGTCAAATATCATAGACTGTATATTTACAAAATTTAGTACAAGTCCTATATAGAAAGCATATTTTAACATTTTACTTATTACCCTAGGTAAAATAGTTGAAGTATCTGCGGTAGCTGGTAGTATAACTGTGAGAATAAAATCAAATAAGGCTATAAATGTGAGTAAGATAATTACCTCACTTATTAACTTATCTACTTTAGATAAAATTCCATTTTTAAATATATCAACTGCTTTATCAAAATCAATTTCAAATACATCTAAAAAATCACTTTTTATTGAACTGGAGCCATCACTACCACTGTATTCTCCTTGTGGAAATTGCGTCATATCTAATGGATCTAATCCTGCAATTTTTGCTATCTTATTTCCAAATGATGGAACTTTTTTTATATAACTTGTAGTTTCCTTTATTCTTTTCCATCTTCCGGATTTAAAACATCCTGGTCCACAGTTATATGCAGCTGCTAAATCAGACAAATTGGTAATTCCATAATGTTTTGCATTTTTTCTCATCCAAGCAAAATATTTTACTCCACATTCAATATTATATTCAATATTATATAAATTTCCTGTACATCCTACTTCAGCAGCTGAAGTACCAGGAGTTACTTGCATAACACCTCGTGCATTGGCGCTATTTGCTTTTAAATTTCTAAAATTAGATTCCGTTTGGATAATTCCATAAATATATGCTGGAGAGAAATTATACTGAGCTGATACTCTATTAACCGTATTTACAATTGTTTGTGCGTCTGCTCTACTGGTCTTTCCACCTGAATTTTTTACAATATAATCAACCATCGCTGCATCATTTGCACAAAAAATTATTGAAGATACAAAAAATATCATTAGCAATACTATTTTTTTCATTTTATTCCTTCCTATCTTCCATTTAATGTTTTCACAATATCATCACACTTTTGTACCAGAAGAACTCCTATCCCTGTTAAAATTAGATATCTTACAATTTCTTGATATCCGTCCTTTATATCATCCATTGTCTTAATACTTTCAATTGTTACTTTGTCAAATCCACTTATAACCACTGAAACAATGGTTACCATAACAGCTATCCTTATTCCTGATATTAAAGTTGTCATCAAGACTTTTCCACCTAATACTCTTCTTGTTTTTTCAAAAACTTCAAAGGGTATAAAAAAAGTTGATATTCCAGTTGTAAGAAAAAATTGTATTTTTACCAAAACCAATTCAATCATTATTCTTATAACTAAAATTAAAAATATTATTAAAATGATTATCATCAAAATTAATTGTGGTAATAATTGTATCTTCCCTAAAAACATATGTGAACCCCATGTTGTAATAATATTTAGTATTTTTTCAACATTTGACATTAATTTATTCCAAATGCTATTTAAACTTGGATACTTAATTCCAAATGCAAGTGCGATTGATAAAAAACTATCATAAAATATTTCCTGAAGTTCTCTAAATTGATTAATCACTCCAAACCAAAAAGCATATTTTACGAATCTAACTAAACTTTCACTTGAAAACACATCATTCTCCTTTCTTTTTAATCAAATAATACGTAAAATCAATACAGCACATTATAACCATAAGATAACCAATTCCACCTAGTAATCTATCAACTCCTGAATTAATTTGATCTAAAAATTTTTGTGATATTTTATCCCAATCAATTTCATAAGTTTCATTTGTAAATCCCCTACTTGCGTCATCTCCAGTTAAAGTGTCGCCCACCGTTGAACCTGCGGGCGGGACAACTATCTGTCCATTTTCATCCACAATACTAGTACAGCTATTATTCTTCAAAATTTGAGTTGCACTTGTCGCCCCTAAATAATGACCATCTGCTGCTAAATTTTTTATTCTTCTTCGCACTCCATATTTTTTTCCTCTTGCGTCAATCATTTCTACTCTACCATTACCAAGATTTGAAACTACTATACCTACGTGTCCTGTTGTTCCACTTGAATAAGGTGAAAAATGTATTATATCTCCTGGTTTTAAATTAGAAAAATCATTTCTAGATATTAATGTTCCACTAGATTGTCTCAATCCTAAAGCTGTTGTACCAAAATCTCCTTTCTTTCCTGAAATAGAAGTCATACCACCCGCTTTTATACTAGCTGACATAAGTCCAGAACAATCAAAAGACGTAGGTCCAACACGAGGTCCTATCATACTGTAAGGTTTTCCAACTTGAGCATTGGCATAATTTACCATTGCTTGTCTGAAGTCAGTGTCATTACAAGTTTTCTCTGAAAATACCAGTATATTTAATATAAAAAATAATATTACTATTATTATTCTTTTCATAAAATATCTCCTTGTACAAAAAAAAGACTAGAATATTTTTCTAGCCTTTTTATAGTTTTAAATTATCTTTTATTTATTATTCCAATAATATTTAATTGCGAATCTAATTCTACTAATTTTTTATATTTTGTATCGTATGCAAAATAAAAATTTTTATCTCTTTTAGACGGAATTTTATAAAAATTTTTAACAATAAATACTCCATTTTTATAATTTTGTATAATGTCCCAGACCATTCCATTATTATATCCAGAAAGTTCTTGACAATCAGGACAATAACTACCGAAATACCATTTATTATTTTTTAACCTTATTGACACTAAATCATCAGCAGAATTTCCCCAGTTTCCAACAAGTTTATTTAAATTATTTTTACCATCTGTATGAAGCTTTTCAGCAAATATAAATACATTCATTATCAACATTAATAAAAATATTATTTTTTTCATTATTACACCCATCCATTTCCAAATATTTAATATCATTATTTCCTTACTTTACTTTTTTATAAGCTTCTATGATTTCATTTCCTTGTCCTACCATAACTAATGTTTTTAATTTTAAATCATATGCAAAGTAAAGTTCCATTGTTCCATATCCGTGATAATTTTTATTAACCGTGTATACTGGGACATAAAGTCCTTTTCCTACAGGTTTAAAATATCCTTTTGACCCATCGTTGTAAGAAAATACAAGTTTTCCTTTACTATTTTGTATAACAATATCTTCATACTGTAAATGTTTTATAATTTAAGTTAAATTCTTCTACAATATTTTCTATATTGTTAAGTCCATAATTTATACCTTTTGAACCTGTAATTACAACGTTTTCTGCACTTTTTTTTATCACTGCTTTTTCTTCTTCAGTTAATTTTTCTGTTTCTATTCCTGTTGAAATTCCTTTTCCTGACAATATTGATTTAACATTATCTATTGGATCATCTGTTACTATCTTTATTCCTTTTGAAGCAACATCCGCTGTATTTTTTATTGCTTTACTTGTTATTCTACCGACTGTTTTACCTTTTTTAAATCCTTCTTTTGCTCCTTCAAATCCACCTTTTAAAACCGCTTGAACTTTCTGCGACTTTGTTGCAGTATTCGTAGCCATTGTTCCTGTTTTAACTCCATTTACTGCTGTTGAAACTGTTTTGGTTGCTCCCATTGTTTGGGATACCATTCCTCCAGTGGCTCCTGCTATTGCCCCAGCTCCTGCTGCTCCTGCTGTTACAACCACTCCTGCCGCAGATATAACACCTGATACTTGGCTCATTACCGCTTTTCCTAAACCTGTTGCAGTTAATCCTTCCCCTGAACCTGATGTAATTATTGAAGCAAGAGAACTAGCTTTAGTTATGAAAAAACCGCAAAAATTCCAAGCCATCCAAAAATTAATTGAGGTTTATTTATAGCATCTGTTACTGCTCCATTTGGAAAAAGGTAATCTTCCATAACATTGTTACAAAGTAGTTCTATTATAAGTATAACAGCAAGATTCATTCCTGCACCTACTACTGCTGTTATAAATTTTTCTCCTAATGAATTTGTTCCATCAAATGTTGCAAAACATATAAACAATATTGATATACCAGCGACAAAATGAAATGCAATCACCGCAAAAAGAATTGATACAATAATCCATATCAATAATATAAAGGCTAAAATCCAACAAAAATAATAAAGTAATTTCCACCCCATATTTCCTAATCCAGTCATTGTATTCGCTGCATCTAAAATTTTATTTATATCAGCCATATTTTTATTAAACACATCTCCAATTATTACTGAAGTATCTATATTTTTATCAGAAAAAACATTAGCAAGACCAATAAAAGTATCAAGTAAAATTTCTTTTATTTTTGTATAATTTAGGATTATTCCAAACCAAAAAGTATATTTTAACATTCGCTCCATCATTGATTTCATAAGTTGATCACGATTTTCAATTGTTCTTATCATAGTAAAGGTAAAATCTATTAAAGCAAGTAGAGTTGCAAACACTAAAACCCCTTGTGATACTGTTATAAGTCCCGAGTCTATTTTATCAATAAATGGCTTAACTAAAATTTCATCAAAATTTATCTCCATTTATTCTTCACCACCTCCTAATGTCTGTCTCATCTCTTGAAATCCTAAAGTATTACTTGCCATACCTTTTGCGCCTTTATAAATTTGTCCTATTGTTAAGGTTTCTCCAGCTCCATACAAAAAAAATGAAGTTATTGGTTCATAAAAAAATATTATGACAGAACATACTCCAAATACTGTAACAAACGATATTATTTGACTAATATCAATATTTTGTATAAATCCAAATGTAACAGTTGACCAAAATCCAGTTTTTTTAGTTGTTCCTACCGTTTGTTGCATAATTATATCCATTGAAACTTTTTGAATTATTAAAAGCACTGTTAATTTTATTCCTGCTGAAAATACAGCATTTATAAATTTTTGACCAACGCTTCTTACTCCCTCAAACAAAAAACAAGGAATAAAAATTATTGCAAGTCCTAAAACTATATAAAATCTCATTATCGCATGTAATACTTTATATAATACAAACACAAGCAAGACAACACATAAGATATAGATAAATATTAAAAACAATATATTTACGACATTGTTTGGAGTTGGTGTAATCATTGCTTCCTCAAACATTTTATTTAAATTTTTCATTGTTTCATTCAATATTTCATCAGCTACATTTTCTAATGAAGTTTCACTACCTGTGAATATTTTAAAAAATGATACAAATCCATCAAGCAAGACATCTTTAACTTTTTTATATTCGCTTATTATACCTAAAAAAAAGCCATATTTTAATATTTTTGTAATAATAACTTGTCGTATATCTTGATGATTTATAGTTGCTAATGCGAAATCATATAATGCAAGAATTACTGCAAATATAATCATTGCAGTTATTAAAGATGTTAATCCTGAATCTATTATATCTATAAGCGGTTTAGCAATCCATTCGAATATTTTTATTTCCTTCATTGCTTTTTTACCTCTTTATTTATTTCGTAAACTTCTGTATTTTTGAGCCTGACTTTCATGATATTTAATTGATTTTCTTATGGATTCCCTAGTTGCTCTATTTCTTTCTTCAATTGCTTGCTGCTCCGCAAGTTCTCTGGCTTTCATAAGTCTATCAGCACTTGAGGTTTGTTCCATTAGAGTTGCTACTCTTTCTAATGTTATTGTCATTTCTTGATTAATTCTTCCAATTATATTAAGTAATTGATTAGGATTTTTTGCAGTTTCTAATTCGCTGGCAAGTGCAACCATTTTAGTTTTAAAATCTTTTTGTGCTAATTGATTTTGCCCATTTTTTGCTAAAATATCTGCTCCAATATTTTTCATTTCTAAATAATAATTATCTATCGCTCGATTGTAACTTTTCAAGTTCCCACCATTTATTAAATCTTTATATAAATTATTGAATGCAACTTCTGCTTTTTTTGTTGACTTTAACGCTCCTTGTGCATACTGGTTAGCTTTGTACATTTCATTAATTTTATGTACTAGTTGTTCTGTTTTTTGTCTAAGTAATGCTTCAGGAAGATTTTTCCACTGTTCTAATTGCAATTTGAATTTTTCAAGTTGTAATTCATAATCCTTTACAATTTGTAATTTGCTTGCCAAATTTTCATAATAATCTTTCATCATCCAGTAAGATGAATCAGCTCCTCCTCCACCAAATACACCTGCATAAGTAGTTGCTGAAGTTATTGAAAATATACCTGCTATACTTACTAAAGCAAAAATTTTTTTAATTCTACTTCTCATAATAAATCTCTCCTTAAAATTATACTTTCCCACGCGTGAGAAAGTATATTAATAATTTTCACGTATTAATCTTTTTTCAGTTTCTATGTTTAAATGACTTAATTTCCAATCTAACCATGATAAATTAAGCATTTTTAAGTCATTTTTATATTTTTGTTTTAATTCATCAATTTTATCAAAATCAACTTTATCTGTTGATCCAACTAATGCCAATTCCAATTGAGATAATTCCAGCTGGAACATTCTAGCACCTTTAGTTGATTTGTAAAAATAATCTTGTTTTTGTTGTGCGTCATTTATATCTTGTATTTCTTTATCATTTAATCCTAATTTCCTATAAAGATCTGACCAACTTGTTTTTGCGTATTCATTTGGCAATAAAATTTTTGTTTTACAAGCATCTATTATTGCCGAAGCAATATTAGAATTTATAATATCATCTAATGATTGTGTTGCAAATAATACTGCTACCCCTAATTTTCTTAATGTCTTAAGCCAATCTCTAATTTTATTTCGCATTTGTGCATTATCTATGAACACCCATGCTTCGTCTAAAACGAGTAATGTTCTTTTCCCTTTTTTAAATTTATCTCTTTCAAGCCTGTGAAACATGTAATTTAAAATATGAGGTGCTACTTTTGGTTGTTCCATTACATCTCCCATTTCAAAGGAAATGAAAGAGTTATTAGAAAAATTATCAGTATTATTGTCAAAAAATTGTCCATATGCTCCATATTTAGTATACTGATATATTGCTTGTTTTAATTCATCATCTTGTAAATGCGAATGTAATCTTTCTATTGTTCTGTCTCTTTTATCATTTGTCGATAAATTTGTAAGCGCTACCCAAATCTTCTCCTTCAATGCAGGAGTTACCACAATATTTTCAGCTTCAAAAATATTAATAAGCCAATCTCTCGCAAATTCTTTTTCACTGCTTATATCAATATCAGCAAGTGGTTGAAATGATAACTCATAATTTCCCAAGTCAAAAAAATCTCCACCACATAATGTAGTGAGTATTTTACTTGAACGACCCTTATCAAAAATAAAAATTTGAGAATTATCGTATTTAGCAAATTCAGCTGCAATCATACCAATCAATACTGATTTTCCTGCCCCAGTTGGTCCAATTATAAAGCTATGACCTACATCCCCTATATGTAAATTGAGATAAAATATATCTCTACTGCTAGTTCTTGTTATCATTAAAGCTTCATCTCTTAAATAATCATTATTTTCAAAACCTTGAAATATTGAAGAAACAGGAGATAATCCCGTAAATAACATACTATTTATAGGCATCCTACGTATATTACTCGATACTTGCCCTGGTATTGCTCCAATTACTGTATCAAGAGTATTATATTTGTCGACAGAAACTGTAAAATCAAGAGCCGTTAAAATTTTATTTATATCTTTAATGTACTCTTCCAATTCATTTTTTGTGTAAGCAGTTACAATTATCGCAATTGTATAAATTCCATATTCTAAAAATCCTGTTTTTAATTCTGTTAAAGCATTACCTGCTTCATTTGCTTTAATTATTGCATACTCATCAGGATTACTTGATTCTTTTTTGTTTATGGCTGAAGTAAAATATTGTAAAAAACTATATTTTTTCCCTCGATGAAAATCTCTAAATTTTTCAATTAATTTTTTCGATTCTTCTCTATCTAAAACTATATATCTACTGCAAAACCTATATTCAAAATTTAATTTTTCTAAATCCTGAAATATTCTATCTTTTATTTCTTCAGGAAATGCTGTAAGTGTTAAAGTAGCTAAATACTTATCTCCTACTTGTGGATGTTTTCCAAATGTATAAGAGCTTTTAGAAAGTTGTGAATCAAGTAAAATTGAATTAGATAATTTAAGTTTTTCAATAAATTTCTGATTTACCGTTGAATATAGATAACCCATAAGTTTATCATCACTTAATATTTCAATTTCTAATGAAACTGATCTCAATTGCTCAATAAAATCAGCAACTCCTTCCTTAAATTCTTGCAATCTTTTCATATATAAAAAGCTTTCTGCTGTTTCTTCCTCATCTTTTTTTTCAATTACTGTTTCAAAAATATTTCTACTCAAATCATTTTGTATGAAATAAGATAAAGTTATATAATATTCAGTTTTATAAAAATTATCTGATGAAAATATCTCTTTTCTTCTATTCTCTATAAGAAAAGTTGGAATTTTTTCATAATTTCTTTTTATTCTAGTATCATTTATTTTTTCCCTTTGAAATTCTGAATGAATAACAAATCCTTCAGGTAATCTTTTTATTAAATTATTGAGTATCTTTAATTTTGATTCTTTTTCTTCTTCAGTAAAATAATCTAAGTCAAGAAATCTTATTTTTAGACACATTGAATAACTGAAATTTTTATTCACTACAATAAATTTTGGATTTTGATTTTCTGAATTTCCATCTTCATCGACCATTGCAGCAGCTGGAATAAAAAACTGCATACTTTGTTCATAATCCTGTAATAATTTATTTTTATACATAAAATACACTACTCCTTTCTAAAAATTAAGGATTATAATAATTTTTATTTTTAAACGAACCCAAAAAAATTATTAAAAATAATGGATCATCTTTTGATACTGCTTTCAATAGCATAAGAAGTATCGTAAATGGAAACATTGCCCAAAATTTTATGAAAACAAATAAAACTACACTAAACATTACTAATCCAATGAATACAGGTTGTGGAACTCCAAAAAAAGTTTTTATTTCTAATAATGATTTATATACTGGTATTTTCATATATGTTCATCCTTTCATTATAATTCTATATCTCTGTTAGTTTTCATATTTTTTTTTAATGCTCCAATTATTTAATATAAATAATTAAAGCATTAAATTTTTTTATTTTTAGACTAGATTTTTTATTCAGTTGCCATTGTCCTATGTTTCTTATTTATAACTATTTATATTGAATAATATAAATACTTTAAATAACTAATTTAACTTACTACAGGGGTTAAGATGTATTTTTTACTAACTTCATCCCAACCTTCCAAATATAAAACTTCTTTTATTTTTCTGTTCTGATTTTCATCTCTTTCAATAAATACAATAATATCAAATGCACTGGCTATCATTTCTTCCTGTGGCTTCTGACTAACCATATTTATGTATTGTTCTACTTTTTTTAATCCAAGTTCAGCAGAATCAGCATGCACTGTTACAAGTCCACCTGGATGTCCTGAATTTAGTGCCATAAGAAAATCTAAACACGTTTGCCCATCTCTTGCTTCTCCAATCATTACTCTAGTAGGATTAAATCTCATCGTTGACTTTAATAGTAATGAAGTTACTATTTTATAAGTTGATTTAAGCCTCACAATATTTTTTGACTTACATTTTAATTCCTGTGTATCTTCAATAATGATTATCCTATCTTTTGTATTCGTTAATTTCTCCAAACAAGCATTAGCAAAAGTTGTTTTACCGCTACTTGTTCCTCCAACAATTAATATATTTTTTCTTTCACTTACAAATTTTTGAACTATAAAATCCTTTTGTTTTTCAGTTATAACTTTTTTTTCTACATATTCATCTAAAGTAAAAATCTTTGCAGGTGGCTTTCTTATTGCCATAATCGGACTAAAATTTACACATTCTCCAATTATAGCTTCAAATCTTTCTCCATTTGGAAGAGAACCACTTAAAATTGGATTATCATCATTTACAACCTTTTTATTTAAATTTGCTACATTTTCAATAATTTTTAATGCTTCAACATTGTTAACTATAATATTTGTTTCAACCATTCCTTCGCCAAATTTATCCACCCACAAATGTTTTTCTTCATCATTATTCAGCATAATTTCAGTTACAAAATCATCTTTAAGTAATTTTAAAAAATCTTCTCCCAAAAGTCTTTCAAAATATAACCGATCTTGCTCTTTTTTATATTTTTGCTTCTCAATTTCATTCATTTGATAAAAATTATCGTTCATAATCTTCTTCCTGATCTTGTACCTTTTTTATAATATTTTCTGAAACACCCAGTGTTTCTAAAAGTAAATCATCTATTTCTTCATCATCGTACATATCTCTAAGCATTTTTATGAGCTCCAAGTCTTTTTGAGTTCTAATTCTTTTTTGCTTTTCTTCGCTTTTTTTTATGTTTTCACGTTGTGTTTTTATTTTAGCGAGTAAGCTTTCTTTTTTCTCTTTTGTCTTAGTTTCTTCTACCAATAATTTTTCTTTCTTTTTCCTATAATTTTCTAATCTTTTTTGTTTCTCTTCCTCACTTAACATCGTCATTTCTCCTTTTAGTTAATTAAATTGTCTTTTTGCCATCATAATAATTTTATTAGAATCTATTTCATCTAGTTTTTCATTTTTTGGAAAACTATTAGCTTTTTTTACAACATTTCTAAATTGTTCTATCAAATCTTTATCCTTTTCGAAATCAATTTTATCTAGTTTTCTCAATTCTGCAATTACTATTAAACCTATATTTTTTATTAATTCATTATCTCTAAATGACTGTACAATTTCTAATAGTTTTTTCTTATATTCTGTTGTATCCTGGTCTGTATCCGATATTTCTTTTAATATTTTATTTATCTCAATTCTTTTCATCTTTTCTATCTGCTCAATTTCATACTTCTTTTCTTGTTCTTTTTCTTCAAGAATTTGATGATATAATCTTTTATTTACTATTTTTGTTTTCAATCTATCGACTTCAAATCTTCCCATATTATCTTTTTTTTCAAAAAATAACTGACCTTCAGAATAAAATCGTGGTTGTTCCTTAGTTGCTTTTAACATATCATCTCTTTCAAAAAATAAAACTTTATCTGGTGCAAGTGGTGGTTTTATTCCAGTTAAAATTATTGACTTTCCACTTGGAAATTGTGCTATTTCTGATAATGTAAGTAAATCTCTGTGTGTCCAGTTTGTATTTTTGCTTCTTCCACTTTTAGAATACGAATAAGATCTTGTTCTTATTGTTTTTACTCCTAACTGTTTATGAAGATACTCTGCCGTTTCATTATCGTTGGGTCTAAAAAATATCCTTGTTTGACAATTTGATAAAATTCCATTTTCTTTACCGTAAGTTGCTATTAATTGGTCTATCCCTTGCAAAACAATTACAATTTTTATTCCAAATCCAGCAACATATGCTAATCCTTTTTCTATTTTTGTCATTTTACCAATACTTGTAAATTCATCCAACAAAAATAAAACTCTGTTTTTTTTCTTTCTAATGTCTGATGATAATTTATCTACCATTTGTACTATCATTACTCTTATTAAAGGTGATAAAAGCTCAATATCTCCCGGAGAAACTACTATATACAAACTTACTGGTTTTTCTCCATCAACAATATCCATTATTTTAAAATCACTTCTTGATGTATTTTTCGTTACAGTAGGCAACTCAAATACTGCTAATTTTGCCTTTGCTATTGCAACAACACTTTGCAGTGTTCTATCAGGCATTTGCGCTAAATATGAAAACTGATTTGCTACAAAGGGATGTAATCCTTTTTCGATGAGCACTTTATCACTTTCATTATAGTAAATCTTTTTAAGTATTTCTTTATCATCATCAAAAAGTAAAAAATCCTGACCATTTTTATATTTTTTCAATTTATCTAACAAATTAACATTTGGGTCAGTTATAAATTTTACAGCGTCTGTTATTGTTGCTCTAACTTTTGTAGGCTTATCCCCTATTCTTCTTTTAGAATAAAAAGCATAAAGTAATACTGAAGACATAATATCTACTGCCGATAAATTCCAAAATGGATCATTTGTTTTTTCTTCTCCGACAATATTAAGAGCAATACTTCTAACTTTTTCTATTTCTCTTGAAGTCATAAATCCCAGTTCATCAAGCGGATTATATTTGGAGCTGGTGTCAGCAAGTGCTTCAAATTTTATAATATTATTATCAAAAGCTTGTGCTCTATGCCCTGAACTCATATTAAAATTTTCTTTCTTTATATCCAATACAACTACTGATTGCTTCCAGCCTTCTACAAGCGTAGGAATTACAAACCCAACTCCTTTTCCCCCTCTAGTTGGTGCAATTAAAGACATATGTGTATTTTCATTATCATGCAATACTTTTTCTTTAACTTCTCCGATTACTACTCCTTCATCTGCTAAAAAATCAAGTGTTGCAATTTTATTTTTTCCTTTTTTATTTGGTCTTAGATCGTCATAATTACCCCATCTTGCCGAACCAAATTCATCTTTCCACTTTTTTTTTCTTAAAAATAGAAAAGGAACAGGAACAGATAAAAAAAGTACGAAAAATACTATTTTTAATTTTTGTGTTGCAAGTGGCGTTCTTTCAAAAACTACCTTCATATCATTATCAAATAAATTTAATAAATATATTTTTTGATTAAATATTGTAAATAGTCCTTCTCCAAAAAAATCAGGATACTGCAATATTGCAACATAATAAGTCGATGATATAATAAAAGTTGCAATAAGTAATATAGCTGACATTATTGAAGCTTTTATTAATTTTTGTTTAAGACTTGTTATTTTTAAATTAGGTATTTTTCCTGTTTGCATAAATTACCTTCTTTCTACCGTCTCAATTGATTGTATGGAACTAAAATTAAATCTTTGTTAACAATAATATTGAATTTATAACCTTTTTTTACATATATTGTAGGCTGCCTATTTAAATCTTTTTCAACAAGTCTTTCTCCAATGCTCTGTATTTTTTCAGAAGCATTAGAAGCCCCTGTCCCTATACTTACTCTTGAACGATTTCCAGTATTAACGTCTACATTAATGCTATCCAATCTTCCTGAAGCTGTTGCAATTGCTGATGATAAAAGTACACTTCTCAATAATTTTAAAAAATGATTATTTACTCTTCCTTTAAATCCCGAATTTCCCATCAAATCTACACCTTGCATATTTTCAAGTTCCAAACTAAATCCATTTGGAAACACCAATCTTTGCCAAACAAGTAAAAGTCTATTTTGTCCATAAGTTACGTTACTGTCATATACTCCATATATTTTTGTTCCCATCGGTATCAATAGGTGTTTTCCAGTAACACTGTCATAAACATTTCGTGATACTTGTGCTAAAACCTGTCCAGGTAAATCTGAATTTACTCCTGTAATCATTATTCCATGTATTATATGTCCAGTTTTTAATTCAAATCTACTATAATTTCTATTCAACATTTTTGTTGATACAAAACTTCCAGATTGAGTATTTAAAAAATTTTGTTTTGAAACTTGCCTATTTTGGTCATAATCTTGTGATTTTTGTGTTAGCGTCTGTTGTAATTGTGGTTGCTGCGCTGAGTAACTGGCAGGATTTTGTGCAAGTTGTCCAACTGGATTTTCAACGTTATTTTTATTACTTACGAATTCTATTCCTCTTTTTTTATTTTCTGTATTTCTTCCCGTACCTTTACCAACATTACCGCTATTGTTATTTGTTGAACTAGCATTTATTTCATCCATAATCCCACTACTATTACTAATGTCGCCATAATTACTTCCTGTATTTGTATTTATCCCTCTTACTTCACTTAAATCATATGCTTGTTTAGTATTTTTCCTTATATCATTCATATCAATATTATCTAATGGTAAATCATCATTTGAAATTCCGCTACTTCCTCCGCTTCCATTATTAGTACTGTAATAACTAGGTAATTGATCATCTGTTACTGCATTTGGATTAACAGGAGCATTAGGGTCAACTGGAGTATTCACTTCTGCCATTGCATTTGGATCAGCAGTTTCTCCATTTATATCATCTACTTTCATTGCTTCAGGATTAGCAACGGCAATTTCATCAGCCTTTTTATCCTTTTTCTTTTTATCAGAAATAAATTTGGGTAATACACCAAATGAAATTATCATTGCGACTAGTACAAACCCCATAATTTTAAGATTCTTTTCATTAAACATCCCTGTATCAGGTATAAATCTTCTAATAATTCCTTTTTCCTCTTCTTGAGTACTATTGATTTCATCTGTATTTATATTTTCTGAATCTCCTTCTCTTTCTTTTTCTTCGTTATAAAAAGTATTTTCTGATTCAGGTTTTTTATTGTTATTTACAAAATTGTCAGTGCTATTACTTTCATCAAATTCAACATCATTTTCTTCTGCCACTTTTTAACACCTCCCATATTTTATTTCTTATTATTTCTAACTTTTACAGTTTTTTTACCATTTATAACGAAAATTTCTTTTGTTACATAATCCAAAACTACATATCTTCCTTCCACTCTGCTTGTAACTAATGTTAATTGATTATCAGTTCCTTTTACATAAAAACTTGGCATTTCTTGCAAATTATTTTTCATTAAAATATAAGTTTTTGTCCCGTCATCAAATACTAAAACTGGAGAAAAATTATAATTTTTGTTAGTAATTGTATAACCATAGTTAAGATTTTTTACATCACTAACTGATAAATTTTCTGTATTATTATTGTAGTTCTCATAAAATAATTTTTTTTCTTGAGGATATTGCCATTCAACTAATGGATTATATTTATCTTCAGTAGAAACTGCATTAATCAAATAAGTATGTCTATCTGTTGTGATTACCAGATTTGTTTTTAAATCAGTATCAGTTGGAACTAACAACAAAATTTCTCTATTATCTTTTCCACCTGTTGTTTGTTCCAATTGCCAATTTTCTGTATCTCCTCCTGCTTTAAAAATTATTTTTTCTCCTGGTTGTAATTTTATTGTTGTTAAATAATTAGGTTTTGAATAAATTTGATAAACAGAATTATCTGCATACTGAAAAGTTACGGCTGTTTTCTTTATTGCTTCTTTTTTTCCAGAAATTATTCCATCATCACTATCATCATCAAATATTTTTGATTCTATTTTTACATTTTTATTTGCTGGTGTAATCGTTACTCCGTCATTTGTAAATCCAAATGAAAATATCAGTAACAGTAACCCCATAATTAAAGGTTTTATACTCTTTTTTCCCATTATTTACTTTCTCCTTTTACTTTTCTTGTGGTGCATCTTCTCTTGAAATATTAAAATCTTTTATTATTATTCCAAACGGATTAATTTTTACCATCTCTTCATTTTTCACGCTTACTCTATCAATGGAAAATATACCAACATAATAATTTGTAAATTCTAATTCTCCATTATTTCTATATTGACTCTCTTCCCATCTAATCTGATAAGAGTTTGTTTGATTAGGAATTTTATTTATAGTTTTTACAGTTGCATTAACTGTTGTTTTATTTTGTATTTTTAGATAATTATTTTCTGCCTCAATTATTGATTTTAATTTTTGTTGTGTCGCTGGAGTTAAAAAATAACTAGCTTCTTTTAAATTACTTTCATATAATTTTGGGTCTAGTGATATACTTCTTGTATCCAATATAAATCTTCCCAAAAAATAGTTTGCTGTTTCTTCAGGAAGTTCATTGTTATTTTTTTGTAATACCGTTGAATTTAAAAGTTTTTTAGTTTGATTATCCACCTCAATTACATAAGGCAGATAATGACTCCTAAGAGAAAGATAAATCAAAGCAAAAATTAAAATTATATTTACCAAAAAAGAAAAATTAAATCTTTTTCTCTCATGGGTTAGTTCATTAGATAAATCCATATATCTGTCAAATGGATTGAAATTTTCAATTTTTTCTTTTTTACTTTTATTCAGAAAAAATTTTTTCTTCTGTCGTATCTTTTTCTCGTTCATTTCCCTCATCTTTCATTTTTTTCTTTAATTTATTGCCTGAATATACTCAATTGCAATTGTACTTCCACCTAATGCTTTTACAGTAGGTTCTATAAACCAGATTGCAACAATTATTAAAACAATTGAACCTATTTTTATCATTGTTCTTGAAGTTTCATGGTCAGCCATTTGGTTAAATGCAAACCAACCAATTGCAATAAGTCCTGCAAAAGTTCCAAAAATTTGAATATCACTCCAAGATTGTGAAATCCATTCAACTAATTTACCAAAAATTTGTGATTGTCCATTTGTTGCTGTTTTTGATAAAACAATACTACTGGGTGTGTAAAAATTTTTGTGTAAACCTCTAGATAATATATGGTAAAATAACTGTATAATATTTGGAGGTTTTTGTTATGACTAAAAAGAAAATTGACAACGAAATTTTTAAAACACTGATTGAGGATTACAATATTAAAGATACTAATGATATTAAGGATATGCTTAAGGATTTGCTTTCGGGTACTATCCAAACCATGCTTGAAGCTGAAATTGAGCATGAACTGGGGTATGCTAAACATTCTATGAAAGATAAGACTACTTCTAATGCTAGAAATGGACATTCCAAGAAAACTGTTAGAAGTGAGTATGGCAATCTTGATTTAGATATTCCTAGAGATAGAAATGCTGAGTTTGAGCCTCAAATCATCCCTAAATATCAAAGAGAAATTACTGGCATTGAAGGACAGATTCTTTCTCTTTATGCTAAAGGAATGAGCAATAGAGATATCGAGGACCATCTCAATAATCTTTATGGAATTGATGTTTCGCCATCTATGATCAGTAAAATTACAGATAAAATTATACCTGAAATTAGGGAATGGCAGTCTAGACAGCTTGAGGATGTATACCCAATAGTTTTTATGGATGCTATCCATTACAGCGTAAGAAAAGATGGAGTTGTTGTTAAAAAGGCGGTATATTTAGCTATAGGAATAGATAAGGAAGGGCGAAAGGAGGTCTTAGGATTTTGGATAGGAGAAAATGAATCAAGCAAGTACTGGCTAAATGTTTTAAATGAATTAAAAAACAGAGGAGTTCAGGATATACTAATTATGTCTGTTGATAATTTAAAAGGGTTCAGCGAAGCAATATCTTCGGTGTTCCCTAAGACAGAAATTCAAAAATGTGTGGTTCATCAAATTAGAAACAGCATAAGATACATATCTTACAAAGATGTAAGGGAATTTACATCAGACTTAAAAGAAATGTACAATGCACCAACACTGGAACAGGCAGAGTTTAAACTGGATGAACTAGAAGAAAAATGGGGTAAAAAGTATATGGCAGTAATTAATTCCTGGAGAAGTAACTGGAATGAGTTGACAACATACTTTAAATATGATACAAAGATAAGAAAGCTGATATATACGACAAACCCGATAGAAAGCTTAAACAGACAATTAAGAAAGTATACGAAGACAAAATCACTTTATCCGACAGATGAAGCATTGATGAAGTCAGTATATTTAAGTTTAAAGGAAGCAACAAGGAAATGGACTGGAAGAATACCGGGCTGGGGAGAAATATATTCTCAGTTAAGTATTTATTTTGAAGGAAGGATTTAAAAACAGGATGATAAAAATACCATCCTGTACCATATATTATATTTTGAGTTTACACAAAATTCTGGACACTCTCATACTACTCAATAGTAAAAATAGAAATCCAACTTTATATGAACTTTTAATTTGTTTTTTCATCTTAGTTATCTCCTTTCTTTTATATTTATTTATCAAAAAAATTTTTGAAAATAAAAATAAAAAAAGGTGTCTCCCACAGTTCCTTGACATTTAAAATTCCAGAACTGCAAGTATAGACACCTTTCGTTAGTCTTAACATCTATTTAATTGTATATTTTTATTTCTTACCTGTATTATATCATTTCTTTAAAAAATGTCAAGAAATTTAAAAAAAATTTTTATATAACGGGCGCAAAATTTTTTCATTACGAAGAGAAACGGAGTTTTGAAAACTTTTTGTGTCCAATCACCAAACGGTAGTGCGGTAGTTTATATTGAATATTCTAATTCTAAAAAATAAACTTTAAGTATTGAAATCTAAAACATTGAATTTTGGATTACTAATATTTTCTCAATATACTTAAGTATATTTTTATAACCGCTGTCCTTGACAACGGTTATTTTTTTTCCTGAAATTTATTTCAGGCACGCAGTGTTTTTCTGTTTAACAGAGAAACACACAAGCGTGCCTTTTAAAAATCTGCAATTTTTACAAGGAATTTTTTTGATTTAAACTGCAAGTTTAAACAAAAAATCGACACAAATTCCATAGACTTTAGTCTATGGGTTAAGTCGATTTTTGCACATCCCTCTATTTTACAAATAATTTTTGTAGAATTATAAGAAGCATTGTTATTACTGGTAATACATAACTACCAATCATTAAGATCCTTCTTTTTAATTTTTCATCAAATTCATCTATTTTTTTTAGTTGTCTATTTATATAGTCAAAATATAATGTATTAAATATCATAAGGATTATGGTTAAATTTGAAAAATTTTTAAATTTAAAAGGCTCTTTGTTAACTGTACTCACTACCATTACAAAAGTAACAATTAATACTCCTATCACATTTTTTCTTAATACTTCTTCGACATTAATTTTTTTATTTCTGAATTTTCACTACTTTCAACTTTATTTTTATCCTTTTTGCTTCTTACTTTTTCTAATTCTAATTCCTGGTATTTTTTTATTTGCTTAAACAGTAAATACAAATAAAATACCGCATTAGTTAATATAACAAATAACATCAATATTTTCATAATCTAATCCCTTTCCAAATCTTCATATCTTTCTTCTTCTTTCTCATTTTCTCTCAAATTCATAATCTCAATATTTTTTTTGGAAGTACTCCATAATTTGAATATTTCTTTTACTATTTTTCCATTAGATCTAATAAGTCTAAATTTTTGTATTTGTTCATTTCTTTTTGATGTTTTATTAGACTTTTTATTTTTAAAATAGTCTTTTTTTTCTCCTTTTCCAACTGTTCTCTTATTTTGTTCAATTTTTCCAATTCTTTCTTTTTTTCATCATAAGCCTGCTGATTCTCTTTCTTTTTTTTAAAATTAAGAAAGCTGGACTTTATCTTATTCAAATTTTTTTCATCATCAGATAGTTCAGATTTTAATTTTTCACATTTTTCTTTTAATTTACCGTATTCTCCATCTGTTATTTCATCTAAAATTTCATTATCCCAGTCTATTTCGTTTAATTCTTTTTGTAATTCTTTTTCCTTATTTTCAGCGTACTTAACATATTCTTCAAATTTTAATTTACTATTATCATAAAGTAACAGCAAATAATTTATACTCCCTTCTTCAGTATTTTCAAAATCTATCCCCTTTTCCTTCAAATCCATTATAATTTCATTCTTCTTATTTTCAAGTTTTTCATTAGTCCTTTTATAGTTTATCTCAAACTGTTTTTTTAATTTTTCAAATTCTCTTTTTTTACTTCATCTTCTAAAATTACCTTTTTCATATCATTCAGTTTTTTAATCAATCTATCTTTTAAAATAACATCTTTTTGTTTTTTTTCTTTCTTTAACCGTTTATTTATTTCCGTTATTTCAAATAAATTTTTAGAAAATTCACCATTCGTCATCTTATTAAAAACTGAATTTTCCACTGTTTTCAGTTTTTGGTTATTTTTATAAATTTTTACATCAATATCACTAATATCTCTAAAATAATCAGAATAATTTTTATTAGTTTTCTTGTATTTTTCATATTCTTCTAATTTTTCTTTTAACCCTTTTTGTAATTCATATAGTTTCTCCTTCAAATATTTTATCCTTTTCTTCTCTTTAAATTCTTCCAATTTTTCCTTATCTCCACCAATTAATTTATCTTTTTTCAGTCTTTTCAAAACGTTACCGTCAATTTGCGCTGCTTCTCTATCAAGCATTTTCACCTTTAATATATCACCATCTTTTTCAGCCTGTTTTTTTTGAGTTTCTAAACTTTCACTTGATATTTCTTCAATTCCCGCTCCTCTCAAGTATTTATTTACATAAATTTCAAATTCTTTTCTTGTTGCTCGCATAACATCTCCGCCATCTGAAGAAAATTTACCACCTCTTTTTTTTAGTCCTCCTTTTTCAGGATTTTTAGAATTATAATTTTTGAAATAGTCCATTTTATTTCTTTTTATGCCATCTAACTGACCTGTGTAAAACATCACGTGCATATGCGGACTATCTCCTTTGTCATTGTGCATACTGACATTATATACAAATTTATCTCCAAAATGTTGTTTTAAAAATCCTGTTCCAATTTCCCAATTTTTTTCATCTGAAAACTCTTTTGGCAATGCAAATTCATAAATCAGATAAGTTCTTTCATTTACTCTCCCATAGACATCAGCAGTTTTCCAAAAATCCCTAACATTTTTAAACTCTTCAGGAAGATTAAAGGTCTCTTTTCTATATAAATCTTTTATATTTCTAAATTTTCCTTCTCTATTGTCATAATCGTGTTTATTTAAAACATTTATTTTAATATTCGATGGAAGCGGTGAATGAAAATGATAAATCGCCATACTATCTCCTTTCCAAAATATAATAAGTTGTTAAATTTCCCTGCTTGCAAATCAAATATTCTAAAATATTATCTTTTTTATATAATCAAGTAATTCATACACTGGCGTTATTCTTTTTATTCTAATTATTGAAAATTCCAATTCAGTTGTTTTATAAACTTCAATAGATGATTTCCTATCAATTGTTATATTTCTTATTTTTTCAAAGTTAAATTTTTTCAAAAATCTTTTCAATTTACCACCTTCGCCATCCCAACTTTCTGATGTTATATTCTCAATCTTTCTTATGTAGTTTTTATAATTATTATCTTTTAATTTACCAAAAAATAAAGGAATTTTATGTCCTTCATTTTCAATTTCTATAAATTTGAATATCATAATTAATCCTTTCCCACACCTTTCAATCCTTCCCACGCGTGGGAATGTTTCTAATAAAATTGAAATTTTTTAATTATTTTTTATTCTTTCTTCCAGTTCTTTCTTTCTCAAATCCAATTTATTAATTTTTTCAAAATAAAAATCTATCTTTTCATTAATTATTTTTATCTCTATTTCAGGTGTTATTATACTTTCTTTTTTTATTTCAATGTTTTCTTTTAATGATTTTATTTTATTACTTGCCTGTCCAGGCATTTTTAATATTTCTTCTATTTCATTCTTAGCAACTTTGTCTTCATTCTTTTTAATGAAATCTATTGTTCTTATACTTGCTTCAGCAATAGCAGAAATTTGATATTTTTCAAACATTTTCCATCTATTAATTTCTCTATAAACATAATTTTTTTTAAAACCAATATGTTCAAACCACTTTAAAAACATTCCATTATTAGGATTTCCTATTTTTTCTTGAACTTCCGATAATTTTTTCCCAATTTCAAGTGTAGCTTTTACCACTTGCTGTCCTAAATTAATCAATTCTTGTTCTTTTTCAATAAAATACTCTTTTTCTTCATTGTTCACCTCAAATTCTTCATAATTAAAACTACTTTCATATCTTTCAACTACATCATTCATATTATTTCCACCTTTCTAATTTATTAGGTTTAAAATACTTTCTCACGTGTGGGAAAGTATTTTTGAATCTGACTAATATTTATTTCTTTTATAATAATTTTCTTCATTTCCCACGATTTCTTCTATTGCGCTATTGACAGTCATCTCATTCATAAGCATTGATACATTATATGCAAGAATTTCTGCTATCCCACTATCTAAAAACTCTTTTTCATCTTTAGTTGTTCCAAAAATTTTTTTTATATGTTCCGCTATATATTTTCTCGCATTTACCATACCATATGCGCGGCAAAAATCTTTTACTGTAATTTCATCAAATGTCATTTCATCAACAACTTTTTGTTTTTCGATATTTCCATATTTAAATTCTAAAAAGCAAAAAAAGTTATCTTCAATACTATTATCTTCAAATTTTAAAATAAACTTCAAAATTTGTTCCCTCTGTTTTATAATATATTTTTCTACTTCTTCCAGTTTCACTTCTTCACGAAAATAAATAATCATATTATTGATAAAATTATTCACTGTCTCTGTCATTTTTTCTTCACCACTAAATAGGACCATTTCTTTTACAGTTACTACATTTTCCATCTTAATCCTCCAATTCTTCCAAATTTTCCAAAATTATTTTTAATTCACCAAAAGTAATTTCATCATCTTCTATTGCTTCTCTTGCTTCATCCAATTGATTTGAAATATATTCTTTATTTTCATATTTTTCTTCAATTTCATAAATTTTATTTTCTATCTTTTTTATTAAATTTCTTTTCATTATTTTTCCTTTCAATGTATATTTTCACCTTATTTTTTGAATTCAAATTTATTTTTTATTTTCATAATTTATTTCAAAATATTTTATCCATTTTCAATTTATTTTTCTTTTCTTTCAGTAACTCTATCTTTTCTTCAGATTTTGCTATCTTTTCGTATTCTGCTTCTATCCTTTTATCTATTTCAGAAACTTTATCTTCTATTGTTTTTTCCTCTTCCACTATCTCTGCCTGTTGAATTTCCTTTATTTTTTCAGGAGCGCTCTTAGGTTCTTCTAAAATTTCATTTATTTTTTTCGTTTCTAAAATTTCGTCATTTTTTTTAATAAATTCTATTGTTCTTACACTTGCCTCTGCTATCATTGGATTCTGATATTTCATAAATAACTTCCAGGCATCTATTTTTCTATAAACAAAGTTCTTATCAATATTCATGTATTTAATCCAAGCTACAAAAGTCCCAGACTTACAATTGGATAATAATTCCTGAATTTCAAAAAACTTTCTCCCTAACTTCAGTGATTCTTTAGCTACAACTTTTCCTGACTTCATCACTTCCTCCTCAGATTTTGAAAGTTTTAATATGAGTTCTTCATCTTCAATTTCATATTTTTTAAATTCAAAATCGCTTTTATATGCAGTCTGTACTAAATTATTAGTCTTTGTGAGCATTTCTATTCTTCCCATCGTTTCTCCTTTCTTCATAATATAATTAATATAATATTTTAAAATTTCCTTCTTATCTTCTTCTGTTGTAATTTTAATTTCATCAAAACAACAATCCCAGTAATTTATAATCAATGAATTTTCCGTAAGTTTTAAAGAATGAATTTTTTTATCATCGTAAAAATATCTATTCAAATCTATCATTATTTTTCCTTGCTTTCTTTATTCCCTATAATTCATTCCATCCTTGTTTAAGATTGAGTTATAAAAATTTTCTATACTTTTTTCTTGTTCTTTTATATAAAATTCATACATTGATATTTTTTCATTGCATTTTTTTATTTTTTCTTTTTCCATGTTTAATTCATTTCGATATTTTTTTGCCTGATAACTTATTATTCCATACCATACAGTGCTTGACACAATTATTGAAATTAAAGAACAAATTATTATTTTCTTTCTCATATTTCTTCCTTTCTGAATATACTTTCCCACGCGTGGGAAAGTATTTTTAAACCTAATCAATTTTCTTTTCTTCCTGTAAAAATTCATAAACTAAGTTTTTATAATCTCTTCCTGCCGTTGTTGTTTTTTTATAACTGAATATATCTTTATTCAATTCCATACTGTTTAATATATCTGACGATTTTCTTATATATATTTCAGAATATGGATTTTTACCAAATTCATCTTTCATACTTTCAAAAGCTGTTTTTAAATCATTATGTGATTTTTTAAAGATTCTTGTATTTACTTCAGCCTGAACTGTAAAAATTTTTGTCAATTTAATATTAGGATTACTTAATTTGGCAATTTCATATATACTTTTTAAATCGACAATTCCATTCATATCAATATAACTTGATTTCGTTGGTGCGAAAATATAATCAGTAGCATTTAATACAGACTTAACAGTATTGCTTATTGTTCCTTCAGTATCAATTATCACATAATCATAATTTTGAAGTTTCTGTCTTAATTCTCTGAATACATCCTGATAATGTTCTTCTTCAGGAAAAATCTTATCAAAATCTATCATTGATGAATCTGATACAATCAAATCAACTCCATTTTTTATAGTTATATATTTTCCCAAATTTTCTATTATTCCAAAATTATCATAAATTTCCTTTATAAGTTGTAAAATTGTATTTTCATTGTGAATATTAAGATATGTTGCAACCGCTCCTCTTGGATCAGTATCAATTAAAAGTACTTTTTTATCTTTATTTTTTAGTGCGTATGCTATGTTGATCGCAGAAGTAGTTTTCCCTGCTCCTCCCTTTGGATTTACAAAACTTATCATTTTCATTATTGCTTCCTCCTTAATTATTTAAACCTTCTTGTTGCAAACCTTGCTGCGCCAAATTCCCTTGCTACTCTTCGTAAACTAGTAAAGCTCATTAAATTGTTTTTATAATATTTTTTATTTCCAAATCTTTTATCTATTTGTCCATTTTTAATTACTATTTTCTTTTTTCTTTCAAAAAAATTGATAATATATTCATTTGTATAAGCCTTATCCAAAGTTTTTAATCTTACACTTCTATTTTCTTTGTCAGTTATAGTAATATTTTTCTCTGAAAATTTAATATTATACCCTAATTTTATAAAGTTTTCTTTAAATTCATCAATTGAATTTGAAATTTTAAGCTGTCTTTCTGATATATAATGTCAAATAAGGATATGTATAATTTTCATCGTAAGAATATAGGAGATCCTGATGTTGATTATCTAAAGCAACTTACCCAAAATTTATATAATCTTGATTCCATTATTAAAAAAACTGATAAATTTTCAGCAGATTTATTATTTTTTGACAGAAAATCCTTTAATGCCTATACTGATTTTTGCGCCTATATTTTAAATGGTGAAAATGCTAAAAGTGCTAATTATCAAGAAATCAGCAAAGAGAAGTTAATCATCTTCTTAAAAATTTTCTCTAAAAACTTTTCCTTGAAAAAAGATTATGATTTTCACAATTTAAACTGGTTTACTGATATGTTAAGATATAACACTATCGTTCTTGATAAATCACTTATTGAAAATAACGAAATAACCCGTTAAAAATATTATCATTATCAGCAATGCAACAGGATAATATAAATATTTGCTTTTTTCTTTAGTTACGAAAGTACAGACTAAACCAAAAATAAATAATATTAATCCTGTTGTTGCTAAGTAAAATACAGTATTTATATATGTCGCTTTGTCCATTTCTTTCTCTCCATTTCAAATATAATTTTCTATTTAAAACAAGTTTCATACAATTTTTTTGTTCTTTTTATTTTCCATTGTTTCCTCGAAATTAATTTTTTTATCTCAATAATTCTTCCATTATTTTTAAAATTGTTTTTAATTCGTCATACGTTATATCCTTATCTTCGTATAATGAATATTTAGCTTCTTCAATTTCATCTTCAAATCCTCCTTTTTTTCTTAATTTATTGATCAATTTTTCTGCCCTATCATAAATTTTATTGAATTTATATTTATTTTTCATAAAATTTCCATCCTTTTATCAAAAATTTTTCTTTACAAATTCTCATTTTTTCTGTATAATTTACTTGTTCGATTTCACGAATACTATTTTAAAATTATAATATTGTCGCTGTTTTCTTCAGCGGCTTTTTCTTTTTTGATTTTAATTTTTCTTTTTTCATAAAGATACATCAAAAAACTTACTACCCTAAGCGACAGTACCATCCAAAATACATTTTCTATTATGACTACTCTCAAATCTCCGTTTATATATGCTTCCGAGGAATCTATATACGCCACTAATCCTAGCAATACAAAATACATCCAATCTTTTTTTAATTTTTTCATTACAATCACATCCTTCAATTTTAATTTTTTTGTGTTTTAGCGACTTTATCACCTGTCACTTACTCCTCAACTCTCTAGGGATTTTTATTATCACGTAAACTTCTGCAATCACATCTTTTTTTATTATTCTGTCCTCATTGTCTTGATATAAAAATGACTTCACACAAAAATGGGATTACATTTTTATTTAGTTGTTATTGTCTTATTGTCTCTTAACCCACTCTAAAATCGATTTTAAGGTGGTATATTGCTCGTTTTTTTAATTTTTGGTATAATTGGTTGCCTTTTGTAAAAATTTGCCTAAAAAACGATATTTTACATTTTAAAATTGATTTCTATTTTTTAAACAACTCTTATTTTCTCCATTAGAAATTTTTCAGGAACTCTGCCTTTTATTATCAAGTATCCTTTTTCTAAAAGCTCTTTTTTAGATTTTTTCCATATTTTTTTTGCCTCAAATTCCTTTATTTCCAATTTTTCCATTATTTGTTTTATTTTCAAAAACTTGTTATCATAAAATCGTTCTACAAAATACTTAGAATATATTTTTGCTCCAAAAGTGTAATAATTGTCTCCATACTTATTTTTCTTTTTGCTTAATTCGTCATTTAAACACTTTACAACTTTATATGCTGTTGGTATTGATATTTGTAATATATCCGAAATATCTTTTATGTCGTATAAAATTTTATTTCTTTCCATAATTTTTTAACACCTATATTTCATTCCAAAATTCTTTAAATATTTTTTCACCAATTTCTTTTCTCTTGCTTTTCCAGGTAAATTTTAAAGTTTTTATTCTTTGCGAAAATCTGTCTAAAATTGGATTATCATCATTTACTTGCATAAATTCCTTAAATTTTTCCTGCTCTAAACTTGTTGTCATCACAATACATTTATTTTTTTCATAAAAAAAGTTAAATATATCAAATAATTGAGCTTTTCCCCAGCTTGTCATATATTCAACACCAACATCGTCTAAAATAATTAAATCTGCCTCAGTCAAGTTTTTAAATATCTCCTCTATCGTTTCTTTCGACTCTTTATTAATTGTATCTCTCATTCTTTGAAAAATACTGTTTAACGATGTTCTGTAAATTTTATAACGTTTTTCAATAAGACGGTTCATCACACACAATGAATAAAATGTTTTTCCAGTTCCTATTTTTCCCACAAGACATAACCCAATCCCCATATTTTTTGCTTTTTTAAAATTATCACAGTAATACTCCAGTTTAGCTTTCACTTCCTGTTCCTGTTTAGAATCTACAACTGCATTTTCAAAATTAAATTGCTCAAAGTTAGTAGGAATACTTGAAATTCTTTTAAAAAATGATATTTTTTGTTTAATCTTGTCTTCTCTCAGTCTAAGACTTACTCTTATTTCTTCATCTGTATACTCGTTATTACCAAAGGTCGTAGTTTTTTTCGATTGTTTTTCCTGCTTCTTTTGAACTAGTTCGCTTATTTTTATCATAATAACTTCCCTCCATTATTTTCATAAACTTATCCTCATTAAGAAAATCATCAAATGATATTTTCCAGTTTGATTTATCAGTTCTTCCAAGTAAAAAGTTTATATTCTTTATTTTAAACATTGTTTCTAAAATTTCCTCCTGAGTAAATTTCTCAAGTAGTTCAGATAATTTTTTCTTCCTATTCTCTGTAAAAGATTTAATTAAACTTAATTCACATCCTTTTGCTAATTCATTCCATTTTTCCATAAAGAGAGAATAAGTATTTAATTCTTTAGTACTTAATGTATTAGTCTTTAATTGTGATCGATTTTCAATACTTTGGTTTTCAACACCTTGATTTTTCTCAATCTCAGAAGAAGATAATTCTTGCTTATTTATTCTTTCTCCATTTATTCTTAATGTATTATTCTTTATTGAGTCAAAATTTTTTACTACTCCAGTTAAATTTTTTGACTGGTACTGGTTAAATTTTTTTACTACCCCAGTTAAATTTTTTGACTGGTTAAAATTTTTTACTTCTATACTATTTAACTCAGCCAAATAATACATATTTGCTTCTCCCAATTCTTTTTCTGCTTCTAATAATTCTTTTGAAATTAAATTTTTAAATGAACTTATGATGGTTGGTTTGCTAACTTTCATTTGTTTGGCTAATTTATTTTGGCTTGCATAAAAAAATATTTCACCATTTTCATTTATCCAATTATTTTTTACTGATAATCTCCAATTCTCAAGACATAACATATATAATTCCCTGTCTACTGGTTTTAAATCAAACTCATATATTTTTTTAGGCATTTTATAAAAATTAGTTTTTTCAACATCATCTATTTTTATTCTTTTCATAAATAAACCACCTTTAAATTTTGTTTTGTTCCGTTTTGTCTACAAAAGGAACAAAAAAAATTAAAAGAAATTCCATATTAGATAATCCATAAATATTTCTTATTTTTATCATTTCATCCCTTGTAAATTCCCTTTTACTATTTAATTTATTTGAAAAAGAAGCGGGTGTAATCCCTATTTTCTCCGCTATTGTACGATTATTATCACCATTTAATGCCATTTTTGATTTTAAAAGTTTTTTATTCATTTTATCTTCTCTCTTTCTTTTTCTATCTGAAAATATTATACAATATTTGTTCCGTTTTGTCAACAATTATTTTATAAAAATACACAATATTTTTATTTTTTGTGTTATACTATTTAATAAAGGAGTTATTAAATTATGACTAACAAGATAAAATTTAAAAATAATTTAAGAATTTTGAGAGAAAAAAAAAAATATTCTTTAGGACAACTATCACAAAAATTGGATATACCGAAAACTACTCTATCTAGATATGAGGTTGGAGAAAGAAAAATAAGTAGTATAAATTTAATGAAACTTTCAAGTTTTTTTAAAGTTTCTCCTGAATATCTTCTAGGATTTGAAGATGATAAGAAAAAAGACAATATTATTACTAAAGAGCAGCTAACTAAAGATAATATGGCTTTCTTTGAAGCAAAAGACATTAGTGATGAAGATAAAAAAGAAATGATTGAGCTATTGCAGGAATTTTATTATAAACAAAAATATGAAAAATAATATATAAATTAAAAGGGGTGGTTAAAATATAATTTTAGGAGTGAATTTATGAATTATACAATTGATGATTTTATTACATATTACAAATTAGTTTTAGATAAAAGAATTTCTAGAATTTCTGATTTTGAAGAACAAATAGATACTTCTAGTCAAGATATAATTTTTGAAAAATTAAGTCCGTATGTAAAAAATAAAAGAGACCTGCTTGATTTATTCCCTGATATTTTAAATTTTCGTTTTTCTCCCACTTCAAATAATTATAAAATTAGTTGGATAAGTGGTTTTAAAGTGGGCGAAAATATAAAAGAAGATCTGAGTAAATTAAAATTTGGAGAAGATTTTTACATTGTTTCTCCATACATTGGTGATAATGATTTTTCTGATTTGTCTAGGATAATTATGGATTTGATAAAAAGAGGTGTAAGAGTAAAAATACTAACAACTTCTGAAATGCAAGAAAATAAAAAAAATTTTTTGAAGAAATTTATAAAATTTAGCAAAAATAAAGATGGATATTTCTTAACTTTTATAAACGAACAAATGGTAAAATTTCAAGATAAAAAAATAAATTTTTATATTCTTGACGGAATAAATTTACACAGTAAAATTTACATAATAAACAATACTATTTACATAGGTTCTAGTAATTTTACTGGAGATGGATTTTATTCAAAATTAGAAACTGTTCATAGAGCTGAATTTATTGGAAAAAGTTTAGATGAAAATGTCAAAACAAATTTTATAAAACAAATTGAAAAATATAAAAAAATCTATAATACTTTATATACTTCAGATAGAGAGGATTGTCAAAAAATAGGTAAAAAAATATACGAATAATATATTTTTTATTTGATGTAAAGAGGATTTATGAAATATAATTACATAAAAAAACGAATAAGAATTTTAATGACTCTTCATAACACAAAAGATATTTACTTTTTGTGTAATCACTATAAAATTAACATCTTAGAAGGAAACTTCAATATAAAGGGAATATTTTTTATAGATACTAATAAAGTTAATTTCATTTTCTTAAAAAAGTCTCTATCCAAACAAGAGAAAATTGATATTTTAATTCACGAATTTGCGCATTTTATACTTCATCGACAAATTCTTTTAAATTAAGGAGTGTAATAAAGATAGGGAAAAAATGGAAAAAGAAGCAAGAATGTTTGTTAAATATTTCAAAAATTATAAACTAAAATAACAAAGTTTATAAAATTGTTAAGTTGCAAATTATTTTTCACGAAGAAAAAATAATTTGTAACTCGAGCAACTGAAGCATAGCGAAAGGCGGTAGCTTTAGATTCTAACACGAGATAACTTACATTGTATAAATATTTGTTAATAAGAGAAGATATTTTACAATATCAAATTATATTTTCCCACGCGTGGTAAAGTATTTTTTTGAAAGGAGGGAAAATGCCTGTTTTTAAGGATAAAGAAAGAGGAACTTGGTTTGTCCAGTTGTGGTATAAAGATATTTTTGGAAATAATAAGAAAAAGAAAAAAAGAGGATTTAAGAAACAATCTGAAGCTAGAAGATGGGAAGCAGAATTTATAAACTCTTTGTCATCTGACCCTGAAATAACTTTTCAAAATTTATATGAAGAGTTTATTAAAGATTTTAAATTTCGTGCTAGAGTCTCTACTATAAAAATGAGGAATCATATTATTACTAAACATATTCTTCCATTTTTTAAAGATTTAAAGATTAAGGATATTTCTCCAAAAATTATAAGAGAATGGCAAAATAATTTATTAGAATGTAGTTATTCAGAAAATTACTTAAGGACAATTTCACAGGTTCTTTCTTCTATTTTTACTTATGCTGAAAAATTTTATAATTTGCAGAAAAATCCATATAAAATAAGTCAAAGCATTGGAAGTAACGAAAGAAAGAAAGTTATTAATATATGGACAGAAGAGGAGTTTTCTATTTTTATTAAGGAAGTTAAAGAAACAAATTTTTCCATTGCATTTAAAATACTATTTATGTGTGGATTAAGAGTTGGGGAATTATTAGCCTTAACGTTTGAAGATATTAATTTTTCAAAACATACTATTGACATCAATAAAACTGTTTCAAGAGATATTAAAGGAACTACTATTGCCCCACCTAAAACAAAAAATTCAATCAGAACTATATATTGTCCTGATTCTTTGATCAAGGAAATAGAGAAATATAAAAATTCACTTTATGATGTAACTGAAACAGATAAAATATTTTGTTTTACACATGATGCTCTTAGAAGAAGAATTATTTCTATTTCTAAAAAATGTGGTTTAAAACGAATCAGAATTCATGATTTTAGACATTCTCATGCTTCATATTTATTATATAAAAAAGTTGATATAACAGCTATTTCTAAAAGATTAGGACATAAAAACGTTAAAGTAACACTGGAGACTTATTCTCATTTAATCCCTAAATCAAACGACTATTTAAGAAAAATTCTGGAAGAGATTGATTTTTAAACTTGCCCCCATTTTGCCCCCACAACTAAAAAGAGAGAATTTTAAAATTCTCTCTAACCATCATTTATATTCATTTAAATCAATTCCTTGATCCAGCGCCGCAAATACGCAGCCGCAATAACATTGTCTATAAACATCATATTCAGCACACATCTCGACTGAACGCTTATAACCATTATTTTTCTTAAAATCTGATGGTAAATATTTTACATCAAAAATTTCTTGTATTTCTAGTCCCAATGTATTTATAAGTTGGCTATTTTTGTGTGGGCTTAGCGTCAATGCACTTCCAAAATAATCAAATCCCAATTCTTGTGCCTTTTTTGCCACTATGTCAAGTCTCATTTGAAAACAAGCTGTACATCTTTTCCCACCTTCTTTTTCGCCTTCCAAACCTTTTACAGCACGATAAAAATCAGCAGGTTTATACTTGTCCTCAATAAATCCCACACTATTTCCAGTTTTTTTATTAAATTTTTCAATAAATTCCTTCTGCACCAAAGCTCTTTTTTTATACTCAGCTCTCGGATGAATATTATTATTGGCAAAAAGTACTGTAACATCGGCATATTGCGTAAGAAACTCCAAAACGTAAGTACTACACGGCGCACAACAGCTATGAACCAATATTTTCGGTCGGATTTCGTTTTTTTTCCAATCATCTATTAATTTTCCCAAAATTGTGTGATAATTAATTTTTTGATTTCGGTTCATTTTTTCAAGTATTTCTTTTGCATTTTTTATATGTTCTTCTATCAATTTTTTGACTCCCTTTTTTAATTAAATAAAAATGATACTATTCTTTAGTTAAATAGTATCAAATTATTATTTTCTTTTCAAGTATATTGTTTCTTTCATTTAAAAATTATTTAATTCCAGGATATTTTATACCATTTCCCCAGTAAATTCTATCAATCATAATAGCTTCTTCAGGCAAATTGACACCTTTTAACGCCCATTTTTTAAACTCGTCAAAACCAGTTCTGTCTACGATATAACCGATATGCTCTTTTGGAAGACTTCTATCTATATATTTGTCAACATATTCATAAGTATTTTTCATAATTTTTATAATTGATTCTTCGTCTGCCCACAAAAGCCAATCTTCAGCAAGTCTTGGATTTTGCTTTCCAGTTCTTCCCATTATTGTAAGTTTATAGTATTTTTTAGGCGATCTTGTCCACGCTCCTGTAGGGCAGTTTAAGACGCATTCTCCGCAACCTATGCATCTGTCGTGATCTCTCACAGGTTTATAATTTTTATATGTAATCGCTCCTGTTGATAATTTTTTACATTTTTTCTCACACATTCCGCAAGAAACACATTTTGATTCATCAAGTTCAGGTTTTGCCATTCCGATTATTCCAAAATCGTGCATTCTCACTTTCTGACAATCATTCGGGCAGCCAGTTAGAGCCACTTTGAAATGAAAATCATTTGGAAAAATCACTTTTTCTATTTTTTTGGCTAATTCAGTTGTGTTATAAGCTCCTTTTGGACAAACCTTGTTTCCAATACAAGCTGCCACATTTCTTGTCCCAGCCGCTGCATATCCTTTATCTTTATCTCTGTAATTAATATCTAATTTTTCCATAATTGGCTGAACCATTTTGTTGACTTTTTCAATGTCTTTCCAATTGATTCCCAAAACTTCAAACCCCTGACGAGTTGTAATGTGCACATTTCCATCTCCATAAGTATTTGCTATGTCCGCAACTAAGCCCATTATTTCTGCTGTAACTGCTCCACCTGGAACTCTTACACGAAGTGCAGCTTTTGATCTGTCTTTTGTCACTCTATATGCATTTTTTGTAACAACTTTTCTATTTAAATCCATACTCATTTTATTGCCTTCTTTCTTAAAATAAAATTTCTAAAAATTTTTCTAATCCAACAATTTTTGTGCCTTGTCATACTTAAATACAGGTCCTTCTAAACAGATATACGTTTCATCAATTTTACAATGCCCACATTTTCCAACTGCACACGACATTTTTCTCTCAAATGAAACCCATATTTTTTCAAGTGGCACATCCAATTTCAAAATTTCAAGACAGGCAAAGTGCATCATTATTGGCGGTCCCACTACAATAAACTCGGTTTCATCCATATTTTCAATTTTCAAATCTGGAATATATTTAGTTACCATTCCTTCATGAAATTCTTCTTCAGTTTTCCCTAAATCTCTTGCACTTTGGGCATTATCCAAAGTGACTAAAATCTCAATATTTTTTCTCCAACGAGAAAATTCTTCTTCAAAAATCACACTTTCATAATTTTTATAACCTACAATTATTTTAAAAGATTTCATTTCATCAGGATGTTTTGTAAAATATTCAATAATCGGACGAACCGGCGCAATTCCACTTCCACCGACAACCATTACAATATGTTTATTTTTATATTTCTCAATTGGGAAACCATTTCCATAAGGTCCACGCAAAAATACTTTATCTCCAGCTTTTAATTTAAAAATTTCATCTGTCACTTTTCCCACTTTTCTTATTAAAAAATCTAAATACCCTTTTTCAAAATCAAAATTTGCAACTGAAATTGGCGCTTCTCCAACTTTTGGAAGAGATACCTGCATAAATTGTCCAGCGTTTACATTTCCTCCGTTATATTCCACACGAAAAAGCCACTCCAACTCTGTCGTCTGTTCCACAAGTAAAACTTTGTGCGCTGTCGGCAAATAAATATTTTCCATTAGATTTCACCCCTTTTTTCTTTAGAAATTCTCTTTAGTTCCGCACTTAATTTATTTATGCAGTTTGAGAATGAAATGTATTCAGGGCAAGCGTCATCACATCGTCCACAACCAGTACACATCTGGTACCCAAATCTTTTTTTAAAGTCAGATATTTTGTGCATAACTTTAAATCTCATTCTATCCCCATGTCTTTGTCTAAATGAATGTCCTCCAGCCATATCTGTAAACCCATCCACATGACACGAAGCCCACACTCTTCGTCTTTCTCCATTATTGTCATTTTCACTATAAAATACATCTTGCGTTGTCGTACAAGTACAAGTTGGACAAACAAAATTACATTTTCCACAAGCAATACATCGGCTGTCATACTCACGCCATAAATCTAGATCTATAATATCAGAAAGTTCAATATTGTCTGGAATATCTACATGAATTTCATTGTCCTCTACAAATTCCATTTCAAAATCTTTTTCTTTATTTTGTGTTTCTTCAAAAAACTCTTTCATTTCATCGTCTTTTATATCAACAAAAACTTCATTTTCTGTAACTTTAATCCCCAAATTATATTTATCAGTTTTATTAGTTCCCATATCCACGCAAAAACAGTTTTCAAATGAATTTGGACAACCAAATACAACAAATTTAACCTTATCTCTCACTCTTTTGTAATAAATATCTAAAAATTTGTTATTTAAGTAAATTTCATCCACTCTTTTTACTCCATGAAAATCACAGCTTCTTAAAAATATTAAATATTTTTTATCTTGTTCTTCTGGCATTTTACACTCATCACCAGTAAAATAGAACATTGTTTGAGTTATAGGAAGCATTATTTCCTTTGCTGAAAAATGTGATTTTTTATCAAAGCAAATTTCTTCCACTTTATTTATTTTTGAATATCTGATAACAGGCGTATCAGAAAAAGTTCCACGATACGGTATTTCAATCGGAGCATAGATTTCATATTCTTTGCTCAATTTTGAAAGTGCTGCATTAAAATTTTTGTAATCTAAACTTATTTTCATTTTTCCTCCTGAATTAAATTTCTCTCCGTATATTAATAAAAAATTTTATTTATTTTTTTTCTCTTCCAATATAGTAATATGCAAATCCTATAAATCCACCACCTACTATATTTCCCAACGTTACAAATAATAAGTTATAAGCACACCCACCCAAAGTAACTTTTACACCATTTAATAAATTTGCAACTGTAAAAAGCGTCATATTGGCTACACTGTGTTCAAATCCCGCTGTTATGAATACAAACAGACACCAGAAAACCATAATTAATTTTGCAGTTTCTTCTTTTAATTTTATTCCAGAAAGTACAGCAAGGCAGACAAGAAAATTACATAAAATTCCTCTAAAAAATAATTGTCCCGCTGGCGCTGTCGTTTTTGCTACACCCGCTTTTACAAATGCATCAACTATTTGCGGCGTTGCAACTCCTGAAAAAACAAATAACGCTCCACCTATAATTGAACCAATAAGATTTCCAATGTATGAAAATATCCATAATTCAATCAATTCTTTTCCAGTTATCGCTCTATTTAAAAATCCTGCAAAACCAACCATATTGTTTCCAGTGAACAGTTCCACGCCAAGTGCAACCACCAAACTCAAGGCAGCTGGAAAAGCTACTCCCATAACAATTTTAGTTGCTGGACTTTTTCCTAAAAGCCCTGAAATTACAAAAATAAGCATAATTCCAAATCCAATAAATAATCCCGCAAGTCCTGCCGACATTAAATATCTGGCTTTACTTTGTTGCAGCAGTTCAACTTTACCTTTTGCCGCATTTGAAACTTTAGATAATGTATCTTCATGCATAAATATTCTCCTTTTAAATTATTTTTTTCACTTAATTTAATATCAACATTATAATTATTACATATATTTTTTAATTTGTAAAATACTTTTTTATATTTGTTACATTAATATTTTGGTTTTAAAAATAGTTTTATTATTTTAAATTTTTCTTTCATTTTTTAATTCTTTCAACAAATTTTTTAACACAAAAGAACCCGCTTTTGGATCATTTATAGCCCTTTTCCAAAATTTACTACCTCTTTGTCCAAAAAATAGACCGTGAGTATGCCTCAAAAATAAATGTGGTCTTATCCCTTCTAATTCCATCTTTTCAACATATTTTATCATTCTTTCAATAATTTCTTCTCTCGTAACTTCGATTTTTTTCCCATAATATTTTCCAAATTTTGTCAAAATCATTGGATTGTCATAAATTTGCCGTCCAATCATAACAGCGTCCACCTCTTTTAAATGATTGTCAATCTGCTCGGCTGTTTTAATTCCGCCATTAATTTCTACATACAAATCTGGTATCTCTTTTTTTATTTTGTATACTTCATCATATCTCAATGGTGGAACTTCTCTATTTTGTTTAGTATCAAGTCCGGCTAAAACAGCTATTCTTGCGTGAATTATGAATTTCTTAATTCCAACTTTTCTTATAATTTCTACAAAATTTTTCATATCTTCATATGTGTCAAACACTTTTTTTGAAAGTGCATCAGGTAATATTTTTCTGCCATCTATTCCGATTCTGTGTTTTATCGAAACAGTTTTTTTTGTCGCTGCTTTCATTGCCTCTAAAATTTTCGCCACTTTTTCTGGATATGCCATAAGAGATGCTCCCATCATATTTCCAGAAACTCTTTCTGACGGACATCCCACATTCAAATTTATTTCGTCGTAGTCATACTTTTCTGCGATTTTAACAGCTTTGTAAGCATCTTCTGGATTTGTTGCCGCAATTTGCAAAACGATGGGATTTTCAATTTTATCAAATCCTAAAATATAATCCAAATTTCCATTTATAATTGCTTGTGCTGTAATCATTTCCGTGTACATTAATACATCTTTATTTATCATTCTAACAAAATTTCTAAAGTGTCTATCAGTCCTGTCGACCATCGGAGCGACACTTATTTTATTTTGCACAATATCTTTTTCCATTTACATTAAAACTCCTGTTATTTGTTTTAGCAACTTAAAAAAATAGAGCAAAATTTTTTTATTTTTAATTTTTTTAATAAAATTCAATTTTACTCTATCTTATTTTTTATTACAATTTTTTATTTTCTATTTATTTCTTATAATATTTCATAGCTTCCGGCAAAAATTTTCTCATTGCTTCTATTCTGTTTTTTCCAGATGGATGTGTTGATAAAATTTCTATATTTCCACCGCCTATTGATTCCATTCTCTGTTGAGCTGTAATAGCGTCTGCTGGATTATAACCTGCCATTGTCATAAAAATCATACCGTATTTATCAGCTTCATATTCCTGAGTTCTGTTAAATTTCAGTAAACCTATGCTAAGTCCTTCTGATACAAGCGAAGTTACCAAGTTTCCTGCAAAAAGTCCTGTAACAGATGCTGCAACTCCAGCCAGCGCTTGATTACTTGCACCTTCAGAATGATGTCCCCCGATAACGTGTCCTATTTCATGACCCATTACAAACGCTATTCCAGAATCCGTATTTAAAACTGGCAAAATTCCTGTATAAAAGGCTATTTTCCCACCTGGCATAGCAAAAGCATTTACTTCGTTACTTTTTATCAAGTTAAATTCCCAGTCCAAATTTTTGGCTTTACTAGATAAATTATTTTCACGTAAATACTGTTCAACCGCTGAAGATATTCTGTTTCCTATTCTTCTAAGTCTTTGCCCATCAGCCGTATTATTAGCAAGAAGCCCCTTTGCACTCGCCTGACGAATAAATTCGTTGTAAGAAGATATTGAGCTCTCTCTGACACTTTCATCGCTGACAAGGCTAAGTTGTTTTCTTCCTGTAAGCGGTGCAGTGGTACAGCTTGAAAGCATTCCCAAAAGCGTTAAGCTCATAAGTATTTTAGAATATTTTTTTAATTTCATAAGTTAATCTTGTATGATAAATATATAAATAATTATATAAAATACCACACACTCCTTTCTTTATATTTCTTATTTTTTTCTTTTCTGTTCCTATTGCTTTTCTCTTCCCTTATTTTGTATAATTATTTTAGGGAAACTGCGGACTTTTTATTTTTCTTAAGGAGCTCTCGCTACTTTTCAAAGGAGATTATTGCCGCTGTTTTATCTTTAACCCTTATAGTTGGATAAGTTTTTAAATTTTTATGTTTAGCAAGAATGCGCCTGATAAAACTTTGCGGTTCCTACAGTTCCCCTATTTCTTCTTAAAGGATGTGATCTTATGTTTTTTTTAGGCATTGATATCGCCAAGCTCAACCACGTTGCTTCCCTTGTTTCTGACAATGGAAATATCGTTTTTTCTAATTTTATGTTCAAAAACAGTCTTGAGGGCTTTCTTTCCTTAATTGATAAAATAAAGTCCATCCCTAAAGACGACATTGTTATTGCTCTTGAATTTACTGGACACTATTCTGACAATTTTGTTAATTTCTTCTTTAACAGAAAGTTTAATGTCACTCTGGTCAATCCTTCAAATGTCGCCAATTTTAGAAAATCTTATGGCAGGGATTCTAAAAACGACAGAATTGATTCCATCAATATCGCTAAAATGCTGCTTTCCCGTGAATACTCTCTCGTTACACAGAGCGATATTGAATATCTTTCATTGAAAAAACTCAACAGAATCAGAGATTCCCTTGTCAAACAGAAAAGTAAATGCAAAATTCTGCTGACCAGAAATCTCGATTCCATATTCCCTGAGCTTCAGTACCTGCTGCCTTCAGGCATCCACTCTAAAGCTGTCTATGCCCTTTTGAAGAAATATCCTTCTTCAGAAGAAATAGCCGCCTTAGGAATTGATGTTTTAACAAATATTTTAAAAACTAATTCCAGGGGGCATTTCTGTGAAAAGACTGCCTATATTATCAAAAGTCAGGCTAGATCTTCTGTCGGTTTTGAGGACATTTCCTTAAGTTTTCATATTTCACAGCTGATTTCCTCTATTGAGCTGCTGGAAGAGCAGATAAGGAATACTGAAAAGCAGATCAATGCCATCATTGAAAAGCTTAAACCTGTTATTCTGTCTATTCCCGGCATAAGCAATGTTGCCTGTGCCTGCATTCTGGGAGAAATCGGAAATATATCAAGATTCCGTTCCCCTTCAAAGCTATTAGCATTTGCAGGCTTAGATCCTAAAGTCAGACAGTCAGGGCAGTTCAGAGCCTTATCATGCCGAATGTCAAAACGTGGCTCAAAATATTTACGATATTCCCTAATCTACACTGCCTGGAATGCTGTCCGAAACAATGAAGTTTTCAGTAATTACTATGCTCTTAAACGTTCACAGGGGAAAAATCATTACAAGGCACTGGGTCATGTTGCCCATAAGCTTGTAAGAGTTATTTACAAACTTATGAAAGATAATATTTCATTTGACGCTGAGCAACTTATTTAAAAAAAACTATACAAAATATTTAAGAAAATCTATTTTCAATAGGTTAATTTAAATTCGCCCAAAATTCAAGATCAAAAATTTAAAAATTTTTTTTAAAAAGGGCTTGACAAATCATAGTTGATCTCCTTTGATATTTTATAACTTCTATATTTTACTACAAAACATCAATTATATCAAATTTTTTTATATCGAAGGATAGTTTAAAAATTTTAGTGGTAGATTTTTAGTTTCAAATTTTTTAAGTTATTCTTGATTACAAGATGTTATTTTTTTAATATTGCTCTTTTATTTGTTATATAAGGGAAAAGCCCCCCTTTCCCCTTATAATCCCCACGTCAGTCTAAGCATTTTTTCTGCGTCAAAGCTGAAACTCACTTCGTTCAGACAATCGTCTTTACTCCAAAAAAATCACGACACCTTTATATAGTAGTAAAATTTAAACCGTCGGAGCATTTTTGTGTGCTGACAAAACTGTCTGAGCAAAAGCGAGTTTTTTGGCAGTACATAAAAATGTCGAAGACTAGCCGGGGTGCAGGGGTGCGGCGATGAGCACTTCTGCTTAAAAAATAAAAAATTATTTTAGGACTTTATGGATTGAATAAGAAACTTAAAATAGAAATTTTTATTTACCCCTAAATATTTTATTCCATCGCATACCAAAGCACAATAAACTATTTAATATAAGCATATGTAAAATCTGTAATTCCAGTTATTTCTCTTCGGATTAGCCCATGAATTTTAGGGTTTGTGTAAGTATTTTCGATTGCAAAATAAATTGGAGCAATTATTGCATCATTAATTAAAATCTTTTCAGCTTCATTAATTTTCTTATCTCTTTCGGCACTTTTTGGCATTTTATAAATTTCATCTACTAATAAATCGTATTTTTGTTTTTGCCAGACAGAAACGTTTTTATCGTCTTTTGTTTTCCATCTGTCAAAATATGTTGTCGCATCGTCATATTTTGGCGACCAAGTATTTAGCACGATGTCATACTTTTCGCTTCTTGTCATATTTAATCGCTCTTTTAATGACACGACTGTTATTTTCGTCTTTAATCCCAATTTTACTCTCAGCTCTTCTTGAATATGCTGTATTTCCAATGTTTCAGGGTCAGAATTTCCCGCAAGCAAATCTAATTCCAACTCTTTTACTCCAAGTTCCCTTAAGGCTTCGTTGTATAATTTTTTTGCCATTTCGGGATTTTTGTCGTTTATGTAATCTTTATCAGGATACTCTTTTCTATATTTTTCTGAGTTTCCAGAAATCTGATTGCTGATAACAGATTTTGCTGGAATTGAACCGTCATTATTTTTTATTTTTTTTATATTTAAATCTCTGTCAATTGCCATTGAAATCGCTTGTCTTAATTTTTTATTTTTTAAAAATTTGTTGTTTAGATTATAGTCCAAATACCACAATTTTCCTATTAAAAAAGAATTTAGCGTTTTTTCCTTTTTATATTTTTCAAGATTATAGTTCTCAACCCTTGAAATATCAATTTCTCCATTTTCTATCAAATTGTCCACAGCATGAAAATCTGAAGAAACAATATATTTTATTTTAGGTATTTTTATATTTTTTGCATTCCAATAATACTCATTTTTTACAAGTAATATTTCTCCATCGCTTAATTTTATTATCTTATAAGGTCCGTTAAACAAAAAACTGTCTAAATTTACAGCAAATGTTTTTTTGTGAGACTTATAAAAATCTTCTTTTAAAGGCGCTGTTATTGGGAGTGTCAAAATATATTTAAAGTAAGCTACTGGATGTTCAAATTTTATTTCAAGAGTACTGTCATTTATAGCTTTAATTCCCAAGTCATTAACTGAGGCTTTCCCGTTGTAATATTTTTCTGCGTTTTTTACTGGAAAAAGCATTTCTGAGAATCTGGCTGCTGTTTCAGGATTTAAAACCCTTTTAAACGCGAAGACAAAATCATTTGCAGTAATTTTTGAACCATCACTCCATTTAGCATTTTTTCTAATTTTAAAGATCATCTTATTATTTTTCTTATCCTCTATAAAACTTTCGGCAACTCCACCAGTATAATTTCCATTTTTATCAAGTCTTAATAACCCCTCATAAATGGAACTGTCCACTTGAACTGAAATCATTTCTGTAAATAAATGCGGATCTAATGTGCTGTAATTAATTCCCAAATTAAACACGACAGGTTCATCTTTTTTTGATTTACCTTTAAAAAAAATATTTCCTAATACTATCCCCAAAATCAAAATAACTATAACGAAAAATAAAATCCAAGATTTTTTCACAAATTCCTCCTTAACAGTTAATGTTTATTTTAAAGCTTCTTTTATTTCTTCAACTTTATCCAATTTTTCCCAAGGTAAGTCAATATCGGTTCTACCAATATGACCAAATGCCGCTAAATCTTGATATCTAAATGACGGTTTTCTTAAACTTAGAGCTTTTTCGATTCCTCTAGGCGTCAAATCAAAAATTTTTGAAACAGCTTCTTCGATTTTAACTTCATCCACAACTCCAGTTCCGAATGTTTCCACTCTTATTGACACTGGCTCGGCAACTCCTATCGCATAAGACAGCTGAACCTCACATTTAGTGGCAAGCCCTGCCGCAACAATATTTTTAGCAATCCATCTTGCCGCATAAGCTGCTGATCTGTCAACTTTCGATGGGTCCTTTCCGGAAAAAGCTCCTCCACCATGTCTAAAATATCCACCGTAAGTGTCAATTATAATTTTTCTTCCAGTAAGCCCAGAATCTCCGTGAGGCCCACCAATTACAAATCTCCCAGTCGGATTTATATGAAATTTTCTAACTTTGTCAATTTTTAAATCATATTTTTCAAGCACAGGTTTTATTACTTTTTCTTTTAAATTTTTCTCAATCTGATTCTGATTAACTTCTTCATTGTGCTGAACTGATAAAACTATTGTATCCACTTCTAAAACAGTTCCATCTTCATCATAGGCAAGCGTAACTTGTGCTTTAGCATCGGGCCTAGCCCAGGCAAGTTCTTTATTTCTCGTAAGTTCTGTCAATTTCTGAATAATTCCACGAGATAGGACAAGTGCTAATGGCATAAATTCTTCTGTCTCGTTTACCGCTCCACCAAACATAATTCCTTGATCTCCAGCTCCGCCTGTGTCAACTCCCATCGAAATATCAGGCGACTGAGAATGAATAGTATTTAGTACACCGCAATCAGCATCAAATCCCATTCCCGGTCTATACCCAATTTCAGTTATCTTTTCTCGCACAACTTTTTGCACATCCACATACGTTTTGGTTGTGATTTCTCCACCTACTGCAACTAATCCTGTTGTTGCAAATGCTTCACAGGCAACTCTAGAATTTTCGTCATCTTTTAGACAAGCGTCTAATATTGCGTCAGAAATTTGATCACAAATTTTATCTGGATGTCCTGGAGATACAAATTCTGATGTAAAATAAATTTTTTTTCTCATTTTTTCCTCCTAAATTTCATTTTAAATTGTTAAAAAAAACTCTTCCTGCTCGGAAGAGAATTATAATTCTTATCTTCGCATTTAATGCCAGGATTTAGCACCTTGTAAATACAGGTTGCTGGATACTCAAAACGGGCCTGTCCCTAGTATCTCTCTTGATAAGCTATTTAATTTTAAATTACTTGCACTTAGTATACAATATTTTTTTTTGAATGTCAAACTTTTTTTACTTACTGTATTCCTTTGCTTTATTATTCATGATCTCGTCTATGTTTACTTCTTTTTTATCACCTGAATGTTTTCCACTTGCTGTTTCTTTTTTTTCTTCTACTTTTTTCTCCTCTTCAGCTTTACCTTTGCTCTTAACACTGTTTAATGTACTTTCTGTAAGACTTTTTGAATTTTGATTTCCTAAAAAAGTTGTACTGCTTTTAGTTGTTTCATTTTTTGAGCTAGAATTACTTTTTTCTTGTGCTGTATTTGAACTATTTGGTCTTTCTAATCTTTCAAGTGTTGCTTTGGCGTTTTTATCACCATTTTGTGCTGCAATTTTGTACCATTTTAATGCTTCAGATGTGTTGTTTTGATTTTGATACGACATTGCAATAGGCATTGCAAGTGATTTATTTCCCGCTTTATACGCTTTTAACAAATAAGGTCTAGCTTCTTCTTGTTTTCCACTGTCATAAAGCATTGCTCCGACTTCAAAATTTGCTTCCTTTACACCACGGTTAGCAGCTTTTTGAAACCATTTCACAGATTCCTGCGTATTTTTCTGTTCTTTATTTATAAGCGCTATACGTACATCTGCTTCTTTGATTCCAGCATTATAAGCTTTTTCAAAATATTTTTTGGCCTCGTCGTATTTTTTAGCTTTTACCAAATCTACGGCTCTGTTGTATTCTTCTGCTCCTGGTCGCATTCTAAGTTGTCTAATTACAACTGGTCCGCCACTACTTCCACCGCCTTGTCTTCTTGCAACTCTTTCAGCTGTTCTTGGAAGTTGTGCCATAAGTTTATTTGCTTGGTCTGTATTTCCTTCCTGTTTTAAAATTACTGCCAGGTTATAAATTGCTTCTGGATAGCCTCTGTCAACTCCGTATTGCAAAATTTGTTTTACTTTGTTAGTATCTTTTAAATTGTAATAAAGTTGCGCTAACGACATAATTGACTCTTTGTCTCCATTTTGTGCCTTTGTCAACGCTTCAGAAACTTTTACAGGATCAATTTGGTTGTCAATTAATTTTTGTTGTTCTTCTGGAGTTAAATTTTGAATATTTGGGTTTCCTTGCTGACCTTGTGCTCCTAAATTAAAAATATCTGTGTTTATCGGTTTATTTGAAATTTGTGTCTGTGCTGATTTATTCTTAACTTTCTTTTTACAAGACACCGTCATTGTTCCCAACGCTAATAAAATTAGTAAAAATGTTATTTTTTTTCTCATTTTCATAGTTTTTCCCTCTCTTTAAAATTTATTTATATTATTTTTAATACTACTTCAAAACGAACCTAATTGGGCCGCATCTAATATTTTGTACATAAAATCTTGACTTGCTTTTGTTGTTGGCTCATCATCAAAATTTATTGTAAACAGTCCATCTTTATTTTCCCACAGCCTGTTAAAATAGTCGTAGACATCTTTTGTCAATTTAGAATCTTTATCTGTCAAAATTCTGAAATTTGCGTCCATTATATAACCACGAATATTTTTCTTGATATAATTTGCTGAGCCAGTATGTATTATAACACTTCCATCTGTTTTTTTCATTAGCATTATCTTTGTATGGTATTGCTCATTATTTGTGAAATACCATTTTATCTCAATTTTATTTCTTGTCTTTTTCTTTAACTTTTTTGAAACAGGTTTATTTGGAAGTCCATTCGTACTCATTCCAAAAGCGTCCCTGCTCCTGTCAAAAATAATTCTCACTTTTACCCCACGATTAGCAGCTTTTATAAGTCTATTTATAACTGGTTTATCCGCCAAAAAGTACATTCCCATAAGAATTTCATCTCCAGCCTTTAGACTATCAATATCTTTGTCCAAATTTTTTCCAATCATAGCTTCTGACTCAAACTGCAATTTGTAATTATTAGCTAATTCATCATTTTGTAATACATTTTCTTTTTTTGTAAGTTCCCCCGTTTCAAAAAAATCTTTTGTCCCTTTTTCAACAAAATTTTCTTTATTTTTTTCAATTTTTTCAACTTGCTTTTGTAAATCTGTCTTCAAATTTTCATCTTCTTTAAATTCAGGTTCTGATTTTTCAGATTGTTTTACACGAATGGGTTTCTTACTTTCACTCTCACTTGAAACATCTATATTTCCGCCTGAAAATTTTGCAACTAACTGCAAATCGTTTAAAACATCTTTGGTTATTTCTCCATCCGCTGAAATCGCCACATTTTCGTGGAAATAACTGGGATCGTGAATATTTGCACTCGCAATTACGACTTTGTCTTCATTTAAGAATATTTTTCTGTGATCAGCCTTTACATTTAAAGCTCGAAATAAATTTCTAAGCGTAAGTTTTGGCCACATCGGTCCATAAAAATTGGGAATCCAACCTTTATTTTGTGGATTTCCAAGAGGCTCTATAACACTTCTCCAAATTGGCGAATACCACGGAAAAGTGTCTTTTAACTTGTAAATATCCACAGTTATAACATCTATTCCAGCATTTTTCATCTCCGTGATAAATGGGTGTTCAAATGCTCCATATAAATCATTATTTTCGTCCGATAATACATATACTTTTAAATTTGGATTTTCCATTTTCTTTTTTATAAGTCTTCTCGTATATTCTTTTGCAAATTCAGGAAATTTATCCACATCTTTGTTGTAAATGTCGTTAAACAAAAACATTTCAATTATCAGATAATCTTTTGCGTTATCGACGACTTCGTAAGTTGCATCCCAAATTTTTCTATCGTATTTAACGTTTCCATCTTTGTCCAAATATGTTAAATCGTAATGAAAATCAACATTTTTACTATCCCTAATCGGACTTTCATAATCAACTCCTTCAGGCGGTGTTTTTATTGTGGAACACGACACAAGAAAAAATAGAATACTTACTGCAAAACTTTTTTTTATTATATTTTTTTTCATTTTTTATTCTCCCTAGCTTACCAGATTGTTAATCCATTTTCTACTCTTTAACCTTCTTATACAAGGTAAAATTTTTATAACTTCATCACTGCACGAAAGTAAATAAACTATATAAATTGGCCATCCCAGCTGAAGTCCTGTAAAATATGTAATTGGAATTGCGACAAACCACAGTGGAACTAAATCCATAAATATCGTCCAAATTACATCTCCTCCAGCTCTTAAAATGCCCACTAAAAGCTGTAAACTTAAAGATTTCACAATAATTATAAGTACTTCCGATTTTACAATCTGCTTTGTGAGCGGGTAAATACTTTTAGAAATACCCATTAGTGACAAAATTACTGGACTAAATAAAAGCACAAAAATTCCTACTAAAATACCGCAAAAAAAAGAGACCTTTAACAAAATCACAGAATAATTATAAGCATTCTCTTCATTTCCCGCACCGATTTCATTACCTATAATCGCTGAAGTTGCACTTGAAAGTCCAAAAAATAATGTCAAAACGAGACTGCTTATCGCTTTTACAGTTTGAATTGAAGCCGCATAATTTGTCCCCATTCTTCCAAAAATGACGATATAGACACTAGCTCCCAAAACCCAAAATATTTCGTGCAAAAACACGGGAAGTGAAATTTTCATAACTTTTACGAAAAATTGCAGTGATAAATCAAACAATTCATTTATTTTCCCCGCAATCGGCAACTTCAATTTATAAATTATAAAAATTATATAAAAGGTGCTTACAATCCTTGCTATAACAGTCGCAATTGCAGCCCCTCTAACTCCTAACGCAGGAAAACCAAAATATCCAAATATTAACACAGTATTAAACATCAAATTTACAACAAGTCCGATGACACTTGAATAAAATGAATATTTCGTCTTTCCAATCGCACGAAGCTGCATATTAAACGCGAATCCAACTCCCACCAGAGGATAAATCCAAGCCACTATTCTTATATATGCTACTCCTACTCTTATAACTTTGGCATCTTTCGTAAACACTGAAATTATAACTTCTGGAATAAAAATCCCGCCAAAGAAAAAAAGTAAGGAAAATACAAATCCAACAATGACCGTAATTCCAAGACATCGTTTCAAATTTTTATAATCTTTATTTCCGAAATACTGAGCCGCCAAAATTCCACCGCCACTGTTCATTCCAAAAAGTGAAGTCATAAAAATCATAAATATCTGATTAGCAAATCCTGTTCCAGCAACCGCAACCGTTCCAAGCCCCAATGCCACATTATTTTTTCCAACCATAAAAATATCAATAAAATTCATAAGGCTATAAATCATATTTTCTATTGCAACTGGAAGTCCTATAGAAAAAACTTTTTTATAAACTGCTTTTTTCATTCTTCTCCTTTAATAATTATGTTTAAAATTTTTTTATTTTTATAAAATTATACAAGAATAATATTACCATTATTTGAAAAATTTTTCAATCATAATAAAAAAATTGAGATGAAGCAAAACATTTAAAGGTAAATAAAAACTTCTATTTTAAGTTTTTCATTCAATCCAGAAAATTACTAAAATAACAATTTTTTTCTATTCCTTTTTTAAGCAGAAGTGCTCATCGCCGCACCCCGGCACCCCGGCAAGGCTCAAGACATTTTTATGCACTGCCAAAAAACTCGCTTACGGCGGGGCAGTTTTGTCAGCACATAAAAATGCTCCAACGGTTTAAATTTTACTATTATACAAAAAGTGTCGTGATTTTTTTGGAGTAAAGACGACTGTTTGAGCACGTTTAGCGCGAGTTTCGGCTTTGCTTCAAAAAAATGCTTAGACGAGCGTGGGGATTATAAGGGGAAATGGCGGTCCTTTCCCCTTATGTAAAAAATAAAAAAATAATATTAAACAAAATAACATCTTGTAATCAAGAATAACCTAAAAAATTTGAAATTAAAAAATCTGCCCCTAAAATTTTTAAACCATCAAATTATTATTTTTATTTTGTTATGAATAAAATATGAGGTATAATTTATTAAACAAAAAATTAGGAGTTTTTTTATTGTAATGGAATGTAAAATTTTTGCTGTAAAAGATATAAAAAATAATAATAAAATTGTGGAAAATATGTTTTTACTTATGAAAAAACATTATGAAAATATGAAAAAAGATAAATTTTTAAGAGATTTGTATGATAAAAATGATGTTTTTCTGTTGTTTGAAAATAATGAATTAAAGGGATTTTCTACAATAAAAAAAATGGAGCTAAATATTGAGAATAAAAAAGAGGATGAGGAAAAAACAGTTAACAAGAAAATAGTCGGATTTTTTTCTGGGGACACTATTATTGAAAAGGGATTTTCATGGGGAATTGAATTTCAGAAGGAATGGATAAAATACTGCCTTCTGGAAAGTGAAAAAAATATGAAAAATGGCGTGAAAACTTATTGGTTCTTGATTTCTAAAGGGATAAAGACATATATGTATTTACCAACTTATTTTAAAAATTTTTGTCCAAAGGCGGATTATACTGAAAGTGAGATGGAGAAAAAAATAAAAGATATTTATGCTGAAAAAATATATGACAGCAGATACTGCAAGGAAAACGGAATTGTAAAAAATGATGGAACAAATGACTTTTTGCGGGAAAATGTCGTTGTACTGTCAGAAAAACAGCTGAAAAATAAAAATATACAGTTTTTTTTAGAGAAAAATCCTAATTATAAAAAAGGGGATGAGCTGGTGTGCCTTGCCGAAATTTCCTTTGATAATTTAACAAATTTGGGAAAACGGGTTTTGAAGGAAATTTTTTAATTTTTGAAATTAAATAGTTTGATTAAAAAAATAAAATTTGATTTTTTAAAAAAATAAAATTCAATGATTTTTATGATAAAATATTGTAAGCTAAATAAATAAAAAAGGTGAATTTTATGAAGATGTTGTTTGTTTATCCTGGATTTGGAAAGAAAAAGGGACAGAAATATATTTTTCAGTTGAGGACGTTTGAGCCACTTACGTTTGCTTACTTGCGGGCATTGACTCCTTATGATATTGAGTGTGAGCTGATTGATGAGAGGATTGAGGCAATTGACTATGATAACGATGCAGATATTGTTGTAATTACTTTGGAAACGTATACGGCACGGCACGGATATGAGATTGCTAAAAGATTTAGGGAAAAAGGAAAGAAGGTTATTGTTGGGGGGACACATGCTTCGCTTGTTCCAGAAGAGGCTATGAAGTATGCAGATTCTGTAGTTACAGGATATGCTGATGATATTTGGGGGAAAATTATTGAGGATTATAAGAACGGGACAGAAAAGAAACTCTATATTGGGGGGCTTAGCAATAAATTTTTAATACCCGACAGAAGTATTTTTAAGAAAAAATATTTAATTTCAGTTGTGGAAACTGGGCGTGGGTGTCCTCATCACTGTGAATTTTGCGCAATTTCGGCAGTTAATAAGAAACGGTATGCTAAAAGACCTGTTGATAGTGTAATTGAGGAATTGAAGCATATAAAGTCAAAATATATATTTTTTGCTGATGATAACTTTGTTGCAGATCCGAAATATGCGTTGGAGCTTTGTGAGAAGATAAAGCCGTTAAAGAAAAAATGGATTTCGCAAGGGGCGATAACGATGGCAAAAAACGAGAAACTGCTTGCGGCTATGCGAGATAGCGGATGCCTTTTTATTTTAATCGGTTATGAATCAATAAACAAGCAGGCTCTTGACAATATGAAAAAGGAATGGAGCTACAAGCTGGGAGATATTGAGGAATCAACACGGATTATACATAAATACAACATTGGAATTTATGCCACATTCGTTTTTGGGTTTGAGGAAAAAATCGGCACTACGTTTGAAGATACTGTAAAATTTGCACAGAAAAACCATCTGGAATTTGTCCAGTTTAACTATCTCGTACCTTTCCCAAATACCGAACTTTATTTTAAAATGGAAAAGGAAGGAAGGCTTTTGTACAAAAAGTGGTGGCTGGAGCCGCAAAAATATTCATATTTATTTTTTGAACCTTATGATATTTCTACAAATGAATTTCGTGACAGGTGTATTGCAGTAAGATATGCCTATCATTCTGTAAAAAATATTTTGGGAAGAACTTTTGATGTGTTAAAAAGGACAAAAAATATACCATTTTCCATTATGTATCTGTTTTTGAGCTTTGGGCAGAAGGCTGTTATAAAGAAATTTCAGGATTTGCCAATTGGAGATAATTTAGATGAAAAAATTCGGTAAAAAAAGTAAATTTTATGAAGTAAAAAATTTAAAATATGTGATTTTAAACAGATTATTCATATTTTTTTGTAAAAAATCCTACAAAGATTTTATTTCCAATATAAAAAGTAAAAATAAAATTCGGGAAACACAAGTAAAAATACTTTTGGAAATATTGAAAACTAATAAAAATACAGAATATTTAAAAACTTTTGAAACAGAAAGCCAAATTTTAAATGCAGAAAATGAAAAAGAATTAATAGAAAAGTTTCAGAATAAAATTCCGATTGTGAATTATGAGGATATTAAGGAGTTTGTAGAAAAGGAAAAAAGTGGGGAAAACAATGTTCTTTTGAGTGATAAAATCAAGCTATTTGAACTTACGAGCGGAAGTACATCCGATGTGAAATATATTCCATACACAGAGAAATTTTTGAAAAGCTATATGAATGGCGTTTTTGCATGGATTTACAATTTATATCAAAATAATAAAAGACTTTTTCTTGGAAGTTCCTACTGGTCTGTTTCTCCTATTTTAAGGCGAGAAGCTATAACTAGTGGAGGAATCCGTGTGGGAATCGAAGATGATACTTCATATTTTGATAAAGTTTCTGCATTTTTCTTAAATAAACTGTTTACAGTTCCGAAAGAAATAAAAAACATTCAGAATATGGAGGATTTTTTGCTGATTACAGCGGTGTTTCTGCTTTTGTCAGAAAATCTTACGATGATTTCTGTCTGGAGTCCATCGTTTCTTATGATTTTGCTTGACTTTATTGAAAAAAATCATAAAGTGATTTGTCAAATTGTAAAAAGCGAGGATTTAGGCACTGAGTTTTTTGCCGATAAAAATTTGGGAAATAAAAAGTATTTTCAGATTATTAAGAAAAAGTATAGAAAATTGTGGAAAAAAAATAGAAGTAAATTTTTGATAAATTATTTTGATGAATATGAAAAAAATATTTTGAGTAAAAATGATAAAACTCAGAATTTGGAAATTACGGAAAAAAATAACGAGAATGAAATCATGGCTGAAAATAAGAATTTGGAAACTAAATCAGGAAATAAAATTGTGGAAAACTTTGTGGATTACTCTGTGATTTGGGAAAAGCTTTCGCTTGTTGGCTGCTGGGCGGATAGTGATTCCTATGAAATTTTTATAAAATTGAAGAAAAAATTGAATCCCAATAAAAAAAACATAAATTTGAAATTTCAGGGAAAAGGGCTTATGTCAACGGAATGCATCGTAAGTTTTCCGCTGGAAAATGTGAAAAATGGGAGCGCTATTGCCTATAACTCGTTTTTTTATGAATTTATTCAGGTTTCTGATGATAAGCTGGAAAACAGGAGCCCAAAACTTTTGGATGAATTGGAGATGGGAGAGCGTTATTGCGTTGTTGTTACGACAAATGCAGGGCTTTACAGATATAATACGAATGATATTGTGGAAGTTACAGGATTTTATCATAAAATTCCAATTGTAAAGTTTGTTGGGAGAATGAACAATTTTTCTGACATTGTCGGGGAAAAGTTAAAAAATTCGTTTGTGGAAAAGCAGGTTTTAACAACATTGGAAGAAAATAATATAAAGGGGGAATTTTTACTGTTTGCACCAGTAAAAAATGAAACGGGGGGAATTTTTTATACTTTATTTTTAGAAATAAAAAAAGAAGATAGAAAATTTAATTGGAAACAAATTGAAAATGAAATTAATAGCAGTTTATGCAAGGCATTTCATTATGAATATGCGTATAAATTGGGGCAGTTGAGGAAAGTAAGAGTATTTTTAATAGAAAAGGATGGATTAAAGACTTATACGGCTGAAAAATCGAAAAAGCAGAAAATAGGCGATATAAAATATCGGCTGCTAGATAAAAATTTTGGCTGGGAAAATAAATTTGCAGGAGGATTTGGAGAATGAAAGTGGCATTACTGGCACCGGCAGGGGCAATGTACAGGTTTAACGGAACATTTAAGAAGGCGATTCACTATGCACCGCTCACATTATCGACACTTGCGGCGTATATCCCAGAAGACATCGAAGTTGTAATTCATGATGAAACAATTGAAAAAATACCGCTTGAACTGGATGCGGATATTGTGGTTATGACTTCTATTACGGGAACCTCGGAAAGAGTGTATAAATACGCAAGATACTTTAAAAGCAAAGGAAAAAAGGTTATTTTAGGTGGACCGCATCCGACACTTTGTCCAGAAGAGGCGATACAGCATTGTGATTCTGTTGTAATTGGGCGTTCTGAATGGCTTTTTACGGAAATAATGGAAGATGCGAGAAATAACAGTTTAAAGAAATTTTATGTGCAGAAGGAAAATAGCCTGGAAAATTTGAAATTACCAAAAAGGGAACTTTTGAAAAAGGAAAGATATGTTTCGATAAACAGCATTGAGGCAACCAAAGGCTGCTCTTTTGACTGTTCTTTCTGCGTTGGAAAGGCTTTATATCCAACATTTTTAAAAAGACCGATTAATGAAATTATTGCGGAAATTGAGACTTTTAAGAAAAAGGAAGTTTTATTCTTAGATTTAAATTTAATTGCCGACAAAAATTATGCAAAAAAATTGTTCTTAGAACTGATACCATTAAAAAAATGGTGGTTCGGGCTGGCAACTTCCAACCTTGTTCACGATGACGAAATGATAAAGCTAATGGCAAAAAGTGGCTGTAAGGGCTTGCTTATTGGATTTGAAGCTGTTTCGAAGGAATCGTTGCGGGCTATGAATAAAGGGGTAAATGTTATGGCTGATTACCATTTGCTTATGAAAAAGCTGCATCATTATGATATTGCTGTAAACGGAACTTTTACATTCGGTGCAGATGGCGATGATAAGGATATATTCAAGCGAACTGTGGAGGAAGTAATAAAAATGAAAGTTGACTTGCCAAGATATTCTATATTAACTCCATTTCCTAAAACAAAACTTTACAATGATTTGCAAAAGCAAGGCAGAATTTTTGAAAAAAACTGGACAATGTATGACGTTCAGCACGCTGTATTCCATCCAAAAAAAATGACAGCACAGGAACTTCAGGAAGGTGGAATTTACGCTTGGAGGGAAACTTATAAAGTAAGCTCAATTTTAAAAAGAATTGCAAGATTTAGCATTATTGCACCAATTCTTCTAAATACAAATTTAGGATACAGACATTATGCAGATAAATTGGAGGAATTTACTTTTGAAAAAATGACAGATAATTCTGATATTCCAAATATCTGATGTTAATCTTAAAATTTGAATTACATACTATATTAGCAAGGAATTATAGTTTCTATTTTCTGATAGAATTTAATATTAGATTATTTTGTTTAATAACAGTTTTTACTATTTTTATTATGTTTTTCTTTTTTTCGCAGGATTGCTCATTGCCGCAAATCCTGCACCTATGGCTAGACTCCGACTTTTATTTGCCCAGCTCCGAAACTCCTCCTTCCAGTCGTCAGACAGTCGTAGCTGAACAAATAAAAGCTCCGCCGGTTTATTAAACTAAAAAATATTTATTATTAATTTCCAAGATTTTAATTATTTGGATAAACTTAAAATTACTGCGAAAATGAAACTTGCTTTGCTCGGACAATCAATTTTATTCCAAAAAAATCACAACATTTTAATTCAATAATACCAATTGTGATATTTAAAAAATAGTTAAAAACTTTATATAAATAAAATTTTAAATTTAATTATAATGTTTAAGATAATAAATTAAATTATTGATAAGGAGAAGAAAAATGAAAATAGCTTTTTTACGTCCAAATATGGGGGGGAAACGTTCCAATGATGCGATAGAGCCACTGGCTTTTGCGGTGCTTTCGGGGCTTACGGATAAGACTAGACATGAGCTTATGCTGTTTGATGATAGGATTGAGGATATTCCGATGGATCTTGAGGTTGATTTAGTTGTGATTTCTACGTTTACGATGACGGCTAGACGGGCTTATGAACTGGCGGATAATTATAGGAAACGTGGGGTTTATGTGATGATTGGAGGGTATCACGCTTCACTTATGCCTGATGAGGTGCAGGAACATGCTGATACGGTTTGTGTGGGAAGTGGTGAGATTACCTGGAATGAATTTTTGCGTGATTTGGAAAATGGAGTACCAAAAAAGAGATATGGGTGTACAAAATTGCCTGATATTAATGATGTTGTCTACGACAGAAGCATTTACAAGGGGAAAAAATATTCTTTTGTCGTACCAGTTCAGTTTGGACGAGGGTGTATGCACCAATGTGAATTTTGTACAATTGGAGCGGTTCACAAGGGAGATTTTCAGCATAGGAGCATTGAAAATGTGATAAACGAGGTAAAAGAAATTTTTAGAACGAATAAAAGGGCAAAAATTGTTTATTTTGTGGATGATAATATTTTTGCCAATAAGAAAAAGGCTTTGCAGTTATTTGAAGAATTGAAAAAATTGAAGATAAAATGGGCTTGTCAAGGCAGTATTGATATTGCAAGAGATGAGAAATTGATAAAATTGATGTCAGAAGCGGGGTGCATTGAAATGCTTCTGGGATTTGAAAATATAAATATAAAAAATATTAAGAAGATGAAAAAGGTTGCAAATTATAAGTTTGACTATGAAAAAATCATTGATATCTATAAAAAATACAGGATACTTGTACACGCAAGCTATGTAATTGGGTATGATTATGATGATAAAAACTGCTTTGATGAGATTCTGGAATTTTCTAAAAAGCATAAATTTTTTCTTGCAGGCTTTAACCCGGCATTGCCGATACCAGGAACTCCTTTTTATGAAAGATTAAAAAAAGAAGGAAGACTTCTTTATGAAAGATGGTGGCTGGATGAGAACTTTCGTTATGGGAAAGCGTGCTTTGAGCCATATAATATGACGATCGAGGAATTTGAGGCGGGAATTTTGAAGTGCAAGGTGGAATATAACAGACATTCGAGTATCTGGAAAAGGCTATTTGACGGTGCTGCCAATTTTAAACATGCCCTTGTATTTCTTGCTGTAAATTATATCAATCGAAAAGAAGTTTATAACAAAAAAGGAATAAAATTATGAGAATAATGCTTGTTTTAGCAAAGGATAACATTTACAAATACAACTCGATTCACAAAAGAAAATATTATCCGCAAATTACGTTAATAACGCTGGAATCACTAATTGACAGAAAGTATAACGCTGATGTCGTTATTGTCGACGAAGGTGTGGAAAAATGGGATGCTACTTCTAAAAAATATGAAAATGAAAAATTTGATGTAATTTGTATTTCTTCGGTAATTTCAGGATCGAAAAGGGCAAAAGAGATTGCCAAGTTTTGGAAAAATAAAGGAGCGTATACATTAATTGGCGGACATTATGCGACAGCTTTGAAAGAAGAGGCATTACAATATTTTGATACAGTAATTACGGGCGCTGCTGAAATTTCATTTCCGATGTTTCTTGAAGATTTTACAAATGGAACTCCAAAAAGAGAATATTTTAACCTCGTTGGAAATGATTATGAACCGAAGCCATTAAACCGAAAACTTTTGAAAAATAAAAAATATTTCAAAAATTATGGCACAATCGTCGCAAACAACGGCTGTCCAAATAAATGCTCCTACTGCTCCATCACAAAGATGTATTCTGGAAAAAATCAGATAAAAAGCATAGAGTACGTGATAAATGAAATAAAAACAAATAAGCCCAAAAAATGGATATTCCTTGATCCAAACTTTTTAGGCAACAGAAATTACGCCATTCAGCTAATGGAAGAATTGAAAAAATTAAAAATAAAATGGACGGCTTCCGCAACAATAAATATCGGTAATGATAAAAAAATTCTGCAGTTAATGAAAGAATCTGGCTGTATAGGCTTGGTTATTGGCTTGGAAAGTTTTGTTCAGGAAAATCTTGATGGAGTAAATAAAAAATTTAACAATGTCGCAGAATACAAAAAACTCGTAAAAACGATTCAATCTTATGGAATATCAGTCCTTTCCACACTTATGATAGGAATGGAAACTGACACAGTGGAGTCAATTCGCCAAATTCCCGATATTATTGAGGAAATTGGAGTAGATGTGCCAAGATATAACATAATTACTCCGTATCCAGGAACACCTTTTTTTAATCAGTTAAAAGAAGAAGGCAGATTGCTTACAGAGGACTGGTATTACTACGACACTGAAACAGTCGTATTCAAGCCTAAAAATATGAGTTATGAAACATTGCAAAAGGAATTTTATTAAATAATGCAAGAACACTCGCGACTTTTAGTCATGAGATGAATTGTTTGAGAATTTTAGTAAGCATATAGGGAAACTTGTATGTAGACACGGAAGAAAAACCGTGCAACAAAGAAACTGAATTGCTGGGAACTCTTAAAGCTAGTATGACCACAACATAGCAATCTTACTCATAAGAGGCAAATGTGAAGGTAGCGAAAGCAAAAAAAATATACTAGATGGTGCAAGGTTAAATCCTAAACATTATGATAATAGACAATCAGCAGCTAAGCCTGAAAAGGAAAGTTCAACGACTATCCCTCGTGAGGGGAGTACAATACAAGCGATTGGTATTGGAAGTGGTTTCACCTAAATCTTAGGTAGTAACAAATATAATTGTTATGAATATAAGATATGGATAAGATATAGTCTGTGCTTGTTAGAGATAACAAGAAGTTCATAAGATATAAAATCTTTGAGAACTGCATAAGTAGTAGCGAACTTATGTGAACGACGCTTCCCACTGTTGTGGGGTTTTAAAAACTTTAAAAATATTTAAAAATAAATAAAAAATATTACTTTTTTGACAGATAAAATGTAGAATACATGGTATAATATCTCTGATGAAAAGGAGGTGATATCTATGTATTTAACTTTAAAACAACAAGTAAAACATCTTAGTAAAAAGGAGTTTAGAATTTTAAAATATCTATGTCATATAGCAAAGAACTTAACTAATGAAGCTATATATAATATTAGACAATACTATTTTAATAAGAAAAAGTATTTAAGTTATAATGAAAACTATAAAATGCTTAAAAACAGTGAGAATTACAAGAAATTAAATTCTAATATGGCTCAACAAATTCTAAAAGAAGTAGACGGAAGTTTCAAATCATTTTTTGGACTTTTAAAACTTGCTAAGAATGGTCAATATGATAATAAAAAAATAAAATTACCTAAATATCTTGCTAAAGATGGATTTACAACTCTTGTTATAGGTTTTGTAAGATTAAAAGATGATATTCTGATAGTTCCTTATTCAAATTCGTTTAAGAAAACTCATCAAGAAGTTAAAATTAAACTACCACCAGTATTAAAAGGCAAGAAAATAAAAGAGATTAGAATAATACCCAAACAACATTCTAGGTACTTTGAAATTCAATATACTTATGAAGTAGAAGAAGTTCAAAGGGAATTAAATAAAGAAAATGGACTAGGAATAGATTTAGGTATAGACAATCTTTGTACTTGTGTAACTAATAATGGAGCATCATTTTTAATAGATGGTAGAAAATTAAAATCAATAAATCAATACTATAACAAGATAAATGCAAAATTACAAAGCATAAAAGATAAACAAAAGACCTCCCGCACAACATTAAGACAAAAGAGAATAACTAGAAAGAGAAATAATCGTATAAATGATTATCTTTCAAAAGCAGGAAGAATAATTGTAAATTATTGTCTTAATAATGATATAGGAAAGATAGTTTTAGGATATAATGAGGATTTTCAAAGAAATTCAAATATAGGAAGTATAAATAATCAAAATTTTGTGAATATACCATATGGAAAATTAAGAGATAAATTAATATATCTATGTAAACTATATGGAATAGAATTTAAACTGCAAGAAGAGAGTTATACATCAAAAGCAAGTTTCTTTGATGGAGATGAAATTCCAATATATGATAAAGAAAATCAAAAAGAATATATATTCAGTGGAAAAAGAATAAAAAGAGGACTATATCAAACAAAAAAAGGTAAACTCATAAATGCAGATTGTAATGGAGCATTAAACATATTAAGAAAAAGTAAAGTTGTGGATTTAAGTATCCTATACAATAGAGGTGAGCTGAACACGCCTAAAAGAATAAGGATAGTGTAGTACTATCAGACTTCTTAGAAAATTTTTAAATATTTTTAAAGATTTTAGAACCCTGCGACTTTAGTCGTGGGAGGTTCAGAAATTGTGGCTTGACACTTTCACTTTCAAGCGAATTTTAAGAAGAGTGAAAACTTCTAGGAATAAGGGGCTGAAATTCATTCTGGAAGTATTTTCAAGACAGCATGCACGGAAATTTAGGAAGTATGGGAAGATAAAATTTGATAAATAGACGTTGAGAAAAAAGGAGAAAAACAGTGAAAATAACATTTATACTGCCAGCCATTGGAAAGAAAAAAGGGCAGAAATATATAAAAACATGGAAAAATATGGAACCGCTTATGATTGCAGTTTTAAAATCTTTAACTCCTGAGGATGTTGAAACGAATTTTATGGACGACAGGAATGAGTTTATAAATTATGAGGAAAATACAGATTTGGTTGTGATTTCTGTAGAAACTTATACTGCCAAAAGGGCTTACGAAATAGCAAAAAAATTTCAGAAAAGAGGGATAAAGGCACTTGCAGGGGGATATCATCCAACTGTAGAGCCTGACGAGTGTCTGGAACATTTTGATTCGATTATTTTGGGAAATGCAGAAAGCGTGTGGACAAAGATGTTGAACGATTTGAGCAAGAATAAGCTGGAAAAACGGTATTATGGGGTAACTACGTCTTTTGCAATGCCTGACAGGAGTATTTACAAGGACAGGAAATATTCACCGCTTGCACTGATTGAAACAGGGCGTGGATGTAATTTTGGGTGTGATTTCTGTGCAATTCATTCATATTATCAGAAAAAATATTTTAGACGACCTATTGAGGAAATTGTACAGGATATAAAAAATTCTGGAAAGAAGTATGTTTTTTTTATTGATGATAATTTTGTGGCGGATCATAAACATGCAATTGAGATTTGCAAGGCGATTGCTCCATTAAATATAAAATGGGTAACGCAAGGGGCTATTACCATTGCAAAAAATGATGAATTGCTGTACTGGATGAAAAAAAGTGGATGTAAAATGATTTTGATTGGATACGAGTCAATGAATCCAAATATTTTGAAGGATATGGGAAAAAGCTGGAGAAATGGCGTTGGGGAAATAAATGAACTGACGGAAAAAATTCATAGTTATGGAATCGGAATTTATGCCACTTTTGTATTTGGATACGGAAACGATACACAGGAGACTTTTGACGAAACGGTAAAATTTGCCAAAAAACATGGATTTTATTTTGCAGCATTTAACCATCTTGTACCATTCCCAAAAACAGGCGTTTATAGAAAATTAAGAGAAGAAAAACGGCTTCTTAGTGAAAAATGGTGGCTGGATGAAAAATACCCATACGGACGAATTTCCTTTCTTCCAAGTGATCAGACTCCCGATGAACTTTCCAAAAAATGTGCCAATGCAAGAAAAAGTTTTTTTGGATGGCGTTCAATACTTAAAAGAGGATTTATGCAGTTAAAACGAAGCCATGATTTGGGAATGTTTGCAATATTTTTTGCACAAAACTTTAATTTGAAAAAAGAAGTTATGGGGAAATATGATTTACCGTATGCACAAAACTTGGATGAAGCTCCAAAATAATTTTCAGTAAAATAAGTCGTAAGTATTGTGATAATTTCAAAGATACAGCAAAACTGCTTTAAAACCGAAATAAAAAGTTATAACTATTTTACTCAAATCCTAAATTTATATAATTTTTAACAGTTTAGTTTTAAACGGGTTCGACTATATTTAGAATTTGATAAAACAAATGTTCTGAAGCAAGGGGTATTGCCCCCTTGTGAAAATAAAAAAACCTTATTTTATTTAACAGATTTAGTAAGTTTTTAAAAGATATATTGAAAATCAAGGACAGGAAAAATAAAAGTTAGATTCCATCCCGCCATCTGTCCTGAAACCAGAACCATTGTTCCGGCAGGTTTAAGATAATTTTTTCGTATTCAGCTAAAATAGATTTCATTATTTCGTGTCTATTTTTGTAATTTTCAGGATGGATGACTTTGTCTATAAAAATGTGGCAAATATTGTTTTTATCAACTTCATTGTGAATAATAACAATCGGAATATTCTCTTTCTTGGAAAAATAGGCAGGAAAGCCTGAATTAGTAGTGGGTAAGCCAAAAAATGTGATTTTATCGCCACCTGGTTTTCTTACATCACTTAAAAGCACAAAAACGCCCTTTGAATTTTTCTTTTTCAAAAAGGACTTGTAGTTCTGCTCCGGAAAATAAGTCATATTGTTTCTAAAACGAATTTTATCCATATAGGATTCAATAAATTTATTTGGAATAATTCTAATTGGGATAAACATCCTATCATTTCCCGTTGGAAAAAGACTTGCATGAAAAAATCCGAAATGTGAAGTAACAAGAATAATCCGTTCATTTTCACTCTTTAATTTTTTCAGTAATTCAGAATTATATATTTTTGGCGGAAAATTCTCAAAATATTCATATATCCAAAAAGGCAGTAAAAACGACTTTGCTGTATTTTTATAAGATTTTATCGCAATTTCCTTAATTTTTTTCTTTGAATAATTAAAACTATTTTGCTCATTTAAAATCAAATTTAAGTTACGATACGACAATTTTCTTCCTTTTGGAATGAGATAAAAAAGCAGAACTCCAATAAATTCAGATATTTTTAGACGAATTTTCGGTGGAAAAAAGTTAAAGATTTTTATAAAAATATAAAAAATTGAGAATATTATAAAATCTATGGTTGTTTTCATAAAATGCTCCTTTAAACATAATCTATTTAATAAATTATACCACAAAAAATAAAAAAATTAATTTTTAATATTGAAATTTATCTTTAGAAATGTTATAATATTTACGGATAAAAACCTAACGGTTATAATATGGCAAATTGTGAAAAAAAAAGCCTTGTTCATTATTGAATGGGGCTTTTTTTTATGTTATAATCATTTGTCAAGGCTTCACAAACCTTGATGCCATGTTATAAAGTTAGGAGGTGGTCTCAATGATGAACTGGGATTTGACTGTTTTAGCAGTTATAATCACTGCTTTTTTATTTTTTAGCAGTCAAAAATAATTAAGTAAATTCCCATTGTTCTTCCCACCTTATGCCTGTCAGTTCTATTTACTGGACTGGCAGGTTTTTCATTAAAATATCAAGGAGCTTTCTAAAAATGATAGAAAAAATAAAAATTGGGTTAAATAATTTGTATTTATTTAAAAATAAAAATGATGAATATTTATTGCTAGATACGGGGGTACATGTAAAAAAGAAAAAAATTTTGAAGAGAATAATTCAGAAAATTGGAGAGGTAAAAAAGATAAAAGTGATAGTTCTAAGCCATTCTCACGCTGATCATGTGGGAAATTTGAAAATTCTTATTGATGCAATTGGAGATGTTAGAGTTATTGCACATAGAAATTCTGAAAATGTATTAGAAACAGGAAGAAGTGTTATTCCAAATGGATTTTATCCGTTTACAGAAAAGGTTTCTAAAAAATTGAAAAGTAAAAAGAATTTTAGTAAAAATATCTTTCCAAAATTGGAGAAAACTGATATGGAAAAAGTGATTTTTATTAATTTTTTACAACAGGAAAGGATTTTGCTTTCAGAATATAGTTTTGGGAATATGGAAATTATTGAAACAAAGGGACATTCAGATGATTCGGTTTCTCTTGCAGTTTTCGATGAAAAAAATAATGAGAAATATCTGTTTTGTGGGGATATGGTTCAGAACTTATGTTTTAAATTTCCGTTAATTCCGTTATTTGGGAAGAATAAGGAAGAGTTGATTGAAAATTGGAAAAAGATTATTTTGGATGATTATGATAAAATTTTTCCTGCGACAGGGAAACAGGTTACGGCACGAGATTTGATTAGGAGATTGGGGAAAGATGAAAAAAATAGAATTTAAAATTATTCAAAATAGTGATTACAGCGATGAAATAAGAAATATTCTGGATGAAGAGGAAATGGAATCGCTTGTACAGGTAAAATATGAGAAAGTGCCGAATTTATTTGAATCATTGCAAAAAGATAGTGAAAAGACACCGATTATCGTGGTAGGAATTGATACTGAAAATGACAATCTTGTGGGTGTTGGGGCTTGTTCTATTTTTAAAAATAATATCGGGTATTTAAATTCATTTAGAATAAAAAAAGAATATAGAAATAAAGTTAATTTTGGCAAGGCTTACAAGATGTTAATAACAGAAGCCAAAAAATGTGGAGTAAAAACCGTAATTACGACTATTCTTGAAGAAAATAAAATAGCACAAAGAATCTTGACAAAAAGGCGAAAAAGTATGCCGGTTTATGAGTTTTACAAAAATATTGTATTTTTTAGTTTGAAAAATAGTAGAAAAGGTGATTTGGCAGTAAACGATGAGGAAATTTTAAATTATGGAAATTTTGAAATTCACTTGAAAAATAAGGCCAATAAAAAATATGTTGTGATGGATTATAAAAAAATTTATAAATTTTTGTATAAATTTAGAAAAGTGATAGCATTTTTTGGATATCCAGAAATGCCTGAAATTAATAAAATTTCAAATTTTTTGTATGTGGATTTTATTTTAAAGGATAAAAATGCAGACGAGAAAAAAAATAAAAATGAATTTAGAAAAGCTGTAAAATTTATTCAAAATAAGGGCTATAATTGTGATTTTTTTATGATTGGGAGTTATGAAAACTCGTTTTTGGAGAAGAATTTGAATAAAATGAAGGTTTTTAAGTACAAGAGCAAGATGTATAGGGTTTTTTATGAGAAAATTTGTAATTGTAAAAATAATGAAGAAATTAAGAATGAGGATTGGGAATTTTTACTTTGGAATTTGTAATATGGATTTTATAATTAAGATACAACACCTAAACATATTAAAATAATGTGCTTATTTTTTCAAATATAAAAATTTTATATTTATTAGTTCAATTTTTAAAAATATTTTATTTATTTTTAATAATAAAGATTATTTTATATAAAATATTATAAATTTATCTGATAAAAGTGTTATAATTTTTTACAAAAATAATATTTTAGGAGGATTTTATGAAAAAATTAAATACAAATCAGTTGAAATATATTGCTTTATTTTTTATGTTTTTAGACTCAGTATTTTTTGTATTTTCAGGATTTTTACCATCTTGGATTCATTTAATCACAAGATTTGTGGCACCATTATTTGCATTTTTTACAGTGGAAGGCTTTTATCATACAAGAAACCGTAAAAAATATATGGCAAGATTGTGGATAGCCGCTATTTTGATGCAATTTGGAAATGTAATTTCATTTATCATACTAGGAGAAAGATATCAAATAGTAGATAATATTTTTTTAAGTCTTGCGATTGGATTTACAATAATTTATTTCTTGCAAAAAGGGAGAAGTAGTAAAAAAGTAATTTATAATATTTTAGGAATTTTTCTTTTTATTTTGGGATTGGTATTTTCTTTTGTTCCGATTGTAATTGGAAATTATATCATGGGCCTTGAAGGTGGAATACAGACTTTGTTTACAATGATTAGTTTTTGGGCATTTTATGGAAATAGAAAAAAGCAAGTAATAACATTTTTAATTTTGAATATGTTATATATTCCATTATTTACGCCATCGTTAAATCCTGCCAAATACCCTAATTTAAGAGCATGGTTTGATAGTTTTTGCTATAACAGCGACGGTTTAACATTTTTATTTTTGCCATTCATATTTTTATACAATGGAAAAAAAGGAAGCAAGGCACCAATTCACAAATGGTTTTTCTATATTTTTTACCCTTTACAATTTTGGATTTTGAATATTCTTGCATTCTTTTTGAAAATAAGAAGTTAAAGTTAAGTTACAATAATTTTTATTTATTTAGCTTTCTATTTTTCCTATTTTTTTTATTGATATAATTTAACATATTTGATATAATAACTTTATGCAATAACTTTATTTTTCAAGGGAACTATTCCTTTAAATGAACACAATGCATATTAAAATTTTATAAGGAAATGACAAGATGAATAAAAAAAATATAGTTTTAGTCGTTATGAGCATTATTTTTATGATGACTTATTCGAGTCTTTTAGGAACACCTAAATTTACAAGTAAACTAAATAACTTTGTAAATGACAACAATTTGTCGCATAAAGATATTGACGACATAGCAAATGAAATTAGCAAAATGAATAGCGATAAAAACGCTGTTTTTGCTAGAGAACTAAAAAAAATTGGGAAAAGAAAAAAAAATGAGAATAACTCAAAAAATGAATTTCATATTATCACGAAAATTAATGAAAATATAGACTTTTTTGACGATATTATAAGAAATCGAGATTTATTCCAAAATGACAGAATTTTTGAAAAGCGAAAAGAAAATGATTTGCGAATAAGAGAATAGAAAGTTTCAATTTATTAACCAAAAAATAAAATTGAAAGGAAATAAAATGTTAAAAGAACTGGGAGAAAAAATATTTGGAACTTCAGATGAAAGAGAAATAAAAAAAATGCGAAAAATAGTGGAAAAAATCAATGAAATTGAACCGCTATTTGAAAAAATGACAGATGAGCAGTTGCAACATAAAACAGTAGAATTTAAAGAAAGAATTGCAAAATCAGAAACTTTGGATGATATTTTGGTGGAAGCATTTGCGACTGTGAGAGAGGCGTCTAAAAGAATTATTGGGTTGCGCCACTACGACGTCCAAATCATAGGTGGTATGATTTTGCACAAAGGAAGTATTGCAGAAATGAAAACTGGAGAAGGTAAAACACTTATGTCAACTCTTCCGATTTACTTAAATGCACTTACTGGAAAAGGAGTACACGTCGTAACCGTAAATGATTACTTGGCCAAAAGAGATAGGGATACTATGGCTGGACTATTTGAATTTTTAGGTTTAAAATCTGATTTTATCGGTGGAAACATAACTCCAGAACAAAGAAAAATAGCTTATCAGGCAGATATAACCTATGGAACAAACAGTGAGTTTGGATTTGACTATTTAAGAGATAACATGGTTGGCTCTCTTGAAGAAAAAGTTCAAAGAGGACACCATTTTGTAATCGTCGATGAAGTGGATTCAATTTTAATTGATGAAGCCAGAACCCCGTTAATTATATCTGGAGCGGCCGAAGAAACAACAGAGTGGTACAACACTTTTGCAGAAGTTGCTAAAAAATTAAAAAGAAGTTATAAAACTGAAGAAATAAAAGATAAAAAAAATACAGTAATTCCCGATGAGGATTGGGAAGATTACGAAGTTGACGAAAAATCACATACTGTTACAATTACAGACAAAGGGATTAAAAATGTTGAGCGGATTTTAAAAATTGACAATCTTTATTCCCCTGAATATGTTGAACTTACGCACTTCTTGACACAAGCATTAAAAGCTAAAGAATTGTTTAAAATCGACAGGGATTACATTATTAACAGCGATGGAGAAGTTATAATAGTTGATGAATTTACTGGAAGATTAATGGAAGGTAGAAGATATTCAGATGGACTTCACCAAGCGATTGAAGCCAAAGAACACTTGGAAGTTGCAGGTGAAAATCAGACACTAGCTTCAATTACACTACAAAATTACTTTAGAATGTACGAAAAATTGTCAGGAATGACAGGGACAGCCAAGACAGAACAAGAAGAATTTAAGCAAATTTATAACTTAAAAGTTATAGTTGTTCCTACGAATAAACCTGTTATAAGAAAAGATTTGCCAGATGTCATTTATATGAACAAAAATGCGAAATATCGAGCAATAGCAAGAAAAATTGAAGAATTGTACGAAAAAGGACAGCCAGTTTTAGTTGGAACTGCATCTATTCAGCACTCAGAAGAAGTTTCGGCTTTACTAAAAAAAGCAAGAATTCCACACGAAATATTAAATGCAAAACATCACGAAAGAGAAGCTGAAATTGTATCTCAAGCTGGAAGATTTAAAACAGTAACAATTGCGACAAATATGGCAGGTAGAGGGACTGATATAAAACTTGGTGGAGATCCCGAGTCTTTTGCCTCAAAAATCGCTATAAAAGGGACCCCTGAATATGAAGATATCTATCACACTTATGTGAAAGAGTGCGCTGAAAATCGAGAAAAAGTGCTGAAAGTTGGTGGACTTTTCATTTTAGGGACTGAAAGACACGAATCTCGACGTATTGACAACCAATTGAGAGGTCGTGCCGGTCGTCAGGGAGATCCAGGAGCATCAGAATTTTATTTGTCGCTAGACGATGACTTAATGAGACTTTTTGGTGGAGATAAATTAAAATCAATGATGAAAATGTTGAAAATCGATGAAGATGAAGAAATCCGCCATAGACAAATTACTAAATCTGTTGAAAATGCTCAAAGAAGAATTGAAAGCCGAAACTTTTCATCGAGAAAAAGTCTTATTGAGTATGACGATGTAAATAATATTCAAAGGGAAGTTGTCTACGAACAAAGAGATGCCATTCTAAAAAATGAAAATTTAAAAGAATTAATTGAAGGAATGATTTCAGAAACTGTGGACGATATTGTAAACAATGCGTTTGCTGGAGAAAGTGGAGAAAAAAACTTAAATTTATTGGAAGATAAATTAAATGAAATATTTGATTATAAAATTGATATAAATAAAATCGAAGGTAAATCAACAGAAGAAGTTTCAAATTTAATTTATGAAGATTTGTTAAAAATTTATGATGAAAAAGAAAAAGCTGTAGGAGATGAAGTTTTCAGAAGAATAGAACGTTATATAATGTTAGAAGTACTGGATTCAAAATGGAGACAGCACTTAAAAGACTTAACAGAGCTTCGAGAAGGAATAAGACTTCGTTCTTACGGTCAAAGAAATCCAATTCACGATTACAAAATTGTCGCATATGATGTCTACAACGAAATGATTGATGCAATTAAAAGAGAAACAAGTTCGTTTATCTTAAAATTAAAAGTTCGTGGAGAAGAAGATACAAATCATCTTACACGTGAGGAAGTTTCAAATGTAAAATATGAACATACTGATGACAAAACTGATATGATTGGCGATGACTATCAACAAGAAGTTATTCCAGAGCCGCAACAACCTCAAAGACCGCTTTCCAGAAGAGAAAGACGTGAAAGAGAAAGAAGAAATGTATAATTAATAAAGTAAAAAACGAGAGTGTCCAGAATTTTGTGTAAACTCAAAATAGAGAGAGTGTCCAGAATTCTGAGTACTCCCAATTTTATAAAAATAAAAAATCTCTCAAATATATAAAATATTACAAGAGATTTTTTTTAATTCTTCTATTTTCCTTCCAGTCTATCCAACATACGAGTAAGATTTGACAATTCTGCATCCAATTTTTGATCCAACGTCATCTTTTTTGCCTTAGATTTAGATTTAAGTTGACTTCTTTTTGTCGTTTTGTTTGTTCTTGTTGTTATAGATTCTCGTTTTGTATCTTTCAAAGTAGTTTCAGTTTCATTGTCTGTGGCAGGCGCTGGACTTACTACTGTAGTTTCTTCATTTGTTCCAGTTTCTGCAGCAGGTGCTGGTGTTGTAATTGGTGTATTTTCTTTTACTGTTGTATTTTCGTTTCCTACATTTTCTTTTTCAGATGGCATTGTAGTAGTTGTTGTTGTTGTCGATGTATTTTCTATTTTTGTTTCTGTTTTTCCACCCAAAGCTGGATTTGATTTATTAACATCTTCAACTTGGCTTGCCGCATATGACAATTGACATAAAAAAAGTACTGCCATTATCATTATTGCTTTTTTTCTCATAACTTTCTCCTTAAATTTTTATTTTAAATATTATAATATAAATATATTTGAATTTGATTTTTTTTACTTTTTTATTACTTTTTTTAAAAAAATTTTTAATATTACAGTGCACGAGAAATTTCTTCCAATATCATTTTGGCACTTTTTAAAGGATTTTTAGCTTTTGTAATAGGCCTTCCCACAACCAAAAAATCTACATTATTTTTAATCGCATCAAACGGCGTCATTATCCTATTCTGATCATCATCACTTTTTCCCTGCGCATTTAATGTAAACTGAGGTCTAACTCCTGGACACACAGTTACAAAGTTTTGTCCCAACTTTTCTTTAATTTTCTTCGACTCCAAAGGAGAACAGACAATCCCATGCATTCCATTATTTTTTGCAATTGTCGCTAAATTTAGAACCATTTCTTCGACATTTAAGCTACTTTTGAACATTTCAGAAATGTCATCGCCAGATAAATTTGTCAAAACTGTTACACCGATTAAAAGGCTTTTTGAACCACTTTCTTTCACTAAATTTGAAACTTCTCTCATAGTTTTACTTCCGTTTGAGCAATGAATGTTAAACATAAAAACATTTTTTTGAATAGCATTTTTACACGCCATTTTTACTGTATTTGTAATGTCATGAAATTTTAAATCTAAAAATACTTTTTTCCCTTTTCCGTGCAAATAGTTAACTAATTTTCCATCTGTGCTCAAATAACTTTCTAGTCCCACTTTGTACATAGAAATGTTATCTCCAAGTTGTTCCACCAATTTTTTTGCATCTTCTAAATTGTCAAAGTCCAACGCTACAAATATTTTTTCTTTAGCTTTTTCATTTATTTTATTCAAAATTTTTCTCCTTTTTTTCTTTTTATTCTATAATTTTTAATCTTTTTCTGTAAGAAATTCCGTCATCAGAATGAGAATATCCTATAATTTCTGAAATATTAGATAAACTTTTCTTTTTGCAATATTCCAAAAGTCCTTTTTTTATCTCCATTGCTACTAAAGGATTTCCAAAAAAAGCTGTCCCCACCGAAATTGCTGACGCTCCTGCCAAAAAGAACTCAATCGCATCTTTTGCACAGCTTATTCCACCCATCCCTAAAATTGGAATTGACACCTCTTGTGAAACTTGATGTATCATTCTTAGTGCAATAGGCTTAACCGCAGGTCCTGACATTCCCCCATAAGTGTTTCCCAAAATTGCTTTTCCAGTATTTGTATCAATTGCCATTCCAAGCAAAGTATTTATCATCGAAATAGCGTCTGCACCTTCATTTTCCACAATTTTTGCAATTTCTACTATGTTTGTAACATTTGGTGATAATTTTACCATTAATGGCTTATTTGTTACTTTTCTCACTTCTCTTGTGACAAATCTTGCCATATCTGGATTTGCTCCGAACGCCATCCCGCCATCTTTTACGTTTGGACAAGAAATATTTAATTCCAAAATTTTTATTTCTTCCATTTTATCAAGTCTTTTTGTGAGATTCACATATTGCTCAACCGTACTTCCGTTAATATTTGCAACTATTGGCACTGTCAAATATTTTTTTATCTCTTTTATGATATTTTTCTCAAAATAATCAATTCCAGGATTCTCAAGTCCCACACTGTTTAACATCCCCGCTGGAGTTTCTGCAATTCTTGATCCTGAATTTCCGTCTCTTTTTTCCAAAGTTAATCCCTTTATCACAACTGCCCCCAATTCATTCGGATCAAAATAATCTATATATTCTGTTCCAAAAGCGAAACATCCACTTCCTGTAAAAATGGGATTTTTTAAATTTACTCCCAAAAAGTCTGTTGAAAGTCTATTTATCTTATTTTCCATCTGATTCACCCCCATTTTCTGCATTTTCAGATTTTATATCAAAAATTTTGCTGTAAAAAACAGGTCCATTCTTACAAACTTTTTTCATTCCTTCTTTGCTTGGAATAGAACATCCCACACAAGCTCCTACCCCACAAGCCATTCTTTCTTCCATCGAAACTTGCGAAATTATTCCATTTTCATTTGCTAATTCAGAAATTAATTCCAATACTTTATGAGGCCCACAAGAATAAACAACGTCAATTTCTTCATCAATTGACATTTCTTTTTTCAATAATTCAATAACATTTGCCTTTTCTCCAGCACTTCCATCATCGCTGCAAATTTTAAGAAAAATTCTTTTATCCGAAAAATCAAAATTTTTTAGTATTTCCAAAGTCTTTTTATCTCTACCTCCAGCAATAAAAATGATTTTTTTATTCTTTTCACTTTTTAATAATTCTTTAAGTAGCTGCTTTAATGGCGCAAGTCCAATTCCACCGCCAACAATCACTATTTTAGATGAACTTTTTATTATTTCAAAACCATTTCCAAGCGGTCCTTGAATGTTTATGACATCTCCTTTTTCATAATTTGACAGCTCTCTTGTTCCTTTTCCTAAAACTTTGTACAAAAATTCTATTTCTCCCGTCTCATAATCTACACTATGAAGACTTATTGGTCTTCTTAAAATCATGATTTCATTTTTCAATTTTAACATATAAAACTGTCCTGCAATTGGAATATTTTTCCTATTTTTGACATTTTCAGACTTTACTCTCATCAAAAAATTATCTCCACCGACATCTTTATTTTCCAAAATTTCTACATTTTCCAAAAATTCTTTCTTATCATTTTTTTCACAATTATTTTGCATTTTAAAACTTTCTCTCCATTTCAAATTTTTTTAATATTTTTCAATTATATTTTTATTTTTCAAAAATTTTAATTTTTATTTTGACAAAAAATCTATTTAGTCTTTAGCTGAATTTCATCTTCTGAAATAATCTTTTCACAATAAAAACATTTATATTTGTTTTCTTCACTCAATCTTACAAATTTTGTCTTGATATTTTCGTGATTTGAAATGCATTTTGGATTATCGCATTTTACAAGTTCTTCGACTTCATCCAGTCTTTCTAATTTTGTTTTTTCCACAACCTCATAATTTTCTATAATGTTTATTGTAACATTTGGCGCAATTAAAGAAATATTGTTTAATTCATTTTCCTGCAAAATCTTATCTTCAATTTTTATAATTCCTTTTTTTAAAAGCGAACTACTAGGCATATTTGTTGCAACTGTAATTCTTTCTGAATAATCTTTTAATTTTAAAATTTCTACAATCAAAAAAACTTTTTTTGATGGAATATGATCAATTACAATTCCATTTTTTATAGCTCCAATTAACAATTCTTTTCTTTTGCTCATCTTATTAACCTTTCATTTTTAAATATTTGTAAAAAATATTAACATAATCAAACAATAAATCTAAATTTTTCAATAAAATATCTAATTCTCTTAATAAAATTATTTATTAAATCATTTTTTCTTTTTCTAAAACTTTTATCATCATTGCTTGTCTAATAGGAATCCCATTTTTAGCTTGTTTAAAATATAAAGCGTGTTTTGTTGAATCAAGATCTGTTGAAATTTCATCAACTCTTGGAAGCGGATGTAAAATAATCATATCATCTTTACATTTTCCTAAAATATTTTTTTTATTTATAATGTAGATTCCCTTTAATTTTTCGTACTCATCAACATCGAGAAATCTTTCCTTCTGAATTCTAGTCATATAAAAAACATCAATTTTATCGAGACAATCTCTGAAATCAGATAAAATTTCATATTTTATGTTATGCTTTTGCAAATCTTCCAGCAAATAATCTGGCATCTGTAAAATTTGCGGTGCTACGAAATAAACAGTTGGATTAAAATGTGTAAGTGCCCTCATTAGTGAATGGACTGTTCTTCCATACTTCAAATCTCCAACAAAAGCAATTGATAAATTTTCCAATGTTCTCTTTTCTTCCAAAATTGTGTATAAATCTAATAGCGTTTGACTTGGGTGTTGATTTGATCCATCTCCCGCATTTATGACGGGATTTTTTGAAGTTACTGATGCAAGTCTTGCTGCTCCATCAAATGGATGACGCACAACAATTACATCAGAGTAGCTTTCTACCATTTTTATTGTATCCGTAAACGATTCCCCCTTTTTTAATGAAGAGTACTCTGCCGGTGGCAACTGCAAAACATTTGCTCCCAACCTAAATGCTGCCGACTCAAAAGACATCTTTGTCCGTGTGCTTGGCTCAAAAAAAAGAGTGGAAACTATTTTACCACTTAAAATTTTTAATTTTTCTTCTTCTGAAATATTTTCAATTTTTTTTGCCAACTTTAAAATTTCCATTATCTCTTCTTTTGTCATATCATTCATTGAAATAATATCTTTTTTCATCTTTTTCTCCTACTTTTATTTTCCTTGTAAAAAATTTTTACTAGTTAAATAATAACACATTTCTTTGGGGAATTCAATACGAAAAAATTTCATTTTCTTTATAAAAAGAGTAGAAAATTTTTTTATTTCCTACTCTTTAAAAAATTTTTTTAACTTTCCAAAATTTTATCGGCAAGTATTAGTGCGATTTTTTTCTCTCCAACCTTAAACTCCACAGTCATACTCTTCATATCAATCTTTTTTATTTTACCCGAACCAAATTTTTTGTGAATTACGGTTTGTCCCACCTTATATTTTAAATCTTCTGACTTTTCTGATTTTCTTTTTTCTACTTTTCTTCCAAATCCGCCTTTTGAAAATGGATTAAAATTTTCAATTTTTGTAATATTTTTAACTCTGTTATCCCTTTTTAAAGTGCCAAATCTTCCACCGACATATTCCAAGTTATCCTGCTTCATCTCATATAAAAATCTTGACGGTTTTCTAAAATTATCATCTTTTCCCCAAATTTTTCTTGTTGAAGCGTACGAAACAAACAATTCTTTTTTGGCACGAGTGATTGCCACGTAGCAAAGTCTACGCTCCTCTTCAATTTCTTCTTCTGGCGCATCAAATGAGATTGAGGGAAACAATCCTTCTTCCATTCCAACTAAAAATACATAGTTAAACTCCAAACCTTTTGAACTGTGAATTGTCATTAACTTAACATAATTTTCATCTTCTTCGATGTTATCCGATGACGAAGTAAGAGACACCATATCAAGATATTCGTTCAATGAAATTCCTGGATTTTGTTTTTCTAGTTCAGTTATACTGTTTAAAAGTTCTTCTATATTTTTTATCCTATCTTCTTTATTATCTTCAAGACTTTCAATATAACCCGTTTTTGACAAAATTTGCTCAAATATTTCTTTTATTGACAAATTTTCAAGATTCGAATGAATGTTTTCCATCATATTATAAAAACTTTTTAATGTTGGCTTTACAGTTGCCCTAATTGAAATTTCATCAACATATTTCAGTGCATCCAACATTGACATATTTTTCTCAACCGCAAATTCTGAAATTTTTTGAAGTGTCTTTTCTCCAACCGCTCTTTTTGGAACATTTATAATTCTTGTAAAATTGTGATTGTCATTTCTGTTATTTAACAAACTTAGATACGCCAAGATATCTTTTATTTCCTTTCTTTGAAAAAACTGCATTCCACCATAAATTTTATACGGTACATTTGCAGCCAGTAATTTTTCTTCCAGTATTCGAGATTGCGCATTTGTACGATAAAGAATAGTCATTTCGCTGTAAGACGCACCATTTTTAACTTTTTTTCTTATTTCTGACACGATGTAATTTGCTTCGTCAAAAATATCTGTGGCGTTGTAAACTTTAATTTTTTCTCCTTCACTAGAATTCGTCCAAAGATTTTTTCCTTTTGAGCTTTTGTTGTTTTTGATAAGTTCGTTTGCTGTATCGAGTATCTTTTTAGTTGAACGGTAATTCTGTTCCAATTTTACAGTAAACGCATCTTTGTAATCTCGCTCAAAATTTAGTATATTATTAATATTTGCTCCACGAAAAGCGTAAATACTCTGATCTTCATCTCCCACGACGCAAATATTTTTATATTTTTCTGCAATCAAATTGATTATCTCGTATTGAATATCATTTGTATCTTGATATTCATCCACCATAATATACTTATATCTCTCCTGTATTCGTTCAAGAATAAATTTATCATCCAATAATTTTCTAGCATTCACAAGCAAATCCGAAAAGTCCATTGCATTGTTTTTTTTCAAAGTCTCGTTATAACTTTGATAAATTTGTGCAAAAATTTTATTTGCTGGAACTTTTAAGTCAACTTGCTGCCCTAATTCATTTACTCCGATTCCCTGCTCCTTCAATTTGCTAATTCTATTTGCCAAAACTCCAGGCTTTGAACTGTCATTGTCTCCAATGTTCATTTCTTTTTTTATTTTTGTAATAATAGATTTTTGGTCGTCCACATCATAAATGTTAAAATTTCTATCATATCCAATTCTATCGGCATACATTTTTAAAAGTCTTACCGAAAAAGCGTGAAATGTTGATACTATCAAGTTTTGTGCTTCACTTCCAATAAGCTCTTCAGCTCTTTCCTTCATTTCTCTTGCAGCTTTATTTGTAAAAGTTAACGCAAGTATGTTAAGTGGCGAAATTCCTTTTTCTTTTATCATATGTGCCATTCTATAAGTAACCGTTCTAGTTTTCCCACTTCCTGCTCCAGCCAATATTAACACAGGTCCTTCGACTTTTTCCGCCGCTTTTCTTTGTTCTTCGTTTAATTTATCTAATATACCCAATTTCTTCTCCTTTTTTATTTTTTAAATCATTCTATATCCAATTCCAGCTAAGTTTGAAATTTTTTCAATTATTTGATTTTCTTCAATTTCATTTTTATTGCCAGTTTTTTTATAAACAATTTCTCTCAAATTCAAATCTGATTTTTTCAACAAATCCACCATCACCAAAATCTGATTTAACACTCCTTTTTTATTTTTTGAAACAATTACAACTTCAGAACTTTTTCGCATCTCACACATAAAATCCAAAATTGTATAATTTTTTTCGATTGGAAGTAAAATTCCCCCTGTAATTCTTACAAACAAAAAATCATTTTTCGAAATTTTTTCTTCAACTTTTTTCCGTAAATTTTTTAGCACATTTTTTTCACAATTTATAATATTTCCGCTCAAAATTATTGTTTCACTTTTCACATTTCCATCTTTTGACAAATTTTTTATATACATTTCTTCAACAAATTTTTTTCCAACATTAATTTCCGTTCCGACAAAAAAATAAATTTTGGCTTTTTTTTCATTTCTGTGATTTATAATAAAATGCCTTTTACATCTAGCTTCATAATTTTCACTTGTTCCAACCATCACAAGCGGATCTTCATAATATGCAGGTTTCCCATCCAAAAGTCTTTGACTCGCATAAGCAGGTTTTCCACAAACGGTACAAATAGCATGTAATTTATCAACTTCGTCGGCAATTGCCATAAGTTCTGGAACAGGTTCATACGGCTCAGCTCTAAAACTCATATCAAGTCCTGCCACAATCACCCTTTTCCCAAAATCGACATATTTCTTACAAAAATCTACAATTTCATTGCCAAAGAACTGTACTTCATCAATTCCAATAATTTCGGCATCAATATTTTCATCCATAATTTTTTCCATTTCAGCGACATTTTTTACCGGATACGCAAAAATGCTTTCTTTTCTGTGAGAAAATACGCCATTTTCTCCATATCTATTATCGACAGAATGTTTAAATGTAACAACTTTTTGTTTTGCAAATTTTGCTCTTCTAAGTCGCCTTATAAGTTCTTCACTTTTCCCAGAAAACATACTTCCTGTTATTACTTCCAGCGACCCTACATTAAGATTTACCATTTTTCCCCTTTCTAAATTTTTTTATAAAAAAATATACAAACTATTAAAAAAAATAAAAGATATAAACTGTAAAATTACAGTAAATATCAATTATTTTTTATTAAATTTATTCATTTTAAAATTTTCATTTAAAAAACTTCGGCACCGTACAAATTGATTTTTTTCTTTTCAATAGTCCATTTATCTGGTAATTTTTCCAAATCTTTTTTCATATTTTCCAAAAATTCATCGTTGTCATAATTAAGAGAAATTAAAGTAGGACCTGCTCCACTTATATATTCTCCAAGCGCACCATATTTTTTTGACATTTCAAATATTTTTTCAGAATCATTTATAAGTGCAAATCTATAAGGCTGATGAATTTTATCACCCAATAAAAATCTTAAATTTTGGTATTCGCTTTTATTAAAGGCATTAACTAGCAATCCAAGTTTCGACATATTGTTAATTACATCCGAAACTAAATAAGAATTAGGAAGCACACTTCTAGCTTTTTCAGTAGCCAATTTAAAATCCGGTATCATCACATAAAAACATAAGTCGTCTGAACTAAGAAGCGAACTATACACCAATTTATCTTTGTCATGTGCTGTCAAAACCATCCCTCCAAATATTGCAGGAATGACATTATCTGGGTGCCCTTCCATTTCCACAGCCAATTTTGCTATTTCATCCACATCTAAAACATCTCCCGCAAATTTATTTGCAATTAAAATTCCAGCGACGATTGCTGACGAACTACTTCCAAGTCCACGAGAAATAGGAATGTCATTTCTAGTGATATTAACTCTATAACTTGGAATATTTTTTACCAAATGCTTTTCAGTGTATTTTATCGCTTCAAAAATCAGATTTTCTTCAATTGGTATAGAAAACGGTTTTCCACCTTCCAAAAACTCGATTTTATCACTTTCTTCTACTTCCATTTCCAAAAAATAATCTAATGCCACTCCCAGGCAATCGTAACCAACACCGATATTTGCAGAAGTTCCTGGCACTTTTACTCTAAATTTTAAACCCATTTTTATAAATTGATAAAGTTTTACTAAAACTTTTCAATCGTTCTCCTTCCATTGTTATAATTTTAAATCCAAATAGTAAGCCCACTTTATTTGACTTAAATTTCTTAATTTTTTCAGCGCTTTTTCTTCGACTTCACTATCTACTGTAAGTAACATTATAGCACTGTCATTTCTTCTTCCAACATTCATTGTTGCAATATTTACACCAGCTTTTCCTAATGTTTCCCCTACCGCTCCAATCACTCCTGGAACGTCGTCATTTCCAAGATAAATCATATTATCTGAAATTGCCATATCGACATCATGTTTTTTAATGTTTACTATTCTTTCTTCGCCATTTATTCCAATTGTTCCGACAACATGAATTTTGTGCCCTTCTTCATTGCTTACTACAAATTCTATTGCCGATAAATAATTTTTGTATTTGACATCTTTTTTATTTATTGCAATATTAATTCCTCTTTTTTCAGCAAGTGGTTTTGAATTTATGTAATTTACTTCCTCCTTTAACACAGGCTCCAAAATCCCTTTTATTGCCGTCGCATCAACTAAAGCTGTCTCCTGTTGTGCAATTTCACCATAGTAATTAATTACAATATTTGAAATTGGATTTTTTTCAATTTGAAAATAAATTTTTCCCAATTTTTCAGCCAAATTTATATAAGGTTTTACGATTAAATACTCTTCTCTTCCAATTGACGGCAAGTTTACCGCTGTTTCCACAATTTCTCCACGAAGTCCATTTAATACTTGTTTTACAACTTGAGTTCCAACATTTCTTTGTGCTTCGTAAGTTGTCGCTCCGATATGTGGAGTTGTAATCGCATTTTCAAATTCGTAAAGCACACATTCACTTCTAGGCTCAACCGAGTGGACATCATATCCAAAACTTGCTATTTTCCCGCTTCTTAGACCTTCTGCAACCGCTTCTTCATTAAATAGTCCTCCACGAGCCGCATTAATAAGTCTAACCCCATCTTTTAACTTAGAAATATTTTCAGAATTTATTATATTTATTGTTTCATTTGTCTTTGGTGTATGAATTGTAATTACATCTGATTTTGCCAAAAGTTCGTCAAGTGTATTAGCTTTTTCACAATTATTTCTCTTAAATACTTCATCAGAAATATACGGGTCATATGCGATTAAATTCATTCCAAACGCTTTCATCCTCTTTGCCATAAGGCTTCCTATTCTTCCAAGTCCAATAATCCCCAATGTTTTTTCAAATAACTCATTTCCCACGAAAATTTCTCTTTCCCATTTTCCGCTTTTGATAAAATTATTTGCAGAAACTATATTTCTAGCTGAGGCTATCATAAGCCCAATTGCAATTTCACAAGCTGAAACTGTGTTACTGTCAGGTGTATTTGCAACAATTACTCCGTGAGCTGTCGCTTCAGGAATATTAATATTATCCACTCCATTTCCAGCACGACCTACTATTTTTAAATTTTTTGCCTTATCCAATAATTCTTTATCCACTTTAATGACACTTCTTACAATTAAAGCGTCATAATTTTGTATAATATCCAAGATTTCTTCTCTGGAGATTCCAATTTTCACATCCACCTCGACATCTTTTGCCGCTTTTAAACCAGCAACTGCATCGTCGTCAATATATTCTCCAACTAGTATTTTAAACATAGTTTCCTCCTTTTTTGCCATTCAAAGTTCTATTTTGTATACAAACTATCATAACTCATCATTACTTTATACTATATTTTAACATTTTAATACTTGATTTTTTTAATAATATTATTTCTACAAAAAAAATCCTTTTCTTAAAACAATTGATTTGTATATTTTTTCTGAAAACAAGGTTATTTTAAAGATTAAAAGAATTTTGATCTTTTCTCATTATTAATATCCCAGTAATTTCAATATGTATTTATTTTACCAAATCTTTCGTTAAAATTCAAGGAGTTGAAAAAAAAAACTAAAAAAACAAGCTAAAGAAATTAAAAATTTCAATGCACCAGAATTTTATTTTTGTTAAATCAATTCATTTTCCGCTTATAAAAATTATAGACTTACACACAACAAATATTTTCAAAAAAAGCAGGAGTTAAAACTCCCGCTAAATTTTATTATTTTATTCTCAAATTCTACAACAAATAATATTATTATAAAACTTAATCTATACTTTTATAGCTTTTAATTAATTTGTTAAACTTCCTTTGTTCAACTTTGGATTTTTTGAGAATACAAACGTTAATACAAATGCCAATCCAAAGGCAACTATTGAAGCTAACCAGAATCCTAATTGATGAACACCTCCAAATTTAATTGATAAGAATGCTAATGCGATTCCTCCTACTCCAATTCCATTTGCCAATACATTAAATCCAGTAGAAATAACTGCTGCCAATGCTGAAGCTGTTATTGCTGCGTAGAATGGGTACATATATTTCAAGTTTGCTCCAAATAATGCCGGTTCTGTAATCCCAAAACAAGCTGATACAGTTGAAGATAACGATACTGATTCTTGTTTTTTATCTTTTTTGTAAATAAAGTATGTTGCAAAAACCGCACCTGATTGTGCCATATTTGATAGTGCAATCAATGGCCAGATAAATGTTCCACCTGAAGCTGCTGCCAATTGTAAATCAACTGCTATAAATGTATGGTGTAGTCCTGTTATAACTAGTGGCGCATAAGTTGAACCAAATAAAAGTGCTCCAACATATTTTAACCCCGGTGTCTTAAATAAGAATGCAAATATTGCAACTAACCATTCTCCCAATGTTCTTGCAAATGGTCCAATGAATAAAATTGTTAAGAATCCTGTAACTATCAATGTAATAAATGGAACCCACACTAATTTTAATACTTCTGGTGTTCTCTTATTAAAGAAACCTTCAATATAACATAATGCAATTCCTGCAAACATTGCTGGCAATACTTGTGCCTGGTATCCAACTAACATTAATTTTGTAAATCCTAAATTTAACACATGCTTTCCTGCCTCAACGTTAAACGGATCTTTTCCACCAAATAAATGAGCATATTTAGCTGAACCATTAATTAAAATATCTTTTAGGTGAACTCCTGCACCCGCTAATTCCTTACTTGAAGAAATATTACCGTAAACATAAGCATTTAGCATAGTTCCTGCCACTAACATCAATCCTAGCACAATACCAAGAGCTTCGTTCCCCTTGAATTTTCTAACTGTAGACCAGCAAACTAATACTGGTAACATTCCAAATACAGCTCCACCAATCCAATCTGTAAAGAATAAAATAACTCTCGCTAATTCTGAAACATCTTTAAACGATTTTCCACCTAAGAATGGCAGATTAGCTTGTAAAAAGTTTCCAATACCAAGCATAAGCCCTCCAGCTACCAATGCTGGAATTAACGGCACAAAAATTTCTGCCAAATGTGCAACCATTCTTTGTAATAATGGCTGTTGTTTCATTGCAGCTTTTTTTACATCTTCTTTTGAAGCCGCCTGAATACCTGACACATCTATAAATTCTTTATAAAAGTCTCCAACATCATTTCCAACAATTACTTGAAACTGTCCTGCATTAGTAAACGTTCCTTTAACAGAATCAAGCTGTCCTATCTCTTTTGGATTTGCTTCTTTTTCATCCGCAAGAGAAAATCTCATTCTAGTCGCACAATGAGTTACTGCTACGACATTTTCTTTTCCACCGACAAGTTTTAATAACTTAACGGCATCATCATGATACTTATTCATAGAAACTCCTCTCTAAAATAAAATTATAATTCAATACTTTTTTATAACAATATATTATACCTTATTTTCTATCAAAATCAAGACCATTAAAAAAAAGAAATCTACAACTTTTATATATGCCTTGATAATTTAACATTTCTGTAAATTTTAACAAAAGATAGCAAGAAGTCTTCTACTTCTACAAGTGAAAGTAGTTCACTAAATGAACTATATATTATATTTTATTTAATTAAAATTTATTTTTCTTTTAAGTTTAATTTCATTCACCCGTCGTATAATATTCGGAAAAAATTAATAAATGATCTGACACATATTTTTTAATTGCAGCATAATTATCATTTTTTATAAAGTTACAAACTCCAGAATTTCCAGTAAATTCTTTTGTTTTTTTACGATTAATAAAAAAATTGTCATATGAACTTACAAGTTTTGTGTCCGATAATGTTGTTGGGTTTTCCTTTGGATCTAAAATATATGAAACATTGTATTTTTCAGACAAATTTTTAAAAGCTAAGCTATCCGCAGACATGTTAAAATCTCCAGCAATAATAATATCATCTTCGTCTGTGAGTTTTGAAAAATATTCGTAGACATTCGCATAATTTGAAGCTTCGATAAGTCTTTGTTTTTCTTTATCTCCAAAAACTGAATGTGCTATGATGTAGACAAAATCGAAGTTTCCACTTTTAAAATATGCGCCAAAAGGTTCCCGCATAAACTCATTTTCATCTTTTTCCTCATAGAATCCCAGCGGTTTTGCTTCCAAAAATTTGTTTTTTCTGTAAATATAAGCATAAAATTCTCGATAATTCTCACTTCCCACAGAATGTTCCGAGATGATGTACTCCCATTTTTGTTTTGTCAATTTTTCCAATTGAGCTTTCACTTTTTTTACACCTTTTTCGTTCATAACCTCTTCTATCCCGATCAAATCAAAATTTGCCAAAATTTTTGCAAACGCTAAATAATCCTTTTGCTTTTCTCCAAGTCTTAACGCATTAAACGAAGCAATTAAAACTGTATTTTCACTCCGATTAATTCCACTTCCTAAATCTAAATCCACATTTTTCTTTTTTGAACAGCTAAATAAACCTAAAATGAAAATTATAAATATTAACCCTTTTATTATCTTTTTTTTCACTTCAATCAACCCCTTAATTTTTTTACTTAAAATGATTTTTCATAAATTTAAAAACTCTAATTCCCCCTTTAGATAAAAAACTATCTTCTAAGCATCTTCGCCGCAATTTCCACCATTCTAATCGCTAGCTCATGACTATCCCCAAACAAATCATAAGCCGCATCTTCACTCAAAACCCCGCATTTTAAGTCCTGCGGCAAATTACCATTATTGTAATCGTTTGCATCCGAAAACCAATTTTTACTGCTATAATACTCGTCCAATTTTCTATAATCCGAAAAATTTTTTTCTAATTTATCTAGCGCCAAATTCACTTCTCTAAATATATCTGCCGATTTATCCAAAATTTTTCCATTTCTTCAATTCTTTTTATTTTTTCAGCTATTTCAGCTTTTTTTGTTTTTTATCATCCATAAATTTCTCATCTCCTAAATTTTAATATAATATTAATTATAACTTATTTTTCAAAAAAAAGCCATCGTTTTTTAACGATAGCTCATAATTTTATACTTTTTTTATTTTCGTTATTAATTTGCTCTTTCGATGTATTCTCCAGTTCTTGTGTCAATTTTGATTTTATCTCCAATTACGACAAATAAAGGGACCTGTAAACTGTAACCATTTGCAAGTGTTGCAGGTTTTGTTGCTCTTCCGATCGTATCTCCTTTTAATCCTGGCTCAGTGTAAGTGATTTCCCTAATTACCGTATTAGGTAGTTCCACACCAACCGGTCTTCCTTCATACATCAATACTTGAATAATCATTTCTTCTTCTAAAAAATTTACTGCATCTCCTAAATCTTCTGCTGTTAATGCTATTTGCTCAAAAGTTTCCTGATCCATAAAGTTGTAATCTCCATCGCTTTCGTACAAAAATTGCATTTGATTTCTATCTAAAATGATGTCGTCCATAAGTTCGGTAGCAAGTACTGTAATTTCTTGAATTTTTCCAGAAATTAATTCTTTTGTTTTAAATTTTACTTCTGCCGCTCTTTGTCTTTTTCCTGAAGTGGATTGGTGTCTTTCAGCTTTTAGTATTAAATATGGTATGTTGTCCTTTCTGTATGTACTTCCCTGTCTTAATTCTGCTGCTGGTTTCATTAATTTTCCTCCTGATTTATTTTATTTATTATTTAATTAACTAATATCTTATAAAATAAGTGGCTGTTACAACTAGACGCATTTTTTATAAATTTGATTTTGCTGCTCATCATCTTTATTTAAGATGTCTTCATTATCTTTTAATAGCTCAAACTGTCCTTGCGTCATATTTTTTAGTCCGTTTATTTCATTGCCATTCACCTTCAACATTTGAATTGCTCTGTACTCTGCATTTTTTGTTGCATCAATCAACAAATCTTTTTTATATTTTTCAATGTTTGTAATTACATATTCTGGTTTTGTAATTTCAATATTTTCCATCTGCAATTTCAACTCCAATAAATTTTCATAAAATCCCTTTACTTTGTCAATATCTCCAGTTACAATTGATATAATTTCCTGTCCATCATAATCTAAAATCCTGTTAGCCAAAATCGAAGCTTCTTCATTTTGAGAAGTTTTTTCTTTCGTCTTATCGTAGTTAGGTTGAATTTTTAAGTTTTCAATGTTATAATCATTTTCACTAATTTTTAAATTTTTTAATTTTTCAATTATAACTTTTTCCTTCCCATCTATTTCTTTTTTTAAATTATCCAAATTTTCATCTTTATCTGAAATTATTATTTTAATAAGAGCTTTATCCGATTTAATTCTCTTTTCGGCAACTCCTTTTACTGTAATTCTATTATCCAGTTTATTTGTCTTGTCAATTGCATTTGCAATTAGCGCCGCCGACACAATCAACCCAAAAGATAATATTGTAGAAATTATTATAAATTGTACTTTTTTCAATTTATTCACTCCTTAGTTATTGAAGTTTTTGCTCCTTAAATTATAATTTATTTTAAAAAAAATGTCAATTAATTTTTACAATTTACTTATTTTATCAAGTAAAATTAATTGAATTGATTTTTCCCTAAAATTATGATACTTTATACTAAATAACTTTATTTAAGTACGTTTTAAAAATTTTAAATATATTTTGAGGTGATGTTATGGATTTATCAAAAATTAAATTAGTTATAATAATTCAATGTGAAATTGCAAAAAGACGCTGTAGCGGGTATCATTGCAGTCAATCATTTTACGAGAGAAGCGGGGGATTTTCAAAATATCCGATGGAACAAAACATAAGGCTTCTTATGTTTCAATGTGGAGGATGTAATGGAAAAGGAGTAAATTCCCTTTTGTCAAATGTAAATAAATGTATAAAAAAAGAAGGGAAGATCACGCCTGAAGAAGTGGCTATACACTTTGCTTCCTGTGTTACGCTAGATAATCATCATTCTTCCAGATGTATGTTTTTAAATCATATGAAACAACAAGTTTTAAAAACTCCTTTTAGAGATTCACTTATTTTAGAAGATACTTGGTATTCTAAAACTGCGACTAGAAGGCGCGCAGAAGGTATTTATAAGTCAAACAAAAACTAGAAAATCAAAAGGAACATTAGGATATATAAACTTTTTTATATAAATACAGTAAAAAACGCTATATTTGTATATATGTTTACACAAATTTTTAAATGTTCTTAAATATTTCTTATACAAAAAAAAATCAGATGCACAAAACATCTGACTTTTTATTATATTACTTTATTTTCTTTTTTTTCAGAAACTTTTTTCGCTACTTTTTTTGTTACAGCTTTTTTCGCTTTTTTTTCATCTTTAAAAACTATTTTTTTTACATCGTCGTAAGTTTTAGCAAAATAAAACTTCATTTGGCTCGATATTTCCTTTGGTAATTCTTCTGTATCGATTTTGTTGTCAAAAGGTAGCACAACTTCTCTTATTCCAACTCTGTGCGCTCCTATGACTTTTTCCTTAATTCCACCAACCGCTAAAACTTCTCCTGTAATTGTGATTTCTCCAGTCATTGCCACATCTTGTCTCACTTCTTTATTTGTCAAGACAGAAATTATCGCTGTAGTTATTGTAATTCCGGCAGAAGGCCCATCTTTTGGTACGGCTCCTTCAGGAAAATGTAAATGAACGTCATACTTTTCATGGAAATTTTCTTTTATTCCTAATTTATCCTTTATATATCTGACGTAAGAATAAGCAACTTGTGCGGATTCTTTCATCACGTCTCCCAATTTTCCAGTAAGCTGCAATCTTCCTTTTCCTTCCATTTTAACAGCCTGAACTTCTAATGTAGTTCCTCCGACAGCTGTCCATGCAAGTCCATTAACAACTCCAACTTTTCCTTCATCTTTTCTAATTTTGTCAGGTCTAAATTTGGCATTTCCCAAATATTTCTTAATTTTTGTTTCCGTAACTGACAACTTTTTAGACTTTGAAAGCACTGCTTCTTTGGCCATTTTTCTAAATAATTTTCCTATTTCTCTTCTTAAATTTCTAACTCCAGCCTCTCTCGTATATTCGTTTATAATTTTTAGGATTGATGCATCTGAAAATGGAATTTTATAATCTTTTAATCCATTTTCTTCTTGAGTTTGTGGAATTAAATATTTTTTTGCAATATTTAATTTTTCAAATTCTGTATACGATTCGATAAAAATTATTTCCATTCTGTCTCTTAACGGCCCTGGAATTCCACCCAAATCATTTGCTGTACAGATAAAAAATACTTTGGACAAATCAAAAACGTGATCTATGTAGTGGTCTTCAAAATTGTTATTTTGTGCAGGATCTAGCACCTCAAGCATAGCAGACGCTGGATCTCCTCTAAAGTCAGACGCCATTTTGTCAATTTCGTCAAATAGCATAACTGGATTGTTTACCCCAACCTGTTTTAACGAATTTACAATTCTTCCTGGCATAGCTCCCACGTAGGTTCTTCTATGTCCACGAATTTCAGCTTCATCTCTGACTCCTCCAAGTGAAATTCTCGTAAATTTTCTATTCATTGCACGAGCAACTGAATGTGCAAGTGAAGTTTTTCCTACACCTGGAGGTCCCACAAGACAAATAATCGAACCTTTCAGTGTATTGTTTAATTTTTTAACAGCCAAAAATTCCAAAATTCTTTCTTTGACTTCTTCTAAACCGTAATGATCCTCATCCAGTATTTCTTTCGCTTTTTCAATGTCAATTTCATCTTTAGTCGACTTACTCCAAGGTAAATCTAAAACTGTTTCAACATAACTTCTTATAACCGAAGCTTCCGAAGAAAAATCAGGCATTTTTTTAAGTCTTGACACTTCTTTTAAAAGTTTTTCTTTCAAATCTTTCGGAATTTTAGAGCTTTTAATTCTTCCGTCCAATTCTTGTGCATCTTCTTCGTTATCAATTTCTTCGCCCAACTCATCCTTTATCACTTTAATTTTTTCACGCAAATAATAGTTTTTTTGTAAATCTGCCATCTGATCTTTTACACGGCTTTCAATATTCATGTCAAGATCGAATACCTCTATTTCAACACTTAACACTTCCAAAATTTTTAATGCACATTTTTCAATGTCTGTGATTTCTAAAATTTCTTGTTTTATAGTGGCCTTTATTGGCAAATGTGTACAAATCAGATTAAAAACTTTTTCCACATCTTCAATTTCATTTATATTTTGCACGATATCAGGCAAAATTTTCTGCGTTTTTTTCGCATATTCTGAAAATTTTTCCAAAACTTTTTTTCTCAATGCCTGTGATTTACTTTCAGAAATAGGACGTAAAAATAACTTTTCATATTCTCCAAAAATAACATCGTCCTGTTTTTCAAATTTATTTATGATAACTTTTGATTTTGATTCAACTAAGATTTTTGTATTTCCATTTGGCATTTTTACAGATTGAATTATTTTTACTAAAACACCTGTCGTATATACATCTTTAGGTAATCTTGGCTCTTCCATCTCCGTATCTTTTTGCATCGAAAGAATTAATTTCCCGTCAAAATTGTTTATCGCTTCGTCTAAACTTTTTAAGCTAGCCTGCCTACCAATAAAAATAGGTGTTACAGTTTCTGGAAATATAACCAATTCTCTCGTTGCTATATATGGTTTATTTGACATTCCTTTCCCCTTTCATAATTTGATTTTTTTATTTTTCTTTTTTTTCAATTCTTACTTTAGTTTTGTCTGTAACAGATTCTTTTGTTATAATAACCTTTTTTACATCTTTTTCAGATGGTATTTCGTACATTAAATCCGTCATAACGTTTTCTATTATTGAACGAAGTCCTCTCGCTCCAATCTTTCTTTTAAGTGCAAGTCTGGCAATTTCAACAATTGCATCTTTTTCAAATTCCAGCTCCACATCTTCCATTTCAAAATATTTTTTATATTGTTTTGTAAGTGAATTTTTAGGTTCTGTAAGTATTCTTATCATAGCTTCTTCATCAAGTCCGTGAAGCGCTGTAATTACTGGAAGTCTTCCTATTATTTCAGGAATTAATCCAAATTTTATCAAATCCTCAGGCAGTACATTTTCGAATAAAGTCAAATCATCCAGTTTCACATTTTTAGTTTCCAGACCAAATCCGACTCTCTTTTCGTTAATTCTATTTTTAACCTTGCTTTCTAATCCTTCAAATGCTCCACCGACGATAAATAAAATATCTTTTGTGTTAATTTCTATCATTTCCTGATTTGGATGTTTTCTTCCACCTTGTGGCGGAACACTTGCAACTGTCCCTTCGATGATTTTAAGCAATGCCTGTTGCACTCCTTCTCCAGAGACATCCCTTGTGATGGACATATTTTCCGATTTTCTTGCAATTTTATCTATTTCGTCAATATAAATAATCCCGTGTTCAGCGGCTTCAATGTCATAGTCCGCAGCTTTAATTAATTTTAGCAGCACATTTTCCACATCGTCCCCAACATATCCAGCTTCTGTAAGAGTTGTCGCATCAGCAATCGCCAAAGGTACATTCAACGTTTTAGCAAGTGTCTGTGCAAGTAATGTTTTTCCACTTCCTGTAGGTCCAACTAATAAAACATTAGATTTTTGCAGTTCCACATCGTCATCAACCGATTTGTTCTGTTTATGCGTAATTCTTTTAAAATGGTTGTAAACTGCGACAGATAAAACTTTTTTTGCTCTTTCCTGACCTATGATATACTCATCCAGTTTTGCTTTTATCTGAACTGGCTTTAAAAGTGTTATCTCTTTATATCTATTTTCAAATTCGTCATATTCCCTAAAACTTTCAAGTAACTGTTCACTTTCTTCTATACATTCGTTACAAATGAACACATCGTCTTCTTCTTGACTTTGAATAAGTCTTTCAACTTGGGACTCTTCTTTTCCACAAAAAGAACAGTAATATTTTTTCTTATCTTTTGGCATCTTTCCACCTCTTTAAAATTTCTATAATATCTTATCTACTAATCCATATTCCACAGCTTCTTCAGCCGACATAAAATTATCTCTTTCCGTGTCTTTATAAATTTCTTCAACTGATTTATTTGTTGCTTCGGACAAAATTTTGCTTGTAATTTCTTTCATTCGTTCAATTTCTTTTGCTTGAATCTGAATATCTGTTGCTTGTCCTCTCGCTCCTCCAAGCGGTTGATGAATCATTATCCGAGAATTCGGTAATGAATATCTTTTTCCTTTCGTTCCAGCCGCTAAAAGCAAAGCTCCCATACTGGCAGCCTGTCCCACACAAACTGTTGAAACATCACATTTTATATGGCGCATTGTGTCATAGATTGCAAGTCCCGCTGTAATGACACCTCCTGGACTATTTATATACATAACTATATCCTTTTCCTTATCTTGTGCATCCAAAAACAAAAGTTGAGCAACAATTGCATTTGCCATATTGTCTTCAACTTCCCCACTCACAAAAATTATTCTATCTTTAAGCAGTCTTGAATAAATATCGTAGCTTCTTTCCCCACGACCATCATTTTCAATGACTACCGGACTATATACTGACATAATACTCTCCTTTTTCTACATTTTATTTATAAATTTAGTTTTTTCTATTTTCTAATTTTTTTTAAACTATTTTTACTATATCACAATCTCCTCGTAAAATCAACACAATTTATTAATATTTTCTTTGTATATCAAATGTTATTTTATTTAATAATACTTTTTTTACATAAGGGGAAAGTGCCGCCATTTCCCCTTATAATCCCCACGCTCGTCTAAGAATTTTTTTGAAGCAAAGCCGAAACTCACTTCGTTCAAACAGTCGTCTTTACTCCAAAAAAATCACGACACCTTTTGTATAATAGTAAAATTTAAACCGTCGGAGCATTTTTATGTGCTGACAAAACTGTCTGAGCGTAAGCGAGTTTTTTGGCAGTGCAGAAAAATGTCGGAGACTAGCCGGGGTGCAGGGGTATGGCGATGATACCCCTGCTAAAAAAACTAAATTAAAAAATATAAAATTGAACTTTTACTAAATATTTTATTTGAGATTATATAAATTAGAATTATATAAAAAAGAATCTTGCAATAGTATATCACAAAATTCTTTTGAAATCAAAATGTCTTACAATAAATCTATTTTACTTTAGTTTCTTTTACTAATAAATCAATAGTTTTTTGGTTTATTAATCTGTATTTTGCTTCATCATAAAATCTTTGATAATTCCCCGATTTTTTTACTTCATTTAGCATTGTTTCTTTGTCCATTCCGTACATTGTAGCCATCACTTCAAATTCGTTGTCCACTTCTTCATCGGTAACTGTGATATTTTCAACTTTTGAAATTTCTGAAAGAACTAATTCAGTTTTTACAGATTTTTCGGCCATTTCTCTTGAGTCTTCCCTCATTTTATCAATAGTTTGACCTGTCATCTGGAAATATTGATTTAAATTAATTCCTTGCATTTGTAATTGTTGTGCAAATCTATTGATTTGAAATTCGATTTCTCTATCTACTAAAGCTTTTGGAGCTTCAACGTTTGTAGCCTCTACAATTTTTTCAATAATCTTATTTTTAAACTCGTTTTCTACTCTTGTTTCCTCTCTTTTTGTGATATTTTCTCTTGTTTTAGCTTTCATATCATCCAATGAGTCAAATCCTAGTTCTTTTGCCAAATCGTCGTTTAACTCAGCTTCTTCTTTTCTTTTAATAGAATTTACCTTTACTTTAAATAAAGCAGGTTTTCCTTTTAAATTTTCTGCGTGATATTCTTCAGGGAATTTAACATTTACATCAAATTCGTCATTTTTTTTGTGTCCTATGATTTGTTCTTCAAAAGTGTCAATAAAGCTATGAGACCCCAAAGTCAAGTCATATCCTTCGGCTTTTCCACCGTCAAATGCAACTCCATCAACAAATCCTTCAAAATTAATATTTACAACATCGTCGTTTTTAGCTTCTTCATTTTCAGGCACTTCTTTTAATTTAGAAGCATTTTTTCTCATTCTTTCAATTTCTTCGTTTACTTTTTCGTCAGTAACTTCAAAATTTTCTTTTTCCACTTCCAGTCCTTTATATTGTCCCAATTCAAATTCAGGTAACACAGGTATTGTAAATACAACTTCCACTTTATCAGATTGAATTTCATATTTTTCTAATTTTATATCGGCTATTGGTTTTAACTCATTTTCTGCCACCGCTTTTTGATATTCTTCAGAAATTATATGATTTAAAATTTCTCCGTCAATTTCTTTTCTGAAGTTTTTTTCAATAACATTGGCAGGTACATGTCCTGGTCTGAATCCATCCACTTTAGCGTCTTTAAAATGTACTAAAACATGATCTTTTAAATGTTTTAATTTTTCTCCTTCCACTGTTACTGATACTTCATAGGTTGTTTCATTTAATTTTTTTACTGCCATTTAAATTTTCCTCCTGATTTTTTTATTTTATTTATACGATTCAAATTAATTAAATTTTTAATTAATTTTACTATTTAAATAATTATTTTACATTTTTTTACTTTTTTAAATAAAGTCTTTTATTCTTAATTCGATGTACAAGTCAGAATATACTGTCTTAAATATTGGTGTATAAATCACTCGGTATTTTCTTTCATTCAAATTTCTAACTTTCAATTTATGTCCTAAATTATACCCAATCATAGAAATAACTCTGTCATTTTTTTTGGCAAATCCTTTAAAATGTCTATTATTTATTCCAAATTTTGAAATTTTTATAAACTCAACTTCGGTGTCGATAAAATTTGGTTCTGGATTATCTAATCCAAATGGAGCAAGTCTATTTATATCACTTAATTTTCTTTTGTTAATGCTTTTTATATTAAGCCAAGAATCTATATTTAAAACTTTTTCCACATCTTCCCGATTTTTACTGACCAATTTCTGCCGCAAATATCTTTCCACTTCAAGAAGATATTTTTCTGAAACTAAAAATCCTGCCGCTAAATCGTGTCCCCCAAACCGATCCAATTTTGTTGAAATCTCTTTTAACATATCAAAAATATTGATTCCTTCAATACTCCGGCAAGACGCCTTTCCATAGCCATTTTTTATTGAGACCAGAATAACTGGTATATTATATTTTATAGAAATTCGTGAACACACAACTCCCACGACGCCAGAATGCCATCTTCTACTTTTCAAAAAAATATATTTGGGACGATTTAACTTTTGTATTTTTTCTTCAATTTCATTATAAATTTCATTTTCCAAGTAACGTCTTATTTTATTGGCTTTTTTCATTTCTTCGATAATGGAGATTAATTTGAAATCATCTTCCTGAATAAAAAAATTTACTACGATTTTAGAATTATCAATTCTTCCAAGCGCATTAAAAATCGGTGCAATCAAAAATCCAATATCACTTGTTGTAATATTTTTTGGATTTATTTTCAAATAATTAATAATATACTTTAAACCTTTTATTTTCGTTTTTTTTATATTATTTAATCCTTTTTTTATTATAAATCTATTTTCATTGACCATTGGAACTACATCTGCAACTGTACCAATCATAACAATATCCAAATAATCATAAAGTGTTTTTTTGCTTATCCCAAATCTTTCATAAACGGCACAGGCCACTTTAAATGCAACTCCCGAACCAGATAAATACTTATTTGGATAACTTTTACTTATTTTGGGATTGATTGTCAAAATTTCCATTTCATCACAAACAGTTGTCTGTCTGTGATGGTCTGTTACAATTATGTCAATTCCACTTTCTTTTAACAACATTATTTCTTTGCGACTATTTATAGAAATGTCCACTGTAATAAATAATTTTGTATCTCTTCGCTTCAAAAAATTCAAGGTGGATTTATTTATTCCAAAACCTTCGTGTACACGATTAGGAATGTAATAGTCGACATTTAATCCCAATTTTCTTAGCATAATGACCAAATATGCGACTCCTGAAATTCCATCTACATCATAATCTCCATAGATTACAACTTTTTCTTTTTTTAATTTTGCTAATTTTATTCTTTCTACAACTTTTTCCATATTTTCAAACAAAAACGGATCTAGTAAATCATTTTCGCTTGTATTTAAAAATTTTTCAACTTTTTTTCGTGTATCAATGCCTCTATTCAGCAAAAGCCTTGTAATTAATTTACTTTCGCCAAACTCCGAACTTTTTGACATTAAATATTTTATATCATATTTTTTTAATTCCCATTTCATTACAAATTAAATCGCTTTCTACATTCATAAATTATTAATCTTTTTTAATATCGTTTAATATTGACGATATTTTTACTCCGTATTCGACGCTGTCATCCATATGAATTCTTACTTCTGGAACAAATCTTACCGAAAGATGCGAACCAATTTTTTTTCTAAAAAAACCTTTTAACTTGTTCAAATCCTCTTCAATTTTCTTCTTGTTCACATTATTTTTCAAATCTAATATAGAAAAAGTCAAATCGAGATAACGGCCGTCTTTTGTCAATTCAACTTTATGGATTGACACGAGATTTTTTATTTTTTCATTTTCTATATCTGTCAAAAGCGTCATTCCAACAATTCTTGAAATCTCTTTTTCAAGTCCCTGTCTTCTTCTCTCGTTCATTTTTCCCCTCCTTTCAAAAAATCTTTTTACTAAATATTCAAAAATATTATTTAAATTCTTCAAAAAGACTATCTGGGAATTTCTTCCAAAATGTACGATTCAATAATATCCCCAACCTTGATGTCATTAAAATCTTGAATTCCTATTCCACATTCTTGTCCAGTTGCAACTTCTTTTACATCGTCCTTGAATCTTTTAAGCGAACCTAATTCACCATCAAAAATGATTATTCCATCACGAATAACACGAATTTTAGAATCTTTCGTAACTTTTCCGTCAACGACAATAGCTCCTGCAATATTTCCAACATTTGATACTTTAAATACTTGTTTAACTTCAATTCGTCCAAAATACACTTCTTTATATTCTGGATCAAGCATTCCTTTCATCGCTTTTTCAATTTCTTCGGTTGCGTGATAAATTACATTGTAATTTCTAATTTCTACTCCAACTTTTTCCGCAATGATTCTAGCAGGCGTAGTTGGTCTTACACCAAACGCAATAATTATCGCATTTGAAGCTTCAGCAAGTTTTACATCTCCCTCTGTCACCGCTCCAGCACTTCCTTGAATTACATTTACGACAACTTTTTCATTGTTCAGTTTTTCAAGAGATTCTCTCAACGCTTCAACAGACCCTTTTGAATCCGCTCTTATAATGCATTTTAACTCTTTTAATTCCTGTTCTTCCAATTCCTGAGATAAACTTTCCAATGAAATATGCTTTTTCTTGTTTTGATCGTTTGCTTTTTTTTCTCGGATGAAATCTTCTACAATTTTTTTAGCGTGCTTATCGCTTTCTACACCGTACAAAATATCTCCTGCATTTGGAACGACATTAAATCCCGTGATTTCAACTGGCTGAGAAATTAGAGCTTTACTAACTTTTTTACCTCTGTCATCCACCATTGAACGAACTCTTCCGTGCGCTTCACCAGCAACAAAAATGTCTCCTATTTTAAGTGTCCCCTCTTGTACTAAGACATCGGCAACTGCTCCCATTTTTGGATCTAATCTGGATTCTACAACAACAGCTTTTGGACGTTTTTTTGGATTGGCTTTTAACTCTTCAAGTTCAGCCGTAATCAAAATTGTTTCCAATAATTCTTCCAAATTAATTTTTTTCTTGGCTGAAATTTCTACGAATTCAGTAGTTCCACCCCATTCAGGCGACATAAGTCCATATTCTGTCAACTCAGTTCTAACTTTCATTGGATCAGCGCTTGGTTTATCAATTTTATTGATTGCAACGATTATAGGCACTCCAGCTTCTTTAGCATGAGAAATAGCTTCTACAGTTTGAGGTTTTACCCCGTCGTCTGCCGCTACAATTAAAATGGAAATATCTGTGATATTTGCTCCACGCGCTCTCATTTCAGTAAACGCTTCGTGTCCAGGAGTGTCGATAAATGTTATTTTCTGACCTTTCCAGTTGACCTGATAGGCTCCTATTTTTTGAGTGATTCCACCAGCTTCACCTTCGATTACATTTGTATGTCTAAGTGCATCTAATAGTGAAGTTTTTCCGTGATCGACGTGTCCCATTATAGTAATTACAGGCGCTCTTGTTACTAAATCTTTTTCATTGTCCACTGTTTCCAAATGGTATTTTTCCCCGTAACTAATTTCTTTGACTTCTTCTTTTTCCACGATTACATCATAGTCAAGCGCCACTTCTTCAGCTTCTTCAAAAGTTAAAATTGCATTTGCAGTAAGCATTTTACCTTCCATAAAGAACTTTTTAATTATGTCTGAAATATTTATTCCCAATTTTTCAGCAAGATCTTTGATAACGATTTCTTCTCCGATTGTTATCATTCCTATAGATTCTCCTTCAATTCTTACGATTTCATCTTTTACAACTTTTTCCTGTTTTTTGTTCTTCTTTTTCTTTTTGTCATCTCTTCTAAAATCTGAACGAAGTTCTTTTTCTTTCTCCTGTTCCCTGTTTCTTCTGTTTTTTTCATATTTTTTCTTGTCAAATTTCCCTTTACCTTTTCCGCCGCTTTTACCTTTTTCAGATACAGGCGTTATGATGTCAGATTGAATATCTTTTTTGGCTCCAAATTTTCTATCTTTATTGTCTTTATTAAATCCTCTGTCTTTATTATCGAAACTTCTATCATTATCTCTATCCCTAAAATTTCTGTTGTCTCTATTTTCTCTATTCCCAAAGTTTCTGTTATCTCGGTTATCTCTATTAAACGATCTGTCTTTTCTAAAATTTTTATTATCAGAGTTTTTGTCGTTATTTCTGTCCCTAAAATTTCTATTTTCTTTGTTTTCTCTATTTTCCCTGTTTCCAAAGTTTCTATTATCTCGGTTATCTCTATTAAACGATCTATCTTTTCTAAAATTTTTATTATCAGAGTTTTTATTATTTTCTCTATCTCTAAAATTTTTATTTCCCCTGTTTTCTTTGTTTACTGAATTTTTACTATCTTTATTGCTCTCTTTATTATCTCTATTAAATGATCTATCTTTTCTAAAATTTTTATTGCTGGGGTTTTTGCTGTTATCCTTCTCCTTGAAATTTCTATTGTCTTTATTTTCATTGATTGGCGAATTTTTACTATCTTTGCTATTTTCTTTATTCAAATTCTTATCTATATTTTGATTACTCAAATTAACTTTCATCTCCATTTTCTTTTGATTTTCTTTAAGATTTTGTCCCTTTTCCTGTGCAATATCTTTTTTTTGAAGTTCTTTTACTGATTTGGTGGGATTTTCTTCTTTTTTATTTTTTGAAAGACTTTTTTTTATGAGTTCTTCTTCTTCCTGAGTCAAAGCGTTCATATGATGTTTTTTATTCACACCTACTTTAGCAATATCCTCAATAAATTTTGCTGTTCCGACATATCCCATTTCTTTTGCCAATTCGTGTACTTTTTTCATCCAAGATCACCTCCACTTTCCTTTATATTTTCTATATTTTTTTTAGTATTCCTTTTATTACTTTTTTATCAAAAATTCCAACAACATTTACATCTCGTATAAAAAATCTACTAAACGTTTCTTTTTTTTCAATAAAAATAATATTTATTAAATATTTTTCTTTTAGACGCAAAAACTCTTCGATATACTTTTTATTTATATCACGAGGAATTACAACTAATTTTACTTTTCCTTTTTTATAAAATCAATATTATCTTCGATTCCAAACACAAAAAACTTTGAATTTTTCATTGGTTTTAAAACATCAATTATATCACTTTTTTTTATATTTTTAAGCATCTTTACCAAATACTCAATTTCAATGTCGTATCTTTTATTTTTTGATAATTTTTCAATACATTCTTTAGTCTTGCACACATAAAATCCACGAGCTTGAATCTTCATTTCTTTGTCGAAAATATATTTTTTATCTTTTTGTGCCATTCTGAAAAAAGAACTTTTTTCATCTTTTCTTCGACAGCAGACACACATTCTAGTTGGCATAATTTATTTTCCTTTTAAAAATTTATTCTTCTATTTCGTCATCTTCCACAGTATTAATATCAATTTTTATTCCACAAAGTCTAGCTGCAAGTCTTGAATTTTGACCTTTTTTACCTATTGCAAGTGAGAGCTGATTTTCTTTTACAAATACTTTTGCAATTTTTAACTTGCCTTTTTCTTCAGTTTCTTTTTTAGTTTTTTCATCTTCACTTTCATTCTCGTTTTCATTTTTAGTTTCTTTACTTTCGCTAGTAATTTCTACTGATAAAACTTGTGCCGGATTTAGTGAATTTTTTACAAATTCTTTAATATCTTCATTCCAAAGGACAATATCAATTTTTTCACCACCTAATTCATCAATAATGCTCTGTATTCTAAGTCCATTTTTACCAATGCAGGCTCCCTTCACATCAAGGTTTTCATCATTCGAATAAACTGCCACTTTAGCACGGCTTCCAGCTTCTCTGGCAATGTTTTTTATTTCTATGATCCCATCTTCAATTTCAGGGATTTCAAGTTCTAATAAACCTCTTAAAAGTTCATCCGATTTTCTTGAAATAAATGTTTTTGTGAATTTTGTATTTTCTTCGACTTCTCCTATGAAAACTTTTATTCTGTCCCCTTGTTTAAAAGAGTCCACACTCGATAATTCCTTTGCTGGAATAATTGCTTCAAGTCCATTAATATCGACATATAAGTTACCTTTTTCATCAGTTTTTCTTACATTTGCTGAAACAATCGTGTTTTCAATTTCTTTAAATTTATTAAAAATGTTTCTCTTTTCACATTCCCTAACTTTTTGCACAACAATTTGCTTTGCATTCTGAATTGCGTTTCTTTTAAAGTTTTCCGCATTGATTTCCAAATCCAGGACATCACCTAATTTTGCTCTTTTTTTAAATGAGAGCGCATCTTCTAAACTTATCTCATCATCTGGATTTTCCACAGCTTCTACAACCTTTTTTTGCGCGAATACCTTTACATCTCCACTATTTCTATTTATTGAAACTACAACATTATCTGCTTCCCCGTAATTTTTTTTATATGCTGCTAAAAGTGCTGTTTCTATTGTTTCAAACAATTCCTCCTTCAAAATTCCTTTTTCTTTTTCTAATTCATCAAGTGCTTCCAAAAATATTTTTTGGTCTTTTCCTTTCACTGCTTTACTCCTCCTCACTATCTAATATACCGTTAGGTATTTCATATACCAAATTTGCCTTTTTTAATTTCTCTATTGGAATCTGTATTACTTTATTTAATTTTCCATCAGAAATGAAAATTACACCATTTTCAAATTTTTCCAGTTTTCCATTAAATTTTTTGGTTCCTTCGATATTACTTTTTGTTTGAACATTAATATTTTCTCCAGTGAATCTCAAAAAATCTTTTTCCTTTTTCAATTTTCGCTCAATTCCTGGAGTTGAAACTTCCAGAAAAAATTTCTCATCTATAAGTTCGTCGGCAATTCCATCAATCTTTCTGCTAAAATCAATACAATCATCAAGCGTTGTTATCCCTTCTTCTTTTTCAACATAAACTCTTAAATAATTGTATCCCCCATCCCTTACATACTCGACATCTGCCAACTCTAAGTTCATTTCTTTCAAATGCAATTCGATTTTCTTTTCAAATTCATTCAAAATTCGTTCCATAATTCACCTCTATATCTAAAACTAAAGAGTGGGAATAACCCACTCTTGTAAAAACCTATTTTCGTAAATAAATTATATCATACTTTTTATATTTTTTCAACCCCTAAAAATTTTTATAACACAGAACAAAATATTTAGGGATAAATAAAAACTTTTATTTTAAGTTTCTTATTTAACCCACGAAGTTACTAAAATAATTTATTTTTTTAAGCAGAAGTTCTCATCGCCGCACCCCTGCACTCCGGCAAGGCTCAAGTCATTTTTATGCACTGCTAAAAATTTTTACCAGATTTTAATTCTATCAGCAGGAGCTTTATACATTTTGTCTCCTTCTTTTACTTCAAATGTTTTTTCAAAAGCATCAACATTTTTCAAAATGGCGTTTACTCTTAAGAAATTTGGTGAATGAGAATCTGATTTTGTCATATTTTTTAAATATTCAGGTGTTGATTTTTGACGCCACATTCTCGCATAACTTAAAAAGAAAAGTTTACTTATTGTGTCATCATAAGCTTTTGTTGAATTTGGATGATCTTTTAAATAAAGTTGTAATGCATCATAAGCGATGTTTACTCCACCTAAATCAGCGATATTTTCAGTCAATGTAAATTCACCGTTTACTTTTGTATCATCAATTACTGTGTAACTTGAAAATTCATTTGCCAATTTTTTAGAAACTGCATCAAATTTTGCCTTGTCCTCAGCTGTCCACCAGTTTTTCACGTTTCCATCCCCGTCGTATGAAGCTCCCGATACATCAAATCCGTGCGTTATTTCATGTGCAATCACAGTTCCAATCGCTCCAAAATTTGCAGCGGCTTCAGAGTTTTTGACATCATAAAATGGAGGCTGAAGTATTCCTGCTGGAAATACTATTTCATTTCCAGTTGGTGAATAATAGGCATTTACTGTATTTGCAGACATTCCCCACTCAGTTTTATCTACAGGTTTTCCAACTTTTTTTAGAGCTTCTTTGTAGCTCCAGTCGTTCATTTTTTCAACTAAGTCATAAAGTGTATCGTCATTTGTGAAAACTAATGTGCTGTAGTCTTTCCATTTATCTGGATAACCTATTTTAACATTTATTTTTGCCAATTTTTCCAGCGCTTTTTTCTTAGTCGTTTCACTCATCCAAGTAAGTTTTGTAATTCTATTTTTTAGCGCTTTTCTTATATATTCAACCATTTCTTTTGTATCTCTTTTAGCTTCAGGCGAAAAATTTCTTTTGACATAAATTTGTCCTACCATCTCTCCAAGCGAACCGTTTGTAAAATATAATGCCCTTTTTTCAAGAGTTTCTCTTTCTTTCTGACCATTTAAATATTTTCCATAAAACTCAAAACTTCTTTTTCCAAGTTCGTCTGTAAGGTATGAAGATGAGCCGTCAACTAATTGAAATTTCATATAGTCCTTGATTAAATCTATATTTTCATCTCGCAAGAATCTATCCAGATTTTTAAAGTAATTTAGCTCAGTAATGATGACTTTATCTGTATTTACTCCAACTTTTTGCAAATAGTCAGCTAAATTTATATTTTTTGTAATATTTGCCAAGTCCTTTACACTTTTTGGATTGTTGTACTTTTTCACATCATGGTAATCTTCCACTTTTAACATCGTATTCGCCATATCTTTTTCAAATTGCACAATCTTTTGAGCTTTTTGCAATGTATCTTTTTCTCCGGCAAATTTTAGTATATCACTGACATAATTTGTATATTCTGCCAAAATTTTTCTGTTTTCAGCGGTATCTTTTTGATAGTAGTCCACCGATAATCCTAAACTTGCACTTCCTAAAAATACTGCATAATTTTTGGCGTTGTTAAAATCAGCTCCAATTCCCCAGCCATAAAATTCGTTTTTCCCCTGTCTTGTATTTTCGATATTATATTTCTGTAAATCTTTTATATCTTTTATTGCATCGATCTTTTCTAAGCTGTTTTTAATAGGCGAAATTCCAAGTTCATTTCTTTTTTTCATGTCAGAAAAACTTTTGTATAAAGTCAAAATTTTTTGTTCATTTGTATTTCCGCTCACATTTTTTTCTTCCAGTTCCTTTATCAAATTTTTCAAGAAATCATGGTTTTTTTCCGTAACTTCGACAAATGATCCCCAAGCTGATTTTGCTCTTGGAATCACTGTACTTTTATCCCATTTATTGTTTACATATTTGTAAAAATCATCTTGCGGTCTCACACTTTTATCTAAATCATTAAACAATTTTTGATCATTAGGCTTTAAAAATTTTGTCTGCTGTTGTTCATAAAAATCCCAAAATCCAGCTTTTTTTACAGTTGTTTTTTTATTTGCTCCTTCTACTTTCGTTTCAGTTGCTGCTGCCGCATTTGTATTTTCATCAGCAAAAGCACTACTTGCAGTTACTAAAATTGCACAAATTATAAATATCTTTTTCATTTTTTTCCTTTCATTTCAATTATTTTTTCTTAAAAACTATATACTTTTAAACAAAATTCAATTAAAATCATATCATAAAATATTATACTAAATTCTATCTTTCAAATTATATCATTTTTTTTTAACAAAATCAAATAAAAAAATAACAAAAGATATAGTTTTTTATTTTTTTACATAAAGGGAAAGGACCGCCATTTCCCCTTATAATCCCCACACGCGTCTAAGCATTTTTTTGCGTCAAAGCCGAAACTCACTTCGTTCAGACAGTCGTCTTTACTCCAAAAAAATCACGACACCTTTTGTATAATAGTAAAATTTAAACCGTCGGAGCATTTTTATGTGCTGACAAAACTGTCTGAGCACAATTAGTGCGAGTTTTTTGGCAGTACATAAAAATGTCGAAGACTAGCCAGGGTGCAGGGGTACGGCGATGGTACCCCTGCTTAAAAAAAATAGCGAAACCACAAAAGCTTCACTATTTTTTATTTAAATTAAATTTTGTAGAGTTTAGTAAGATTAGTAAATCAATCTAAATCCTATACCTCCTCTTATATTTTCTCCTTTTGTATCATATCCTGCATTTACTGTTACTCCAAATCTTGTATTTTCAAAGCCTAAATTTAAATCAAACTTTCCGCTTCCCTTATGATTTTCCTTGTCTCCTCGTAGTTCATAGTATTCTGCATCTGTTCCTCTTAATTTCGCTTTGTTTTTTACATCGTTCACTTTTCCAAGCTCATTTGTATACGCTGCTACTAAACTTGCTCTTATGCTGCTTCTTACTCCCACTGGCTGTCTATAATTAAATGATACTCCTGCTTCCGGCTGTACTGAAATGTAGTCATTTCCTCTTACTTCTAGTGCCATCGGTCCGTCTTCCTTTATTCCTGTGTATCTTCCGTATTCCAAGTTTAATGCTCCATATGGTCTTATACTTGTTCTCTCACTTGTTCTAAAGTCTTTTCCAACTTCATTCTTTAGTGCCACTCCATATGTTCCATAGTCTGATTTCGCTTCAAAAGTGTCATCTACTATCCAGTATCTTCGTTTCATATGGTTTATTCCTGCAAACGCTTCACCTGAAATTGTCCACTGTAATGAGCCATTGTGGTCAGAAGCTGGAGACATTTTCTTAAAGATTCCCGCTTTTATCATTGTCTGGTCTTCTCTTGATTTTCCTAGATCCTTAAATTTAAATCTATTTGTTACCGCTCCCGCATACCATCCTGAGCTATTTCCCAATTTAACAGTTTCATTTTCATGAACATAGGCTACTCCGTAAGCGTTGTTTGAATAATCAATTACTCCTGCTGTATCTGTCTTGTATTCTCCTCTATGACCAAACGCTTTTATCTTGTTGTTATCTTTTGTTGGGTTTTCCCATTCAGTCTGCAAATAGTTGAACTCATTGCTCAAAATATCTCCTGTTTCTTTTGTTCTCTGCTGGATATTTGAATACTGGTGTCCTTTCATTTCATCAATCGCCTGAGCCAGTATGTGTCCTTCTCCTCCAGTTAAACTGCTTATCTTGTCAAATATCAATTTTTCCTTAGTTCCTAATCCTTGTACTCCATATCTTTGTTCCAGTCCTGCAAGGAAGTTGTATGTCTGGTCATCTCCATCTTTTGCAAACGCTGTATACGGAACTTTTACTAAGTATACTTTGTCTAACAGTCCTGTTGCAGCATTTTTTGTTGGCTGTGCCATCCAAGTTAGACTTGGTGAAGTTACATACAATGTTGTTCCTGCTGTTACCAGTCCTCTTAACGCGTCATTGTAAGGTTTTAAAATATTATCCCCTATTTCTATCGCTTTAGATGTAGTGTATCTCGAAGCTTCCGGTCCAAAATACAAGTTTATATCTTGAAGTCCAACTAAATTATTAAGTCCCTGTATTGGATTTGTGTAATTTACTCCCGATGTATCCACATACATTCCAAGGCTTGTCGCTTCTGAAGATGATGCGAAGTTTTGCATATTGTTTGCTGCCAAGTTTAACGTTGTTATTCCTGACGGCGATGTTACTGTTACTGACACTGGGGTTGGTGTTGGAGTGTCTGTGTCAACTTTTACTATCGGTATTACGTTTCCGTGTGCATCTGTTACTGTTACCGGTGTCGCTCTAGGCGGAACCTTTATTGTTACTCCTCCCATTTCCTTCATGTCATCTGCTGTAACTACTCTCATTGCCGGTGTTGATGTTCCTGTCTGACTTGCCCCTGTTACTGGATTTACTCCACTTGCATTTTCTTCGGCATTTGATTGCGATTGCGTATCAGACCATATTCCTGCACTCTTCATATCTGAAGCTGCTATGTTTATTGTTCCGTAGTTCTTAATGTAGCTTCCATTTGAAAGATATATTCCTTTTACTCCTTTAAGTCCTGATGCTGTCGTTTGAATATGTCCCCAGTTTTCACCTTTGGCACCTCTGTCAAGATACATTCCTATCGTATCATTTCCTGACAAGTCTATATCTCCATAGTTTATTGCTTTTGAATTAGGTCCTACCGCATACATTCCCATTGTGTTCGGCTTGCTTACTTCTATTTTTCCTCTGTTTATGATTGTTCCTTCATTTGAGGTTGTATGTGTTGTTTCATCATAATATCCTGTAGCCATACCTACACCATATTCTTTTGCACCTGTGTTTGAAGCACCAACTTTAATTGTTCCAAAGTTTGTTCCAACACCACCAGCAGTTGCATACATTCCAACGTTACCATTTCCATTTGAGAAGTCTATTGTTCCGTAGTTTTCAGTAGTACCATTTCCGTATAGTCCATAGTTTCTGTCTCCAGTGGAAACCAGGTTAGTATAATTTTTTACTTCTCCAGTATTATCATTTTGATAAATAAATACTGCATCTGTTCCTAATGTAGTGTTTGAGGCATTAGAAGTAATTTTATTGCTATTTCCCTTGTTTACTAATCCAAACGAATCATCACCAATTGCTACATTTCCATTTAAAGCAATATTTTGATTAGCTCCAATTGCTAAAACACCAATTGCTTTATTATTTCCAACTGTGATGTCTCCATCATTTGTTACATTTCCTCCGTCAGTATAAATAGCTATATCGCTGTCTCCAACAGTAATTTTACCACTTGATGTATTATTTACAGATTTACCATAGATACCAACTGCATCGGTTACACCAGCTGCTGTTGTTATTAAGCCGTTATTTGTTGTTACATTTGAACTAGATGAATACATACCAGTACCTTTGTTTGCTGTTATATTGATTTTTCCATCATTTGTTAAAGTACCACCTGTTGTAACCATACCAAAACTAGAAGCTCCTACACCAATTGTTCCAGCTGATTGGTTAATTGCTGTTCCATTTGCAGTATATATTGCAGTATTTTTTGTTCCTGCACTAAAATCAAGTTTTCCATCATTTGTAATTGTTCCGCCAGTTTGATATAGTCCAATTACTCCATTACCCACAGCAGTTAAGTCTTGTGTATTATATACATTTCCAGCAGTTGCATCAGAATAGACAAAAATTGAACCATCGTCTAATGTAATTGGATTACTTCCGTTTGTATTTGTGTAATTTAAAGTATTCACATCTTTAAAGAAATATCCATAAGAGTTTTTACCAAGATTACTTTGAACTAAGTTATGTACATTCATATTTACAGTTGAAGCTGTACCACGAGAATTGTCTATAAATACTCCTGTTGCATTGTCAGCCGGTGTTGAACCAGTTCCACCTTTTATTAATTCAATCTTAGCTCCGGGATTAACTGTAACATTTCCTGTATCCGAGTACAGAGCAACTCCTCTATCTCCAACTGTTATACTTGAACTACTTCCCAATTCAACTCTATCAGTTCCATAAATTCCTATTGTTCCGTCTATTCCTGTAATAGTTCCATTGTTTGTAATTTTTCCACTAGTTCCTGCTGAAGTATACATTCCAACATTATTATTAGAATTATTTAATTTAATTACTCCTTTTGTATCGTTTAATATGTCAGAATAATTTCCAACCATTCCAATGTTATTATCTCCAGTTGTTGTTATAGTTCCACTATTTTTTGCCACTTTATCTGAAGGTGAAGCTTTAGTTTCAATAGAGTACATTCCTATTGATGACGCTCCGTTAACTATAATATCACCCTGGTTTTCTGTATTAGCTTCTGAACCGACCATACCAAACGCTTTTGTTCCGTCCATTGTTATGGTTTTACCACTGTTATTCGTACCTTCTGCACCGTCTCCAACATAAATTCCAATTCCATCATTGATTTTACTTGTAATTGTTCCATCATTTATAGCTTTTGAACTTGTCGGTGTAGCACTTCCATCAGTTCCTACTGCAACTAATGTCTTTAGTGCAGGTGTTGAAGAATTCATTGTAATTGTTCCTTTGTTAATCAATGTTTTTCCATTATTTACTCCAAGGATATACCCTTGACTAACCAAATTAGTCGATGTTGCCACATTAGGGGTAGCTCCATCGTGAATAGTTGTTCCATTATTTACAGTTATATTCGAGTCATATATTGAAACTTTGTTTAATTTATTATTAGGATCTGATAAATCATAGTTTGTTTCATCGACTTTTACATCTGCTCCCTTTACTGTCAAATATTGATAATCTCCAGTTAGCGTTGCTACTATTTGACCATTTTTATTTTGCAAAGTTGGACCTGTTATAGGTGTTATATTACTGAATAATACATTTTTGTTTCCAGCACCACTTACATCATCTAATAATAAACTTGAACCAGAGTTCATTGTTAAATTTACTCCTGGACCTGATGATGTACCAATCCAATCATTTAAAAATTGAGTAAATGTCGTTCCACCTGAAAATAGATTATCATTAGTATAGAAAACAAATGAATGAGCACCCATTGTAGCATTACCTGCATTTGGGTTTGTCAAATCAAATTTTCCATTACCTGATGCTGCTTGTGATTTAATGTTATAGAATAAAATTGATCCAGCCTTGTCAGTTCCTGAAACATTGGCATTCAACCCTTGTAAAGTTTGTGTAGAACCATCATCTGTATAAAGTCCTACTCCACCATCAGACACATTTAATGTTGCTGAATTTGGAGTATTGTTACCTATATATGTCTTTGAGTTTCCTCCACCTTTAGAATAAACTCCCACTGAATTTACTCCATTTGCCGAAATTGTTCCACCGTTGAAGTTAAAGATTCCGTTATTTACAACTCCGACGTTGTTTGCATATGATGTAATTACTCCTCCACTTTGCTCACCGTTACTATCTTTCTTTCCAACATACATACCAACTCCACCAGATGTTACATTAGTTCCGCTATCACTTGAACCTACTTCTATTGTCCCTTTATTTATAATATTTGTATTATAGTTAGAAAGCCCCGCATCTTGTGACGACATCATTCCTACATTATTATAAAGTACATTTATCTTACCAGTTGTATTATTAATACCTGTTATCTCTGAACCAGAAGTCCCCGTAGATCCTGTTTCAGTTACTGCATAGATACCAACGTTTCCATTCCCCCCTGTTGCCCATTGTCTGTACTATTCAGAAGATTAATTGTTCCGTTATTTACTCCTTGAACTTTGGCTTGAGTTCTTACATTTATTATTCCACTTAAATTCAAAGAACCTGTATATGTACCACTTGTATCACGATAATTTGCAGTTGTCGCAGTCACTTGAGTAGGATCTATTTTGCTAGCCTGTACTCTTATTGCTGCATTACTTGCGGCTTTTTTATTCTGATTTTTATCTCTATCAATGTTTATAACTCCGTTACTTGCATTTATAGTCGTATCTTTATTATTAGATTCTATTAATAATCCAGCGTTATTATATCCAGCAATTTCAATAGTTCCTTTATTTTGCATTATAGCATCTGAAATATCTCCGTCATCTGAATCATAATTACCTCTTAATTTTACACCAGTTGTTCCTCCATCATTTGCTCCTCTTGTATCTGTCAATTTTGATGTCATTTTAGTAATAGCGGCTGATGAGCCTTTAGATCCATTATTACCAGTTATAGTGATTGTTCCTAAATTATAGAATTGTGAATCAGTTCCATCATTAGTACCATATCTCACTAATTCTCCCGCCATTTTTAAGGCATGTGAATAATCTCCATGTAGTATAATTTTTGAACCATTTGCATTAATTAAAGAAACTTTTGCTGGACCATCACCCCAAGTTATAGGCGTTGTCCACCAATTTATATTAGCTCCTGGAATGGGACTTTTAGAACCATTTTCTCTTCTAAAAAAAGTATTCCCTTCATTAAACATTCCTATATAAGAATATGCTGATTCTCTTGTTGAATCATATTGAATCCCAGTAGAATTACTTCCATAAAATTCTATAGTACCATCATTTTGTAAATTGTAATTATTATGCCCCTGTGACCAAGAATCTGATTCTTCTGTTGTAAGCGCAATACCAGTTTTATATCCTGAATATCCGCTAGCATCTACTTTAACAGTATCATTTCCCGTTGTAGAAGAAAGAGTCGCACCCGCACTTAATCCTTCATTATAATCTGTTATAGTTCCTTTATTTTTTATATTAAAATCAGTATATCCTGCATTCCATAATGTTTCTTCTGCTAATAATGCAACTATTTTAGGTCCCCTCAATGTCACTTTATCTTGTGTTTGAAGTGTAAACGAGCTTCGATTAGTTCCAGTTCCTGCCATAAACACATCATCCGTATACGCATATCGAGAACCACCAGCATAATATTTATTATTTCCATTAAAATTATCTACAATAATATCATCTTTAATAGTTACTGTTGCATCCTTTGTTCCTGCCTTAGTAACATTTTGACCAGAATAGAAATAAGAAATATATTGCTCACTATTTACTACTGGATTTGCTACTGGAGAACTTTTAACTCCTGTACTACTTGAAACTGTCATATCTGTAGCATGAGGAATATCAGTTCCGTACACGCCACTATTTGGGAATATTAAATTATAACCATTTATTGATTCCATACTAATTCCTGGTATCGCTACAGTAGGAGCTGTTATAGATGGAACCGTTGTAGTTGACGGTGTTACACTTGACACATTAACATTCAAAGTCGGTGTTGTTATAACCGGAGCTGAGGCACCGGCTACAGCATTTATAGTTACAGTTTTTGGTCTAACTGCCGCATCCACAGGCACAGCTGAAACTGGTTCAATTACCCTTTTCAACTCAGTAGTTCCCTGCTTTGCTCCTGTATAAGTACCAAACTTGTCATTTACCCTTGCATACTTCATAGATTCCTTTTTATCTCCACGACCTTTATAAGTTCCTTGCCAGTCGTTATACACATAATTCATTCCAAACTGCCAGCTGCTCCAAGGTGATTTTACCACTTGGTCTCCTTGCTCCATTAGTTGAATTAGTTCTAAGTTTGTGTTTCTCAAAAGCTTGTTATTTTCCTGTCTTGCCCGTTTAAAATCCTTTCTAATTTGCGTTATTGAAGTGTTTATTGCTTCCTGCTGCGCCTTAATTTCATCTGAGTAAAGATTAAGTGAAATACCGCTAAGCATTATTAGTCCTGTAAGTAAGAAAGTGATAAGCGCCGAATCAGTGTACTTAAAATCTTTAACTCTTTTTGCAAAAGATTTCAATTCTTTTTTTAGAATTCTCAAATCATTTGTCATAACTTTTACCTCTTCTTTCCTAAAATTAAAAAATCCAAAAAAACTATCAGGAATAGTTTAAAATGAGTGAGTGAGTGGTTAATAGATTTTTCAGTTTCTTCAATTTAATTTGTTTTTGTCTCATCTGACGTTAATATTGTAACAAAAAAAAAAAAAAAAAAGCAAGTATTTTTTTAAGATTTTTCAAAAATTTTTTAATAATGACCAATTTTTTATTTATTTGTAAAGGTAAAACAAAAACAAGCTCAACATTTATAAGGATAAAGTAAAAAAGTTTTTTATTTTTTTAATAAAAAAATTTTTTTTTATTATTGACTTTAGTCAGTTGAGTACGCAAAGCGTGCGAAACATAAAACCACCTGCTATGCGGGTGCGGAAACGTAAGTTTGCAACAAAATACACCTTCCGTTATAATAGAGTTGTTCAAGCTACTATTAATGAAAGGAAGGTGTTTATATGGCTAATAAAACTAATAGCCTGTCTCATACTAAATGGATGTGTAAGTATCATATAGTATTTACACCTAAGTATAGACGAAAAATTGTATATAGTCAATACAGAAAAAGTGTGGGAGAAATTTTAAGAAGATTATGTGAATATAAAGGAGTTGAAATAATAGAAGGACATCTGATGAAAGATCACGTGCATATGCTGGTAAGCATACCACCAAAAATAAGTGTATCAAGTTTTATGGGATATCTGAAAGGGAAAAGTGCATTGATGATGTTTGATAAGCATGCAAACTTAAAATATAAATTTGGAAACAGACATTTCTGGTCAGAAGGATATTATGTAAGCACAGTAGGCTTAAATGAAGCAACAATAAAAAAATATATAGCCGAACAGGAGAAACATGATATAGCGATGGACAAATTAAGTGTAAAGGAATATGAAGACCCTTTTAAGGGTAGCAAGTAGTACGGATACCTCTTTAAGAGGTAGCAACGAGTCAAATACAACAGTAGCTTGAACGAAGGTCAAGTATCGTCTTTAGGCGAAGTAGGAGACCCGACGGCTTATAGCCGTAGAGCAAGCCACCCTTTTGAAGGGTGGTCTTGACTTTTAGTTACAAAAAAAACACTATTTTAGTAATAGTGTCTTAATTTTTGTAATTTATTTATTTCATATCAGAATGATTTTTTTCAAAATCGGGTGTGTAAAAATTTTTGTGTAAACCTCTAGATAATATATGGTAAAATAACTGTATAATATTTGGAGGTTTTTGTTATGACTAAAAAGAAAATTGACAACGAAATTTTTAAAACACTGATTGAGGATTACAATATTAAAGATACTAATGATATTAAGGATATGCTTAAGGATTTGCTTTCGGGTACTATCCAAACCATGCTTGAAGCTGAAATTGAGCATGAACTGGGGTATGCTAAACATTCTATGAAAGATAAGACTACTTCTAATGCTAGAAATGGACATTCCAAGAAAACTGTTAGAAGTGAGTATGGCAATCTTGATTTAGATATTCCTAGAGATAGAAATGCTGAGTTTGAGCCTCAAATCATCCCTAAATATCAAAGAGAAATTACTGGCATTGAAGGACAGATTCTTTCTCTTTATGCTAAAGGAATGAGCAATAGAGATATCGAGGACCATCTCAATAATCTTTATGGAATTGATGTTTCGCCATCTATGATCAGTAAAATTACAGATAAAATTATACCTGAAATTAGGGAATGGCAGTCTAGACAGCTTGAGGATGTATACCCAATAGTTTTTATGGATGCTATCCATTACAGCGTAAGAAAAGATGGAGTTGTTGTTAAAAAGGCGGTATATTTAGCTATAGGAATAGATAAGGAAGGGCGAAAGGAGGTCTTAGGATTTTGGATAGGAGAAAATGAATCAAGCAAGTACTGGCTAAATGTTTTAAATGAATTAAAAAACAGAGGAGTTCAGGATATACTAATTATGTCTGTTGATAATTTAAAAGGGTTCAGCGAAGCAATATCTTCGGTGTTCCCTAAGACAGAAATTCAAAAATGTGTGGTTCATCAAATTAGAAACAGCATAAGATACATATCTTACAAAGATGTAAGGGAATTTACATCAGACTTAAAAGAAATGTACAATGCACCAACACTGGAACAGGCAGAGTTTAAACTGGATGAACTAGAAGAAAAATGGGGTAAAAAGTATATGGCAGTAATTAATTCCTGGAGAAGTAACTGGAATGAGTTGACAACATACTTTAAATATGATACAAAGATAAGAAAGCTGATATATACGACAAACCCGATAGAAAGCTTAAACAGACAATTAAGAAAGTATACGAAGACAAAATCACTTTATCCGACAGATGAAGCATTGATGAAGTCAGTATATTTAAGTTTAAAGGAAGCAACAAGGAAATGGACTGGAAGAATACCGGGCTGGGGAGAAATATATTCTCAGTTAAGTATTTATTTTGAAGGAAGGATTTAAAAACAGGATGATAAAAATACCATCCTGTACCATATATTATATTTTGAGTTTACACAAAATTCTGGACACTCTCTATTTTGAAGGAAGGATTTAAAAACAGGATGATAAAAATACCATCCTGTACCATATATTATATTTTGAGTTTACACAAAATTCTGGACACTCTCTCAAAATCATTACATCACTCATTTTTTTAATTTTAAAAATTTTTCTAGAATTTTAAAATATAGTAATTTAAACCGCCGAAAAATCTTTATATGCTGATAAAACTGTTTGAGCACGACCAGTAGAGTTTTTTGAAAAAGAGATATTTTTTTTCTTATAAAATAACTGTACTAATTAAAATAGTTCTGAATGTGAACCTAATCTGTATAATACGAGCATTAATACATCATCTATTATTTCATAAACTAATAGCCAATCTGGCTCGACATGACATTCTCTTGTTCCACTATATTTTCCTGATAAACTATGATCTTTATATTTATCTTCAAGTTTTTTACCTTTTTCCAATACTTTTATCACATCAAAGAGTTTATTAAGATCTTTTCCTTGTTTTTTTGCCGATTTTAAATCTTTTCTAAATTGTCCTGTAAACTTAACTTTATACGCCAAGTGCTTTTCTCAACTCCTCTATATTGTCATATCCTTTTATGCTGTCATCTTTTGCAATTCTTCTTCCTTCTTCAATTGCCCGTATCGTTGTTTCATTCGGCTCTTCTTCCAACTTTAATTCAAAAGGAATCCCATTTTCTCTAATCGCAGTTTTCAAAAATATATTTACAGCTGTCGTCATTGTTAGCCCAAGTCTGTTAAATAGTTCATTCGCTTTTTCTTTCGTATCTTTATCAACTCTAATACTTAAATTAGCATTTGTCATAACAAACACCTCCTTCTTAAATTTATTGTATCAATTTTTCAACACATTGTCAATACATCAAAGTACCTCAACAATTCAAACTTTACTACCATATAAAAGTACCATAATTTCTTGAAATAAATTTAAACCGTCGGAGCATTTTTATGTGCTGACAAAACTGTCTGAGCGAAAGCGAGTTTTTTGGCAGTGCATAAAAATGTCGAAGACTAGCGCAGGGTCAAGGGGAAAAGGCGATGTTTTCCCCTTGTTAAAAGGAATTAAAAAAAGACACTATTTCAATAATAGTGTCTTAATTTTTAACATCAAAGACTAACATAGAAACAAAGGGAAGTGATGGCTTTTTCCCTCTGTTAAAAAAAATTAAAAAAACTAAAATGCTGGAATAATTCTTCCTTCATATTTTTGTTCAATATATTTTTTAACTTTTTCACTTTGTAGAGCTTTCATCAATTTTTGTATTCTAGGGTCATTTTCATTACCTTTTAGAACAGTTACAACGTTTGCATATGGTGAATTTTTATCTTCTTGCAAAATAATTTCATTTTTTGTAACTCCCGCATTAATTGCAAAGTTTGAATTTATAATTGCTCCTGCCACTTCAACTAATCTTGGTGCGATTTGTTCATTTGACAAAGTTACAATTTTAATATTTTTTGGATTGCTTACGATATCTTTTGTAGTAGAATCCAATTTTTTGTTGTCTTTTAATTTTATAATTCCAGCTTTGTCAAGTAAAATTAAAGCTCTTCCACCATTTGTCGGGTCATTTGGAATAATAAGCGTATCTTTTGGTTTTAAGTCTTTTATATTTTTAACTTTTTTAGAATAAAGTGCCATTGGTTCTAAATGCACGTTTCCAACTGATACTAAAGGAATATTATTTTTTTTGGCAAAATCTTCCATATACGGAACGTGTTGGAAAAAGTTTGCGTCTATGCTTTTATCTGCAAGAGCTTTATTTGGCAAGATATAATCGTCAAATTGCACAATTTCCAAATCAATTCCTTGTTTTTTCAAATCATCCTTTACTAATTTTAGTAATTCTCCATGGGGAACAGGTGTCGCTCCAACTTTCAATTTTTCCCCTTTTCCACAAGACACCACAAATAGTGTAAGTGCCACTAATAATGCTAATATTTTTTTCATTTATATCATCCTCTCTTTTTAAATTATTTATTTACACTTTTTTTCTTTTATTAATAATTTTATTTACAATTTTATCTCCAGCAAATTGTATAACCTGGACTAAAATAATGATAACAATCGTAGATTGCCACATAACTGCGTAATTTTGATTATTGAAACCATCTATTACAGCTGCTTTACCCAGTCCACCGCCACCGATAGTTCCCGCAAGTGCTGAATATCCAATAAGTGTAATAATCGACAAAGTAATCCCATGAACTAGCGATGGCAGAGCTTCAGGTATCATCACTTTTAAAATTATTTCTTTATAATTTGCTCCCATTGATTTTGAGGCTTCTATTAACCCTTCATCCACTTCCTTTAGCGCTCCTTCAATTATTCTTGCAACAAATGGAGCAGCTCCTAGCGCAAGTGGTACAATAAATGGGACATTTCCATACGATACTCCCACAATTAATCTCGACACTGGAATTAACAAAACCATTAATATTATAAATGGAATTGACCTTGTTATATTTACCAAAATAATATCTAGTATTTTATGCAACGTTCTATTTGGACGTATCCCCTTCTCTTCGGAAGTAACAAGCAAAATTCCTATTGGAAAGCCAATAATCAGTGAAATTACAGTTGCAATTCCAACTACATAAATCGTCTCCCAAAGTGGTCCAATCATATTTTGAAACTGAAAAAACTCTATCCAGTCAAATCTCATAAACTATAACACCTCCGAATCTATTTTATGTTTTGCAAGCCAATCTATGATTTCATGTACTTTTGTTTCATTTGCCGTAATTTCAATAAGTACATTTCCAATTATGATATTGCTGACTTTATCAATAAAACCACCTAAAATATTTACTTCCACATCAAAAGTTCTTATAAGTTCTGCTATATAGGAGCGGTTAACTTGCTCTTCGTTATATTTTAACTTTAATCTCAATTTACTCCCACTACTATTTTCTTTTCTTCGCTTAATTTCTTCTTCCGTTCTAAAAGTGTCGTGCGACAAATGATCTACAAATTCTTTAGTAAGCTCATTTTTTGGACTTAAAAATATTTGTTTAGTTGTCCCTGTTTCCACAATTTTTCCGTCTGACATAATCGCAACTTTGTTGCATATTTTCCTAATCACTTCCATCTGGTGAGTAATAAGAATAATAGTTATCCCAAATTCCCTGTTTATCTCTTTTAATAACTCCAAAATTGAATTTGTCGTTCTGGGGTCAAGCGCTGAAGTTGCTTCATCTGATAAAAGTATTTTAGGATTGTTTGCCAAGGCTCTTGCAATTGCCACTCTCTGTTTTTGACCTCCTGAAAGCTGTTCTGGATAATTTTCTTTTCTGTCCGAAAGTCCAACGATTTCAAGCAATTCGTCCACTCTTTTATCAATAGCATCTTTTTCCCAATTAGAAATTTCTAGAGGAAACGCAACATTTTGTGCAACATTTCTTGAATTTAAAAGATTAAAGTGCTGAAAAATCATTCCTGCTTTTTTTCTATATTCTCTGAGTTCCTTCTGGTTAAATTCCAAAATATTTTTATTCACAAGATCAGAATTTTCATCATTTGAATCTGTCTCTTCCCGAACCAAAATCTGTCCTGAAGACGGTTCTTCAAGTCTATTTAAAAGTCTTATAAGCGTCGATTTCCCAGCGCCACTAAGTCCCATAATTCCATAAATATCGCCTTTTTCAATTTCAAGATTAACGTTATCTACCGCAAAAATCTCTTTTCCATCAGCTAATTTATATTTTTTTACTAAATCTTTTATTTGAATAAAACTTTCCATCCATTTCTCACCTCTTTCATACCTATTTTATTCCAATCTATTTTTTACTTTCAAATAATTTTAGAATCAGAATTATTATGCTTCATTATATCATCTTTTATGTGTATATGCAAATGTTTTTTTCTTAAAATAATAAAAATTTCAAAGATATATTTCTAATTTCAATATTTTTAATTTATTTTTGATTACAAGATGTCATTTGTTTATTTTATTTCTTTATTCGTCGGAGCATTTTTATGTGCTGACAAAACTGTTTGAGCACGACTAGTGCGAGTTTTTTGGCAGTGCATAAAAATGTCGTAGACTAGCCGGGGTGCAGGGGTATGGCGATGGTACCCCTGCTTAGAAATTATTATTTTAACAATTTTAAACTCGACTGCCATACTAAAAATTCAGTAATTTTTCAAAAATAAAAATACTAATAAATTGTATTTAAAAATTCTCTTACACGACTGGATTTTGGATTTTCAAAAATTTGTTTTGAAGTTCCTTTTTCCAATATTTTTCCTTTTTCTAGAACGACAACTTTATCTGAAATTTCTTTCACAAAATTCATTTCGTGGCTGACAATTAGCATTGTTATTTTTTTATTTTTTAATTTTCTTATTATATCCAAAACTTCTTTTACAAGTTCTGGATCAAGTGCTGAAGTTGGTTCATCAAAAAGCAGAATATCGGGTTGAAGCGCCAAAGCTCTAGCAATTGCCACTCTTTGTCTCTGCCCTCCTGAAAGTTCGCTAGGAAAATTATCAATTTTATCAGAAAGTCCAACGACTTCCAAAACTTCTTTTGCAATTTTTGTTGCTTCATCTAAAGAAGTTTTTTTTACTAATTTTAGCGTTCTCACAATATTATTTCTCACTGTCATATGCGGAAATAAATTAAACGACTGAAAAACCATTCCTGTTTTTAGTAAAATTTGTTTTTTTATCTTTTTATCTTTCAAATTTTTTCCTTCAATAAAGATATCACCATAGGTAATCGTTTCCAAATCGATGATACATCTTAAAATAGTGGATTTTCCACTTCCTGAAGGCCCTATAAGTGAAACAACTTCTCCTCTATTAATATTCAAATTTATATCATGCAAAACTTCATTTTCTCCAAAACTCTTTTTTAAATTTTTTACTTCTATTATTTTTTCCATTATTTAACTCCTATTTCTTCTACAAAATCTTATGTTTGCCTCTTTAATATCTTTTCCGAAATTCTCTTGGTAGCAAAACTCAATTTAAAAATATCATAGTTAAAACTTATTGTTAGATTCACAAAATAATATTAAATTCTAACTTTATTTCGTTTTTCAATGATTTTAAACAATCTGTCAACACAAAAACTAAGTATTAAATAAATGATAATTGCACAAATATAAGGAGTTATCGTGTAAGAAATATTCGCCAAATCTTTTGTTCTCTTCATAACTTCCGTAACAGCCAAAATATACATAAGCGATGTATCTTTTATAAGGGTAATTGCTTCATTTCCCAAAGTTGGAAGTACTCTTCTTAACGCCTGTGGCAAAATGATATAAATAATTTTTTGCCAATATGTATAACCCAAGACTTTTGCAGCTTCATGCTGTCCTTTATCAATGCTCTCAAGTCCACTTCTTATAATTTCTATTAGATAGGCAGCATAATTTATGATAAATGTTACTACAACTGCCAAATAAGCTGTTAAGGTTATGCTGTATCCGTTTATTTTTATAAGCGGTAATCCGTAATATACCATCAAAAGCTGTAGCATCAATGGCGTTCCACGAAAAATCCAAGTATAAGTTGAAATCAAAAATTTCACAACTTTATTTTTCCCTGTATACGATAGAGCACCTAAAATTCCTAACGGGACGGAAAATACTATCGTTGTTATATACAATAAAAACATACTTGGTAACGTCTTTACAAGTTCAAAAAATATTTGAAAAAAAGTCATTTTTTCCATTTTTAATCTTTAAACCATTTTGAATAAATTTGTTGATAAGTCCCGTCCTTCTTCAACTCTTCAATTGCCTTATTAATTGCGTCGATTAATTTTGTATTTCCTTTTTTAGCCGCAACCGCATATTCTTCTTGCCCAAAATCTTCTTTTAAAATTTTGTATAATTCTTTTTTAGCTTGTGCCTCTTTCACTTTTTTTGTATATTTTGCCAAAACCTCATCCGCTACAATTGCATCCACTCTTTTAGCGTCCAAATCCATAAACGCCTGGTCATATTGAGCATATGTTTTAAACTCCTTAAACTTCTTGTCAAATCCAGATTTTTTCACAGCTTCTTCTCCACTGCTCTGAGTCTGGCTTCCCACAATTTTTCCAGTTAAATCATTTTTATTTTCAATTTTATCGCCAACTCTTGTAACAATAAGTTGATGCACTGTCAAGTAAGGGTTAGACATTTCTGTTTCTTTTTTTCTTTCCTCTGTAATAGTAAGTCCATTCCAAATCAAATCTATATTTCCCGCATTTAAATCAAGAACTTTAGAATCCCAATTTATCGGCTTAAACTCAACTTCACTTCCAATTTTTTTAAAAACTGCACGAGCTAAATCAATGTCAAATCCAACGATTTCTCCCTTTTCATTTTTAAATCCCATCGGAACAAATGAATCATCGAGTCCTACGATAACTTTCTTTGGAATTCCACTTTTACTAACTTCTTTTCCTTCATCCTTTTTAACACTGCACATCACAAGCGACAGCGCTAAAATCATCAATAAAAATACTTTTTTCATTTTTGCTACCTCCATAATTTTTATTTTTTCATTTGCAAAATAGTTTAATAATACAGCTCTACTTAAAAAAACTTTCACAAGAGCTATATTTAAGAGCCAATAAAACTCTCCTATTTTCCCTTTATTAATACAGTTATTTTACCACAGATAATTTGAAAAAGCAATGTGAAAGCAATGAAAAATCAAAGAAACAAAAAATCACAACTATTTAAGGCTGTGATTTTTTCGTAATGTTCCATTTTTTAATATTTTGCTACTATAAAATTATTTTACAGAAGCTTTGTAAATTTCTTCAATAGCTTTAGCTAAATCTTTATTAAATTCATCATCACTTTGTTGTGCTGACAGTCCTTCAGTTAATGCTCTTGAAAAACTTGCGATAACTCCTTTATTTTTAGAAAGAATTTCATTTGCTTTTTCTCTTGGATAGCCTCCTGACAATGCAACAACTCTTACAACTCTTGGATGTTTTGTCAAATCTTCATAAAAGTTTTCAACTGTTGGAAGTGTAACTTTTAACATAACATTTGAAGTTTCAGGCAATTTATCAAGATGTTTTTTGATTTCATTTTTTAAGATAGTTTCGCATTCTGCTTTATCAACATTGTGAATATCTACTTCTGGTTCAATAATAGGAATAAGTCCAGCCGCAATGATTTTAGCAGCAACTTCAAATTGCTGGTCTACAACTTTTGCAATTCCTGTTTGTGACGCTTTTTTAATAACAGAACGCATTTTTGTTCCGAAAATATGTCTTTCATTTGCTCTTTTTAAAAGGTCATCCAAACCTGGAATAGGTTTCATTACTTGAACTCCGTCTTCCAATTCTTCAAGTCCTTTATCAACTTTCAAGAAAGGTAGAACTCCTTTTTCTTCCCACAAAAAGTCGGCTGTATACTTATCATCAATTTTTCTGTCCATAGTTTGTTCAAATAAAATAGCTCCCAAAATTTCTTTACCGCTAAAAGCAGGACTTTTTATGATTCTTGTTCTCATTTTATGAATTAAATCAAACATTTCTTTATCATTAGAATATTCACTTTCATCAATTCCATACAATTTTAATGCTTTTGGAGTACTTCCACCACTTTGATCCAACGCTGCAATAAATCCTTTTCCGTTTCTCATTTTTTCTAATCTTTTTTTCATAGTAATCATCCTCCTAATTTAAAATATTTTGACCGTCAAATCTTTTGCTTCTATATTTATCATACCACTTTTTTGAAAAATGTCAAGAGACAAAATAAAATATTTAGGGACTAAAATAGTGTAAAAATGTTAGGAAATATTTTAATGTCAATATTTTTTAATTTATTTCAATTACAAGATACCATTAACTAAAAACTGGAATTTTCTCACTAATTGACTATCAAATTAATAATTAATTTATAATATGTTTTTAAGTCTAAAAGAGTATAATATTTAAAAAAGCATAATAAAAAACAGGAGGTAAAAATTATGGAAAATAATGTTTTGCTGGCTGTATTTAAAAATCAGCTTAGTGCTTATGAAGTTTTAAATGATATTAAAAGTAATTTTGTTGGAAAAAATTATGTAATTACTGAAGCTGCGGTAGTCAAAAAAGAAGACGGAAAAGTGAGTTTCAAGGAAGGATTTCAAATTACCTCAGAAGGTAATGCAGGTTTTCTTTCAGGAGGATTGTTAGGAGCCTTTGTTGGAATTATCGGCGGTCCTTTGGGAGTTCTTCTAGGAGGGTCAATAGGTGCATTAATTGGCGAAAGCAGAGGAAATGCTTCAGATGAGGTAAAATCTGGAATCTTATCTGATACTACAAAATATTTGACAGATAATAATTTTGGATTAATTTTACTTGCAACTGAAGAAAATGAATCAGAACTTGATAACTATTTGCAGAAATACGATGAAGAAGTTATTTTAAGAAAAGATGCAAGAGCTGTTCAAAAAGAAATTGAACTTGCAAAAGAATACGAAAGAGAGTTATATAAAACAGCTGCCTATAACGAATTTAAAAAAAGAGCGAATGAGGAAAAAGATAAATTTAAAAACAGAGTGGATGATGTACTTTCAGATTTAAAAGATAAATTTGAAGAAGCTGACAACAGACTAAAATTAGAAGTCGCTAAATTAAGAGAAAAATTTAGAAAATAAACTAGAAAATTTTTATATTTCTTTATTTGTATATACATTCATAAAAAATTTGGAATACTCTCCAATAACCTAAATAACATTATCGTAATAAAATTAAACTAGTTATTTAAAAAAAATCACAATCATTCTAAGACTGTGATTTTATTTTATTTAATAATTTCCTAAAAATTAAACGAAATTACAACTTTGAATTTTACTTCTCCACTTCCTACCACTTCTAATTTTTTAATCTCAATTGCTGATTTTGGAAACAAGTTTAATTCTTTATCAGAATCTATAATTTTTAATACTATTGTTGCGATTTTAACATTTGTTTCCTTTGCACAGAATTTTGCATTAAGCATGACATTCCCGTCAGAATTAAACTCCCCTGTAAGCAGCAAATTGCTGCAAGAAGTATTTGGATTGGAAATAATCTCGAATTCTGTTTCATCAGTGATATTTATCGGTATATATTCTGTAAAATTAGAATTACTTTTTCCGAACAATTTTTTTCTCCTCTCTTCTACAAAATTGACAAAATAACATTTTTTTACTTTTTTACATAAAGAGAAAAGGACCACCATTTCCTCTTATAAACTCTACGTAAATATTTTACTTTGTCCACTATCAATTATCGTACTCCATTTACTAAAAATACAGGAGAAAAATTTATCTCCTGTAAAAAAATTACTCTTTCATCATTAATGTTCCGTAAATATTTTTTAAATCTGTTTCATTTCCCAAAATATTACTTGCATTTTTGACTACTCCTTCTATATTTTTAACTTTTATGGATTTTATCATACCGTCCACGCTCTCTGTTAATACCTTAGCACTTTGCTTAATTTTTTCATAGCTTTCTTTGCTTACATGTTCTTTTTTAGCGTCTTCATAAGTCAAAGTCGAAATATTTTTATAGGATTTTTTTATTTCTTCATTTAATTTTTCCAAATTCGCAAGTTCAGTTTCATCATAGTTTAGATTATCTTTTGAAAATGCTGCATCTGAAAATTTATTTATGGCATCAACAAATTGTACAACGTTTAATTTAACTTTTTTATTATTTTTACTAAATTTTTCTGATAATTTTTTATTTATCGTACTCGACATTTCTTGTAATGAAGCTGCCAAAATCTTATCATTTTCTTTTCTTGTCTGCGAAACTAATTTATATTTGTCATTAAGCTCTTTTACTCTTTCCAAATTATCAGCTCTATATTCACCTTTTTCAAAATAGTCGTCTATCTCATTTAATACTTTTTGTTCTTCAACAAGCGATTTTAAAAGATTTTCTCCATTTTTGTCAATTGTCTCAAATTTTGGATTTCTTTGAATTACTTCCCCCAAATCTCTTATTTGATTTCCCAATAATTTAACCGAACTTTTTATATCTCTTATGGAATTTATGCCTTTTAAACTTTTTACAACTTCACCATTTTTATCCTTAAATTCATTCTCATCAATTTTATCGAATAACATAAGCCATTCGTCTGAATTAGGCACTTCACTTATTCTTACATACTCTGTATATTTTGAAATTTTATCAGAGTTTAAATCATCTTTCACATAAGTTACTTTCACTTTATCTTTTTTATTTTTATTTTCATCTTTTTGTCTATTTCCACATGAAACTACAATTAATAATGCCAATACTCCTACACAAATATATCTTTTCATCGCCTTTTCCTCCGTTTTATAAAATTTCAACTTTTGCATCCAAACTGTAAATGACATCTTTTCTTTCAACGATAATCTTCACTTTTTCAATTAAACTTCTATCTTTTTTTATTTTTTCCAGTAATTTTTTCGCAGGGTTAATAGCAATGGCGTTTCCTGCATTCTTAAACATTGTCAAATCACCCGTCGTATCTCCATAAGCGTAAGATTTTTTTAAATCAATATTATATTTTTTTACAAAATCAGAAATTGCTTTTTGCTTGCTTTCGGCATCCCACATCGGTACCACTTCCCCCGTAAAAATTCCATTTTTATTAACTTTATAAATAGAAGCGCGATAATCCTTGACTCCATATTTTATGGCAAGTTTACTTACCAAAAAATCTGGACTCCCAGAAATTATGATGACCTTATGATTTTCATTTTTATGAAATAAAAGTCTTTCCCTTGTATAGCGATAGACTTTGTCGCCTTTTAATTCCATTACCCGTTTTGCTATAAAATCCATATCACTTTTGCTAAAATTTTTTAACGCTTCCGTATACGTTCTAACCAGCTCATCTAAATAATCATCATAATCTCCAGTTCTATTTTCCCATTTAGAAAATTTTTCTTTTACTTTCAGCTCCCAGCTCGTCATATCTATATATTGATATTTCAGTAACATTTTAAAATGTTCAATTAATAGCGAATCTCTGTAAATCGTCCCATCTATATCAAAAAAAGCCGCTATATTCTTCGTCATAACTATTCTCCTTAAAATTCATTTTTTTATGAGAAATATTACCATAAATGCTACTATAAAAATACCACATATACTCCAAAAAGTCAACTTTTTATTAATTAAAATTTAACTTAAAAACAAAAAGACGCTTATTTATTTCCCTAGTCCGTTCTAAGTGCTTCCATAGGTTCCAAATTTGCCGCTTTTTTAGCTGGATAAACTCCAAATACAAGTCCTAACATTGTAGAAACAAATATACATACAAACACTACACCTGGACCTAATACTGGAGATGTCTTAATAAATATACCAATTAAAAGTGCCAAAGAATACCCAATTATAACTCCAATTATACCTCCAAAAAATGTTAAGATTACCGCTTCAATCAAAAATTGCACAAGAATGTCCTTCGTTCTGGCTCCCAATGCTTTTCTTAGGCCAACTTCCCTTATTCTTTCGGTAACGCTGACAAGCATAATGTTCATTACCCCAATTCCACCGACAAATAGCGAAATTCCAGCAACTCCGCTTATAAATAAAGTTACCATATTTAAGATATTATTAAATTGATCTAATCCAGAACTTTCTGATCTCACATTATATACGTCAGGAGAACTTCCTCTTCTTGACATCAAATCTTTAACTTCCGCCATTGCGATATTTAATGAATTTGCAGAAGCCACCTTTACTTGAAGTTCTTCAAACTTATTTTGCTCTCCTCCATTGACAAACACTAAAAACTGGTTTGGTATAAGTCCGCTCGATGGCGCACCTCCTCCACCTCCAAAATTTAGGCTTGAATAGGGATCTTTATACACTCCGACAATGACTAATTCATATCTGTTCTTTTTAAAGTTTAGAGTTACCTTTTTTCCTATTGGGTTTTCATCTGGATACAGCTGCTCTGCTGTAGAACTGTCAATTATTATGAATCTTCCATCTTTTCTATACTCACTTGGTAAAAATTTTCTTCCTTTTATTATAGTAAAATTTGATATTTTAAAATAATCTTGTGTAACTCCCGTTCCCATAAACATTTTTGTATTTTCACCAATCTCAATTCTGGCAAAAGCACTGGAAGTTGGACTAACCGCTTCAACTTCTTCTATTTTTTTTATATTTTCAATATCTTTTTCTGTCATCAGATCTTCGCTTTTATAAGTTTGTCCAGGAGAGGTGTCAATCGAAACGTTGAAATTTCCCACTCCCAGCTTATTTAAGTCTCCCGTTATATTTTGCTTCATTCCAGCTCCCAATGAAGACATCATAATAACCGCTCCAATCCCAATTATTATACCTAACATTGTCAAAAATGATCTCACTTTATAACTAAATAAATTGGATAAAGACAACTTTAGCGATTCCAAAAAATCCATTTACACTCCTCTCCGGTTTACGACAATTTCATCTTTTTCAATTACGCCATCCTTTAATCTAATAATTCTTTTACAATGCTCGGCGACATCTTCTTCGTGAGTTACCATAACAATCGTTGTCCCTTTATCGTTTAATTTTTTAAAAATTTCCAAAATTTCTTCAGTCGATTTGGAATCCAGATTTCCAGTTGGCTCATCTGCCAAAAGTATATTTGGACTATTAATGATGGCTCTTGCAATTGCAACCCTTTGTCTTTGCCCTCCAGACATTTCATTTGGCTTATGGTGAATTCTATCTCCCAGTCCTACACTTTCAAGTGCTTCTATCGCCCTTCTCATTCTTTCTGACTTTTTTACCCCTGCATAAAGCGCTGGAAGTGCAACATTTTCAACAGCGTTCATTTTGGGAAGCAAATTAAAAGTCTGAAACACAAATCCAATTTTTTCATTTCTCACTTTTGCCAGTGCATCGCCTTTTATTCTAGAAACATCTTGACCGTCCAAAATATATGTTCCTGAAGTCAGACTGTCAAGACAGCCCAAAATATTCATAAGAGTAGATTTTCCACTTCCACTTGGTCCCATAAATGCGACATACTCTCCTTTTTTGACCGATAGATTAAGTCCTTTTAATACAGTCAATTCCAAATTTCCATTTTTATATGTCTTTACAACATCTTTTACATCTATCATAGATTTATAATTCCTTTATCAGATTTTAAATTTTTTCATATAATTTTACATAGGTCCTGGACCTCCTGGTGCTGCATCACCTGCTGGTACACTTTCTACATTTTGTTGTTTTATTATTTTTTTGTTATCTTTTCTAGGTTTTTTAGGATCAGCAATTTTTATTTTCTGACCATCTTTTAATGTTTCGTCAACAATAGAAATTATGTTATCTCCCAAGCTTAATCCGGAAGTTACTTCATAATAAGTTTCATCACTGATTCCCACTTTTACTTCTCTTTTTTTAATTTTTTTATCCTTTCCAACTACAAACACAAAATATTTTCCATTTTCGTTTATTACTGCGCTATACGGAATTTTTATAACATTTTTTCTTTCTTTATAAAAAATTGTGGCACTTATTGTAGTTCCTGGTCTTAAATTTTTTGTATCGTTCATTTTTATAGTAACAGTCGTATTACTTTCATCTAAGTTCTCACTTTTTTTAGCCACTCCTGAAATTTGTGATACATATCCTTCTACTTTTTCTCCTTTAGGCAATGCATCTGATGTAATTTCTACTCTTTGTCCCACTTCTATATCTTTCACTTGCGTGTCTGATAAGCTCACTTCCACTTTCATATTTTTGGAATCTGATACCTTAAATAAAGTTGTTTCAGTGTTTACTTTATAATTTTCATCGGCAGTCATCTCTGTAATAACTCCATCTACTGGACTTGTTATTTCATTTTTTATAAGCGTCATATCTTCTTGCAATGTCGCTAGTTCCAATTTTGCAGTCTTTAATGATGTTCTTGCGTCTTCTATATTAGCTCTTTCTTCGCTGTCAGCCGTATCCAATTCAATTCTAGATGTTCTTAGCGCCTTTTTTGCATCATCTACATTAACTCTTGTTTCCCCGCCGACTTTGTACAACTCCTGAGCATTATGCAAATCTCTTGATTTTTGTTGAACTTCTATACTTTTTGACTCTCTTTTTCTTCCAAGTGAACGTCTAGCGTCTGCCAAATTTCTTTCATATTTTTTAATTTCCAAATTTTTCATCTGGATTTTTCTCAAAGTTTCATTTTTATCAGCTGGATAAAATGTTACGACTACATCTCCTTTTTTTACATTATCACCTGTTTTAAAAAATACATCTTTTACTCTTTGGCTGGAACTCGTGTACACCGACACTTCATTTTCAGACACGACTTGTCCCGTTTTTGACACCGAAAGTTCTATATCTCCAACACCTACTTTCGTTACTTCATATTCCAAAGCAGCTTCTTTTTTACCACAACTAATTAAAAGAAATGATAAAATAATAAAAATTGACAATATTTTCATAATATTTTTTTTATTCAAAATATAACTTCCTTTCACAAAATCACCTCTTTTTTTGTATTATTTATAATATTTTATCTTTTTCGTAAATGCCGCAAGTTCATTTTTAGCTTTTTCATAATCTTTTACAGCTTTTCTGTACTCATTTCTTTTTTCCACATAGTTTTCAAAAGTATCAACTCCCAATTCATATTTTTTCGCATAAATTTCAGAGTTTCTCTTTGTGATGTTCATAGTGTTTTCAGCTGTTATTTCATTGGTTTCATAAGTTGTATAAGTTATCATTTGCTGTCCTACATTTGATAATAGCTCATTTTTTTTCTGCGCATACTGTAGTTCCAATTTTTCTTTTTCATTTTTCAAATCTTCAATCGTATCATTATACCTTTTAAATGTTTTAGTAACACCAAGACCAAATACAACTGAATGATTTTTTAATGAATATCCAACGTCCGCCGTCAATTTTGGATACTTATAATCTATTGATTCCTTTCTCAATTTTTCGTCATTTAGCTTGCTATTTAACTCAATCGACTCCGCTTCCGACAATCTCAAATCATAAAAATCCTCTTTTTTTAATTCAACCTTTTTCAAATCTTCAAGTTCGCTTTTTTCAGGCAATTTCACATTATAAATCATAAATTTTTCTCCCAAAATCTTTAACTCTCTTTCAAGATTTTCACATTTTAACTGGGAATTTTCATATTCTGTTTTTGCCAGCTCAAAATCATAAAGCGTTGTCGTTCCCAAATTCCATTTTTCTGATTGAATGGCATAATCTCTTTTACTATCTTCCAGCGTCAATTTTTCCTGCTCGATTTCTTTTTCTTTATTTTTATAATCTTTATACAAATCAATTAAATCCCTAATTTCAGAATTTTTAGTAGTCTCATTATTTATTTTTTGAATATTTCTTGAAATATCATTAGTACTTTTATTATATTTATTGTCGCTATACCCGAAATAATCATTTAACTCTTTAGAAACCCCTATTTTATTTTCTGTAACCTTTTTATTTCTAAAATTATACCCATTTTTGTAATAAAGCATTCCGTATTTCACATTATTTTCCATAGTTAAACCATCAGAATCTCCGTGTAATGTATAGTTACTATCAGAAGTTACTTTAATTTCATTCCAGTCACCATTTTTTAAAGCTTTGTCTTTTATGTCATAAGTTTTCATATTAACTTCGTTTATCTTGGTTGTATAAGAATTTTTTTCATACTGTGAAATCACGTCATCAACATTAATTCCATAGCTCAAAGTTTCCATAAAACAAAATAATATACTTACATTAATAATCTTAATATCAAAAAACGTTTTAAACATCACTTTCCTTTCTCAAATAAAACTATTATAAACAAAAGTTTCATTTTAAAAAATTTTTTTCTATTATATCATATTTTTTTGACAAAAGTATGACAAATTTTTAATATTTTTTTCAATTTAGAATATAAAAGCCTAGGTAGGCTTATTTCCAACATTAAACATAATAAATTAAAAATAACCGCTGTCTTTTACAACAACGGTTATCTAAAAATTCTAACTATTTTCTTTTAGATTATATTTTTTTACATAATCTTCCATCATTTTCACTGCTATTGGTTTCTGACACCTTTTAACAAATTCTAAAGCTGTTAACCCCCATTTATCTTTTACTAATAATTGTAATCCCGGTTGAGAAAAGATTAATTTATATAACGGAATCATTTTGTTTTCATCGACAAAGTAATTAAAAATATTTTTAAAAACTACAATTCTGTCTGGTTTGTATAATGCTGTTATATCTGCTCCTTTTTCTAAAAAAATTCTGCATAATTCTATTGTTCCAGCTATATCATTCCCTCCACTTTCAAATAAAGGGAAAAATAAAGTAGTTCCTTCCTTTGTTCTGTATTTAATATTAGCACCTTTATTTATTAAAAAAATTGATATTTTATAACGTGCTTCGTCATTATTATTTCTTAAGGCATCATATAAAATATTACTTTTTAAGACACTTTCTTTATCTTCATATCCTTTTTCAAATAATTCTAAAAAATCTTCATATGTTCCTAACATTGCTGCTGCTGATACTGTTCTATATTCTGACATTTTGATATCCCCTTCCTATTATTTTGTAGGTATTTTCATTTGTTGTTTTTGAATTATATTTTGTATATTATTTATATAATCTGGCTTATATTCTAATAATGGTACTGTTTTGTATTCTAATAAAGGTATTACTGGCAAATTAAATTGAGGTAATAACAGAGTTGTTGTATTTTCATATGCATGACTTCTGCTAGAAAAAAACATATAAAATTTTTGGGGAAAGAGTTTCAAGAGTGTAAACTTTTTAAAGGTTTTGTCACATTTTTAGGAACTTGAAATACTCCATCAGACCCCTATTCAAGAATTGCCGCTCCTTTTCTTGTCTAACTCGAACTATAATTCTATAAATCATTTATTTCAACTTCCAGATAACTACTTATGTCTCGTGGCATTTTTAAAAATTTCTTTTTTCCTAATAAAGCTTTTGTAAATTCTTCTATTGTACAACTCCAATTATCATAGTCTCCAAACCAATCTATAAAATCTACTCTGTCTTTGAATATAAAAAAATCTAATGTTTCTCCATAGCCCTCAACACATTCTTTTTCACCATTCTTTATTTTTTCTATTTCTTTTAGAAAATAGTCTATTCCCTCAGATTTTATTTCAGTTAATTTCCTACTAAGAAATACAGAATAACCTATATTATATTTTTCTCCGTTAATAATACTACAGAATTCTCCCCATAATTCTCCATTTTTACTTATATAATAATAGAATTTCATTTTCATTTTATACCTCCTTCGTACAATGGATATGCTAAAGTTTTATCATTCATGTATCCTCTTATTTTTACATCACTTGATGAAGTTCCTTCCCAAATACTCCTTACAGAATTTGTTAGCTTAAAATCATTATTATTCCAAGCACTTTTTATTTCTGTATTTTTTATTTCATTAAAAATAGAAAATTCTTTTTGTTCCAGAAAAAGATGTATTTTTCCAAAAAATTTTGCAGTATCTATTCCCCCATCAGTATCTATTATGTAGTTCTACCCATTTTTTCAGCAAAACCATCACTAATATCAAAATTTGAAGAAGTAGACGCAAAATCCCCCCTCTGTCCACGAATATGTTTAATTAAATCATCGTGTTCCCCTTTTGGTGAAATGCCTTTTTCAAAAGCAATTTCTGGTTTCATCGAAGCACTGTCATCTCTATAATAAAAAAATAATCAAAATATCAACCGTTTTTATACACTACTAATAAATGTTTCATTACATTACTGAGAATAGTTTTTCATTCAATAATTAAAAACCAAAGTTTTTTTTTCAAGTTTTCAACTTTTTGATTTATATTATACATCTCACTATTATTATTTTCAATATATACATAGTAGTCACTCAACCCTTCATGTGGAGGAAAAAGGCTTTTTAATTTTTGTTTTAATTTTAATTCAACTCTTGGTATAGAATTTTTTTCGTTTATTAAAATTAATATTTCGGACAGGAAACCAATTATTATTTTGTCATTAATATCTCCCTTATAATATTTTTTTATTATCTTTAATAATTCTTCTGTAACTTTTTTTAGTTCTATATAATTCATCTTTTATCCCTCATTTCTTCTATTTTAATGGATATTTATTAATTATTTTAAAATTCCATGAACTTTTAATAAATACTTGTTCCGTCTCTAAAGCGCATTATTTATATTTGGCTGTCCAAAATTTGAGATATTCTCTTAAAATTTAATCTCTGAAAGAATTTTTTCAAAAGTTATTTCTTTGTTATAATAATCTAACTTTTCTAACCATAATTCTAATTCTTTCTTTCTTTTTTTAAAAATTTCCAAATCCTTTTTATTTCCATAGATTGTATAATATATTGCGACAAATAAAAAAATATAAAAACTCATGATAATTTCGTGTTAAAATGTTAGTAACTAACGAAAGGAAAATATATCATGAATCACAAACATTTTACCATAAGTGAAAGAAATAAACTAGAGGTTTTGCCAAAAGAGATGGTGTAAAAATTTTAGGTAGGGGTGTGGTGATGAGCACTTCTGCACCCCGGCTAGTCTTCGACATTTTTATGCACTGCCAAAAAACTCGCTTACGGCGGGTCAGTTTTGTCAGCACATAAAAATGCTCCGACGGTTTAAATTTTACTATCATACAAAAGTGTCGTGATTTTTTTGGAGTAAAGACGACTGTCTGAACGAAGTGAGTTTCGGCTTTGCTTCAAAAAAATGCTTAGACGAGCGTGGGGATTATAAGGGGAAATGGCGGTCCTTTCCCCTTATGTAAAAAATAAAAAAATAATATTAAACAAAATAACATCTTGTAATCAAGAATAACCTAAAAAATTTGAAATTAAAAAATCTGCCCCTAAAATTTTTAAACCATCAATCATTTACAATTATATCATTTTAGTATATAATATACAAAAACAATAAAAATAAAGGAGTATTCATGGCTAGTTATAAAGATTTTGACTTTAAAAAATTATATTTTATTGTATACATAGCTCTAATTTTATTAGTAGTTTTTTTGCTGTTTAAACTGGGAATTTTTTTATTTCCATTTACTCTTGCACTATTTATTTCAATAATAATTCGACCACTTACAAGGTTTTTAATGAATAAATTGAAGTTTTCAAGAAAAGCTGCTTCCGTAATTTCGATTGTAACATTTTTAATAATATTTTTTGGACTTATTGGAGTTCTGTCGTTAAAGTTTTTTGGTGAAATTTACAAATTATCTCAAAATTTAAACAGTTATAGCACCGATATTCAAAAATTATGGACAGAAAATGTTAGAAAAATTTATGTTTATTTGGGTAATTTCCCCGCAGGATTTAATGATCAACTAAATAACACAATAAATAGCTTTGTGTCAAAAGGTTCTGTAAAAATTGGCTCTTTTATAAATGCCATCATAAGTTTTGTTACATCTATTCCAACTCTGATTTTATATGTTGTGATTACAATTTTATCAACTTTTTTTATGATTTTAGATAGAGATGAGATACTTAATTATTTGGAACATCAATTACCAAAAAGCTGGCTTGATAAAATATTCAGTATAAAAACGGAAATGTTTACAGTGCTTGTTTCATATTTAAAAGCACAGGCAATCTTAGGAACTGTTTGTCTTATTGAATCACTGATATTATTAAACTTACTGGCATTTTTAAAACTTGATGTACCATATCCGCTTCTTATGTCAATCATTATTTGTATTGCTGATATTTTACCAATTTTAGGTGCTGGAACAATTTTAATTCCGTGGTCTATTTTATCTTTTGCTACAAGAAATATTAAATTAGGAATTGCACTACTTATTTGTTATTTAATAATTATGTCAGTAAGACAGATGCTGGAGCCAAAATTAATAAGTCAAAATTTGGGAGTCCATCCTTTAATTACACTTATTTCAATGTATTCCGGCTTTAAAGTTTTTGGAGTCAGTGGATTTTTAATTGGACCTATTGTTATGATTATTTTAAAAAACGTCTTTTCAAAAGAACTGGAAGTCGGATTTTTCAGAGATATTTTTGGAGACGTTGAAGATAGGAATAAAAAGGCCATAAAAAAAGACAAATAGCCATATAAAAAAAAGACTGTTTCATAATACTTTGATTTTGAAACAGTTTTTTTTACAATTTGCCTTGAAAATTACAAATATTTATTTTAAAACATTATTTTTTATATTTGACCTTTTTTTATAAATTTAAATTCCACTCTTCTATTTTTAACTCTTCCCTCTTCGGTATCATTTGAACTTACAGGGTTTTTTTCGCCTCGTCCAAGCACACTTACAATTCTATCTTCCGCAAGTCCAATATTTAAAAGACGAGAACTTACACTTTCTGCCCTTTTTTTCGACAATCTTTTATTATATCCTTTCATACCAGTTGTATCAGTATATCCAACTACCGAAACCAAAAAATCATTTTTTTCAGCATAAGCTTTTACATCTTCCAACACAGGATACGCTCCTTTTTTTAACTTAGCACTATTTTTATCAAAAACTAAATCATAAGAACGAAGAGAAACAAAATCAGATTTTGTCAACTCAAACTTATCATTTTTATTTGACGGAATTTCGCTAGTTGACTCAGAAGTTTTTGTTTGCGCAAAATTCAAATTGGAACTTTTCTTTTGAGCATCATTTTTAACTTTGTCTATTTTTGTTCCCATTCCGTCCTGAGTGAGCGACACCGTTATTAAATCGGGGTCATTCGCAGGCTTTTCAGGATTAGGCGGATCCAATGTCGGTACATCATCTTCTTCCTCTTCTTCCGTTACATCAGCCATATTTGCACGAATGATTTCTTTCCTCATTTCAGAAGTTGTCACTTTACCTGAAACAGTCGGCACTGACATTGCTACAAGCGAGGACATCGCTAACACTACCGGTTTTTTCATCAATTTTACCTCCTTTAACTTTTAATTTTCAAAAACTAAAGTTATCATAAAAGTTGATTATTTACTTAAATTAAGATTGTATTTTTTAAGTAATTCATCGTATTTTCCATTTTCTTTTAATTTTTTAAGTTCTGCATTTATCTTTTGGATTAATTCTGTATCTTTTCCTTTGTCAAATGCCATTGCCATTCCTTCTTTATCTTGTTTTTCGTAAAAAATTTCCATTTCAGGATTTTTTTTCATATATTCAATTGCAACTACATTGTCCAGTATAAGAGCGTCAACTTTTCCCATTTTTAAATCCAAAATTGTATTTACAATACTTTTATTTGGTACAACAATAGCTCCGTCAATTTTTCTAGCTAAAATTTCCTGTATTGAACCAAGTAGAACTCCTATTTTTTTACCTTTTAAAGTTGATGATGTAACCGCACTATTTCCTTTTTTTCTAATATAAAGTTGTTTTGACACAAAGTAATCATCTGTAAAATCCACTGATTTTCTTCTGTCTTCTGTCGCTGTCATTCCTGACACTATCACATCAATCTTCCCTGCTTTTAACGAAGGAATTAATCCATCAAACGACTGATCAACAATTTCAGTTTCATAATTTAAATCTTTTGCAATCTCATTTATTAAATCCACATCAAATCCCACAACCTGACCATTTTCTTTATATTCAAATGGTGCAAATACTGCATTTAATCCCACTCTCAATTTTTTTGAGTCCTTTGCTGATTTACTTCCTCCGCACGAAGTTAGTCCAAAAACTAACAATGTTAACATTAAAAATACTTTTTTCATATCTTTTCTCCTTCATATTTAATTTTTTATATTTAAAATCATATTTAACTCTAAAGAATACAAACTTTTTGTATAAATTTTGTATAAATATAGTAAAAAAACGCTATATTAATTGATTTATGTAAACTTATACAAATCTATGTAAACTTCTTAAAATCATTATTTAATAACAATTTTCATTTTTTGAAATTTTTGATTTATTTTTTTGAAATTATTCTTTCATTTTTTTAATCAATTGGGTTTAAAACTTTGTTTAAAAATTCTTTTGTCCTACTGTTTTTTGGATTATCAAAAACCTCTTTTGGTGAATCATCTTCCAAAATATATCCATCATCCATAAAAAATACTCTATTTGCAACATTTCTTGCAAAGCCCATTTCATGAGTAACTACTATCATTGTCATCCCTGCTTGAGCAAGTTCTTTCATAACAGCAAGAACTTCTCCTATCATTTCTGGATCAAGCGCACTTGTTGGCTCATCAAACAGCATAATTTGTGGATCCATCGCTAGTGCTCTTGCGATTGCTACCCTTTGCTTTTGTCCACCTGATAGTTTATTTGGATAGACATCTTTTTTATCTTCCAAACCAACTTTTTTTAATAATTCAATCGCTTTTTTTATAGCTTCACCTTTTGAAACTTTTTTTAATTTTATTGGACCCAAAATAATATTTTCCAACACGGTTTTATGAGGGTATAAATTAAAATGCTGAAAAACCATTCCTACATTTTCACGAATTTTATTTATGTTTACTTTTTTTCCTAAAACATCCGTCCCATGTATAAAAATTTGCCCTGAAGTTGGCTCTTCAAGTCTGTTAATACATCTTAAAAAAGTTGATTTTCCTGAACCAGACGGTCCTATTATTGAAATTACTTCACCTTCTCTTATTTTTGTATCAATTCCTTTTAAAACTTCCAATTTACCGTATGACTTTTTAAGATTTTTTATTTTAATCATTTCATTTGTGTTAATTTCTTTTTTTATTTGAGTTAAATCTTTCGAATTAGTCATTTCTTCTCAACCTCATTTCCAGCATTCTTCCTAAAAATGAAAATATTTTTACGCTCACATAATAAATAATACCTGTAAATAGTATTGGTCCAACACTGTAATAAGTTGCTTGAAGTCCGTTACTATTCATTGTTATATCAACAACACTTATATATCCCACAACTGACGTTTCTTTAAATAATGTAATAAACTCATTTACAAGTGCGGGTAATATATTTTTTATCGCTTGTGGCATAATTATTTCATTCATTGCCATTTTGTAAGGCATACCTGTTGCCCTTGCCGCTTCCATTTGTCCTTTATCAATACTTTCAATTCCCGAACGAACTACTTCTGCAACATAGGCAGCACTATTTAATCCTAGTGCAATCATCGCTATCCAATAGTTAGCAAATAATTTTATAAGTACTGAAAGTATAAGTAATTGTAATATCATAGGCGTTCCACGCATTATATCTATGTATTCATCAATTATTATTTCTTTTATCATATCAAAAACTGGAAAGTTTGTTCTCAAAAATTTTAAAAATGCTAAAAACATCCCCAAAAATATTCCAATCAAAGCTCCTCCAATTGTCAAACCAACTGTTGTTATCAAATAACTGTCAACGATGTAAAGTTTCCACTCATTTGGTTTCAATTCTTTTGGAAATGTCAATATCAAACCAACTGCCACAATTATTAGAAAATATGATATTTTTAATACTTTTCTTAACTTTTCTATATTTTTCATAATTTTATGAACTTTTTTGTCCACATCCTCCTTCCAAAATTTTTTCATATATTACATTATACCTAATATTTTTTACTTTTTCAATAAAAACTTAAAAAAACTTATTTTTATGATAATTTTAGAAAAAATAACATTTTTATTGCTTTTCTTTTCTTTTTATGTTAAAATTACATTAATGAAAATGATAAGAAGGGGTGTGAAATCAATGATAACCGTTTCTATAAATGCTAATCCTGACATAGAAAATAAAATAAACAATTATGTTAAGGAAAATAATATCAATTTAAACCAAGTAATGTTAGATTTAATTCTTGAAAAAATCGAAGATGAAGAAGACTATAAATTGGCTGTTGAGGCTTATGAAGAAGAAAAAGACAACAGAGAAAACTGGATTAGCCACGAAGATTTAATAAAAAAATTAGGGTTGGAAAATGAAATATAGTCTAATGTACTCTGAAAAAGCACAGAAACAACTAAATAAACTAGATAATTCTATGAAATCAAAAATTTTAAAATATATTGATCAAAATCTTTTCGATACAGATAATCAAAAAAAATTTGGAAAAGCTTTAAGATATAATCTAAAAGGATTTTGGAGATATCGAGTTGAAAACTATAGAATTATTGTAAAAATTGAGGAAAATGAATTACTTATTTTAGTTGTTCAAATAGATAAAAGGGATAAAATTTATATTTAAAATCTTTGAATTGAATTTTAAATTATTGGGTTAAATTGAGGATTTAAAAAAAACTGTCTGATATTCCTATTTTTAAGAATAAAAGTCAGTTTTTTCTTTTTTTATTTTTAAATTACAGATTATCTATTGATATTTCCGTAAAATCTTTTATAACATACGAAATCCCGTCAATTGATAATAATTTATTGTTCTCAAGAGTCGAGGAAACAGCTATAATTTTTGCAGCATTTGCCCTTTTTGCCGCCTCTATTCCAAGTATCGCATCTTCAAATACTGCACAGTTTTCAATATCCACATTTATATTTTTGGCTGCTTTCAAAAAAATATCTGGTTCTGGCTTTCCTTTAAAACTTCCGTCAGTATAAACAACTTTATTTATATCAAACCATTTGCCCAAATTTAGATGTTCAAAATAAAATTTTACATTGCTTATCGGAGCACCTGTTGCTATAGTAATTGGAATACCAGCCTCTTTTAACTTATTAAGAAATTCTGGCAATCCTTTTACTAATTTGAACATTTTCTCATCTTTTAGGCACATATCCCGATACATGCTTTCCTTTTCTTCTCCTAGTTTTTGAACTTCTTCATTTGAAAAATCTTTGTTAAAAAAGTATGAAAGTACAGTTTTATTATTTCCACCATGAATATACTTATGAATTTCTTCATTTGTTATTTCCCTACCAATTTTGCTTCTTAAAAATTTTTTCCATACATCTTCCTGTAAAGCACTATCAAAAAGCATTGTTCCATTAAAATCAAATAATATTCCTTTTATTTTCATTTTTCCTCCGAGTAATCAATTATCTTTAGTTCTATTTTTATTTTTATTCAATTCTTGAAAAAATCTTACCTTAAATTTTATTGTTAAATTTCAACTAACAAACTTTGAAACCCTTCAAGAACAACTTTCTCTCCATTATTCTCAAGCCCTTCAAAATTATTAATCAAAATCCCTCCAATTTTAATTTCTTTTTCTCCAAGAACTCTCGCAATTTCACTCAATTTAACTTCTTGTTTCAACTTAGAAAAATTGCTAATACAAAGAACTTTTTGAGTTTCATATTTTCTTACATATGCAATTATTTCATCATTTTCCAATTTTACTGGAACAAATTCCCCAAAAGTCAAGCAATCTGAATATTTCCCATTTTGTCGTAAATCAATCATTTTTTTGTAGTGTAAAAAAATTGAATTTTTGTTATTTATTTGGTCTGCTACATTTGTTGCGGCTTGGCTTCCTGTTAATTTTATCCACGATTTTGAGTCTTTATTTTTTGAAAATCCAGCATTTTTACTGTTATCCCATTGCATAGGCGTTCTTGAATTGTCACGGCTTCGTTTATTTACAAAATACAACGCTTCTTCAGATGAAAATCCTTCTCCTAAAGCCCGTTGATATTGATCTTTACTTGCAATGTCGTCAAATTCAGAAATATCATTTCTCACAAAATTATCCATTCCAATTTCCTGTCCCTGATAGATAAATGGAGTTCCACGCAAAAAGAAAAACAAATTTGCTAGTAGTTTAGCGTTCAAAATATTTGCTTTTTTACCGAAAAATTTATTCAAACTTCTTGGTAAATCGTGATTTTCCAAAAATGGTGCTCCCCATCCGTATTTTTGCTGTGTCAACTGACTTTCAAAAATCTTATTTCTCAATTCCACAGTTGGAATATCTCGTAATGAATAGTAAAATCCACCTTTTGTCATATCCAAATCAGAATAACTAAAATCGAAAATCATCGAAAAGAACCCATCTTCACCAATAAAATCATTGTATCTTTCATACTCCAACAACGGCGTTTCAGCCACAGTCATACAATTATGCTTTTTAAAAGTTTTTTTCGCTAATTCACCCAAAAATTCCTCAATTCCAGGTTGATTTAACGTATATTTAATACTGTAGGCGAATCCATCCGCTCCATCAACAGGTAAATTCAAATATCTCACATCTTTTTTTATTGAATTAATTGCATCAACTCTAAATCCAGCAATTCCCTTTTCAAGCCAATAATTTACCATTTTATAAAGCTCTTCCCTGACTTCAGGATTTTCCCAGTTTAAGTCAGGCTGTTTTTTTGAGAATAAATGCAAATAATACATTTCATTCCCGTTTTCATCTGTTTCCCCTTCAACTTTTTCCCAGGCAGAACCTCCAAAATGGCTTCTCCAGTTTGTCGGTGGCAATCCGTTTTCTCCTCTTTTAAAAATATAGTAATCTCTATACTTACTTTCAAGATTTCTCAATGCTTCCAAAAACCACTCGTGCTCATCAGAAGTATGATTAATTACTAAATCTAGAATTATTTTTATTCTTCTTTTTTCAGCCTCCGCAATCAATCTCTCCAAATCTTCCTTTGTCCCAAATTCAGGATTCACATCATAATAATCTGAAATATCATACCCATTGTCATCCATTGGCGACTTAAATATCGGACAAACCCAAATAAGCGTTATTCCTAAATCCTTCAAATAATCTAACTTTTCTGTAATCCCATTCAAATCCCCAATTCCATCGTTATTACTGTCATAAAAACTTCTTGGATAAATTTGATATCCAACTTCTTTTTTCCACCATTTTTTATCTAATTTTTTTATATCCATATTTTTCTCCTTCATATTCAATAAAGTCATTTTTTTAAACCTGTCAATCTAAATATACAGATTGACAGGCATTAAGGTGATGTCGATGATGAATTTTAACTATTTTTTACTAATAATCAAAAATAATACGATTATAGCTATCAAAATAGTAAAATCCCAATTCATTTTTACCACCTCCATTCAGCGTGGATTCATTGTCAAGTTTGCATTCTTGACAATATAATATTATATCACAAAAAAAGACACTACTTCAATAGCAGTGCCTTTATTTTTGCAATTTATTTTACCATACCACGCTGAATGGTCATTTTTCTAAATAATTATATCATAAACTAATTAACATTTCAAGCACTAAAAATTTATTTTCATTTTAAAATTATTCAGATGTAATCTATTTCAATACTGGCCAGAAGTCCTTATTAGCTTCGATTAAATCATCTAATATTGCTTTTGCAACAGATGCACTCGGTACAGTTCTTGACAATGTGATTGCTTGCCAAAGTTTTTGGTATGAACCTTCGATCCATGCTTCTACTGTCAATTTTTCAACTGATACTTGTTGTTCCATCAATCCTTTTTGGAATTGAGGGATTTTACCTTGAACAATTTTTTCAGGCCCATTTGAACCTACTATACAAGGAATTTCAACCATTGCAGTTGGATCAAAGTTTGAGATTGCTCCGTCATTTTCTACAATTAACAGCATTCTTTCTTTAGTATTGTATGCTATTGCTCTTGCCAAGTCAACTATGTATGAAGCGTGATCATCTACGTGAAGTTTACTGTCTTTTGCAGTTCCTTTTTCAGCGATTGCTCTACATTCACCGAATACAAATTTTTCTCTTCCTTCCATTACTTCATTTGCTCTTGTGTGATTAGGATTTGAATGTTTTACTACATAATCAGGGAATAAATAATATTTTAAATAAGTATTTGGCATTGTTGTCGGATCAACTGCAAACACATCTTTTGCTTTTGTAAATGTGTCATTCCAGCTTGCTTCTGTATTTTCACCTTCAATTTCCACATTATATCCGACTTTCGCAACTTTTTCTCTTAATGCAGGCATTAAGTCATTTCCTTGTTTATCTCTAATATCTGTCCACCATCCAAAATGATTCAATCCAAAATATCTCACTACCATTTCTTTTCTCGATTTTAATCCTAACATTTCAGCCATTCTAAGTTCAATTCCAATTGGCATATCACAAATATTTAATATCTTAGAATTTGGACGTAGTCTTCTAGTTGCTTCTGCCACAATTGCCGCAGGATTTGAGTAGTTTAACATCCAAGCATTTGGTGAATATTTTTCCATAAAGTCGACTAATTCAATAACTCCACCAATTGAACGCATTCCGTAAGCAATTCCTCCAGGTCCACAAGTTTCTTGTCCTAATACTCCGTGTCTTAAAGGTATTTTTTCATCTTTTTCACGCATTGCATATTTTCCAACTCTTATATGTGCCATAACAAAGTCTATGTCACTAAATGCAGTTTCAGGATCTGTTGTATAAACAAAGTTAATATCAGGTGCTTTTTCTTTTATTATAATATCACATGCTTTTGCAATAACTTCTTGTCTTTGGGCATCATTATCATAAAATTTTATCTGTCTAATCGGGAATTTATCCAAGTTTTCTAACAACATCAAAACAATCCCTGGAGTAAATGTACTCCCTCCACCAGCTACTACAATTGAAAATTTTTTCATAAATAATCATCTCCTATAATTTATTAGTTATATATTTTTTGTTTTCTCATTTCAGTAATTATTATATCATAAATTTTTAAAAAGTCAATAGGTTTATATAAATCTTTTTTGATATTTATTATTATTATATAAATCTTTTTATTTTTAGTTGTTATTTAAATAAATTTATTGTATAATATATAAAAATGATATGAAAGGTTTATACAAATGACTAAATATGAAAAAGTATATTATGATATAAAAGACAAAATTAAAAATGGTATTATCAAACCAGGAGATTTTTTAAAAAAAGAAGATGACTTGGCAAAAGATTATAATTTTTCTAAACTTACCGTGAGAAAAGCTCTTTCTATGCTGGAAGCTGAAGGTTTTATTCAAAAAGTGAAGGGGAAAAAATCAATTGTACTGGAGAAAAAAAATTTAGAAAATATTTCTCTGACTTCAATTCAAACTGTGCAGGAACTCAATAAACTTCAAAATATTAATCTTGAAACTGACTTAATCAGCTTATATATTGTTCAAGGAGATAAGAAATTAATGAAAGAATTTCAAGTTTCTGAAAGTGCCGATTTCTACAAAGTTGTCCGTACTAATTCTTTAAACGGTGAAGTCTTAAATTATTCCACAAGTTTTTTTGACAGAAGAATTGTGCCATTCTTGAATGAAGAGATTGCCAGAAAGTCAATATATGAATATTTGGAGAAAGATTTGAAACTAAAGATTGGATACTCTCGAAGAGACATTAATTTCAGAAAGATCACTCCAGAAGAACAAAAATATCTCAAATTAAAAGATATAAATATGGTTGTCGTCATCGAAACTCACGCCTATTTGTCAAACGGCACATTATTTCAATATGAAACTATTATTCATCATCCTGAGAAATTTACTTTCACTGCTATTGCAAAAAGGTAATTTTTATACAAAAAATAGAGGTTATATTATTTTTGAAATAACCTCTTTTTCTTTTATTTTGAAACTTTTTCAAACGCTTTAACAAATCCAATTGTATAAAAGAAAGAACTTTCTCAAATCCTGTATTTTAAAACCTTAAAATTAAAATCTTAAAATTTTTGACTTTTGAAAATTCTTTCTCAATTTTTTTATAAAATTTAAATTTAATTATTTATCAAATTTTATTTTTATCCTTTTTTCATCATGTCTTCAATTCTTTCTCTTACTTGAGGTACTGACAATCCAATGATTACTTGAATAGCTGTTCCTTTTCTAACTACACCGTGAGCTCCTGCTGCTTTAAAGGCTGCATCTGGTAATAATTTATCTGCATCTTTTACACTTACTCTAAGTCTAGTTGCACAGTTATTAAGTTCTTCGATATTTTCTCTTCCACCTAATGCTTCAAGAATAATTGCACCTTTTCGAGCATATTCATCTTCTGCTGATGATGCACCACCTTTACCATCTCCTTCACCGTGTTTAGCTCTATAATCAGCTTTTGTGTAAAGTTTCATTTCTTCATCATCATCTTCTCTACCTGGAGTTTTTAAATCCATTTTTAAAATTAAGAATCTAAATACAAAGAAGTAAATTACGGTAAAGATTAATCCTATTACTATTTGAGTAATTACTGTTCCAGAGTGATTTTTAAACATAGGTATCCAGTTTAAGAAGAAGAAGTCTAATAATCCTCCACCCATATTTCCAACTACTCCGAAAGCATACATTGTTGCTGCCATTGTTGCTGCCAAACAAGCATGAACTGCAAATAATACTGGAGCTATAAATAAGAATGTAAATTCTAATGGTTCTGTTATACCTGAAATTACTGCTGTGAATATTATAGGTATTAATAATGCGGCTACAGCCTTTTTCTTATCAGATTTTGCGGTAGCGTACATAGCAAGTGCTATTCCAGGCGCTCCAAATATTTTTGAGTTTCCGTGTAATGCAAATCCACCTTGTGGGAATAAAGATTTTAGTGACTGTGTGCTTTGAGCAAATTCTTTTATATGTTGAACCCAGAAAACTTGAATTCCATCAGGTACTGCTGCTGGACCAAATACAAATGGTGTATAAACAAAATGGTGTAATCCAGTTGGAATTAATATTCTTTCTAAGAATGTATAGATCCATACTCCGAAGATTCCTGAAGCTTTCATAAATCCTTGTAATGCACTAATTCCCATTTGGAATTTAGGCCAAATTAATACGGTTAAGAATGCACAAGGAATCATAACTACAAACCCTACTATATATACAAATACCGAACCTTGGAATACTCCTAAGAAATCAGGCAATTTTTTATCAAAATATTTGTTATGTAAATATACTACTAATGCCGCTATTAAGATACCACCAAATAAGTTCGTATCCAATGTTGGAACTCCACCTATTGCAGAATATCCTGTTACTTTATCTGCTACTTGCTTAGCTGCATCTATTCCATAAAAAACTTTTAATATTGCTGACACAAAATAATTAAATGTAGTGTATAATGCAAATGTTTCCATACATGCTCTTGCATTTGTCTTTGTTGCTAAACTGATTGGTAATCCTATTGCAAACAATATTGGCATTTGTCTAAATACTGTCCAACCACCTTCAGATATCACATACCAAAAATTGTACCATGCTGTTCCTTCTTTAGCAATGTTTCCCATAACTTCTGTATTAGTAAATACAGAAGATAATCCTACGACTATACCAGTGAATGCAAATAACAGAACCGGTGCCATCATCGCTCCACCAAATCGCTGAATTTTTTTCATCATAATTTTAACCTCCTAAAATATTTATAATAAATTTTATTTTACATATTAGTTATACCTCATAATTTTCATTTGTCAAGACATTTACGTAAAACTTTTTAAATTTTTTTATCTTTTATAAAAATGAAAATTTTATAACTCAATTTCTACTTCCAATCCAAAGTGATCTGATACTACTTCTTCATTTTCCCCATTAAAAATAACTTTACTTTCCAAAACTTTTATTTTCTTATTTGAAAAAATATAATCTAATCTTTTTTTAGAACCGCTAGTTGCCCAACCATCAATTTCTTTATTGACTGTTATTCCGCTATCTTTTTTTTCGGCTAACTTATAAGTGTCAAATAATCCTTGATTTATTATATTTTGATAAGCTTCTTGATTATGTATTGCATCTGTGTTAAAATCTCCCATCAAAAATTTTAAATTATCATTTTTCGTTCTTTTCAAAATTGTCCGAATATTTTCTCCCATATCTTCTGTTTCACAATTTGGCAAATTCATATGACAACTGTAAAACTCTATTTTTTGTCCTTCGTAATCTAAAGTTATACTCACAATTCTTCTTGCGTTAATAACTCTGACAGATTGTGAAAAGGTGCAATAAAATTCATCCTCATCTTTTATTGGATGCTTTGTAATAATTGCCACTCCTTCGTCATATTTTCCAAAACCGATGTGAGAATTGCTCCAATGATAATAATAATCAGTATCCGTGTACTTTTCCAGCTTTTCCAGCAATTTCCATCCATAATTATCACTCCGAATGTCATCGTAAATAATCGGACTGTTCATAAGCTGATTTACTTCTTGCATTGCAATCACATCGTATTGCTTCTTAGCAATCACTTTTGCCAGTGTTTCCATTTTTTCATCTTGATTTTCTTCCAACCACCCATGTGTATTGATTGTTAATAATTTCATTCCGATTCCTCCTATTTCTCTTTATTACATTACACTTTAATATTACAACATTTTTTTCACATAGTCAAGATATTCGAATATCTAATATTTTTTATAATATCTTTTCCGTATAAGTTGACTTTTTAAAAAAAATATAGTATATTTTAAGTAATATAGATTTTAAATATATTTATAAATAATTTTAGGAGGCTACTATTATGTTTAAAAGAAGTTCTGGTATTTTATTACATCCTACTTCACTTCCAGGAAAATACGGAATCGGAACACTTGGAAAAGAAACTTTTAATTTTATAGATTTTTTAAAAAAATCTAATCAGAAACTTTGGCAAATTTTCCCACTTGGACCTACAGGTTATGGAGATTCGCCTTATCAGTGTTTTTCTTCATTTGCAGGAAATCCTTATTTAATTGATTTTGATTTACTAATCGAAAAAAATTTACTCTCAGAAAGTGATCTTGAAGGTGTAAATTTTGGTGAAAATGAAGAATTTGTTGATTACGGTGCAATTTATCACAACAAATATCCGCTACTACGAAAAGCTTATGAAAATTACAAAACTAATTCAAATGATGAATTAAAAAGAAAATTTGAAGATTTTAAATCTAAAAATACACAGTGGCTTGATGACTACAGCCTTTACATTTCACTAAAAAACCATTTTGGAGGACTTGCGTGGAATGAATGGGAAGAAGATATTAAAAATAGAGAGCCAAAAGCTATTAAAAAATATAAAAATGAACTTTCTGACGACATTGAATATCACAATTTCATTCAGTTTCTATTCTTCTCACAATGGGAAGCTGTAAAAAAATATGCAAATGAAAACGGGATTAAAATCATTGGAGATATTCCAATATTTGTTGCTGCTGACAGTGCCGACACTTGGGCAAATACTGATATTTTCTTATTTGACAAAGATAAAAAGCCAGTTAAAGTGGCAGGAGTTCCGCCTGACTATTTCAGTGCAACAGGACAACTTTGGGGAAATCCTTTGTACGACTGGAAAAAATTAAAAGAAACTAACTACAGATGGTGGGTTGACAGAGTAAAAGCTAATCTTACAACTTGCGATATAATAAGAATTGATCACTTTAGAGGATTTGATGAATACTGGGCTGTTCCTTATGGAGATAAAACTGCCGAAAATGGTACTTGGTGTCCAGGTCCTAGAATAGACTTATTTAACGCAATTAAAAATGAACTTGGAACTTTACCTATAATTGCTGAAGATTTAGGGACAATGACACAAGGAGTTATTGATTTAAGAAATGCAACAGGCTTTCCAGGAATGAAAATTTTAGGATTTGCCTTTGATTCAAGTGAAGAAAACGACTATTTGCCACATACATACGATAAAAACTGCGTAGTTTATACAGGAACTCACGACAACGACACAATTGTTGGATGGTTTGAAAAAGCAAAAGAAGAAGACAGACAATTTGCAAGAGATTATCTAAATTCAACAAATGACAACAATATCCATTGGGATGCTATAAGAGGAGCTTGGAGTTCAGTCGCAAACATTGCAATTGCTCCTATTCAAGACTTTTTAGGGCTTGACAGCTATGCTCGTATAAATACACCAGGACTTGCATCTGGAAACTGGCAATGGCGATTAAAACCAAATCAATTAACAGATGAATTAGCTGGAAAAATTGCAAAATTGACAAAAATTTATTCAAGATAATTATTAATTATTGATAAAGAAAATATTTCTAATTTTAATGCTAATTTTAGAAATATTTCTTTTTTTTAAACTTGAAATTTAATATTGAAAAAAATTAATACCTATTATATACTTTATACAGGAAAAAATATTAGACGGAGGATGTAATTTTTATGGATTATAAAACGATTATTGTCGGAATTGCAGGAGGAACAGGTTCAGGAAAAACTAGTGTAACTCATGCAATTATTAAAAATTTGGAAAAAAAAGGAATTCACTCAATACTTCTTGAACAAGATTCCTATTACAAAAGAAATGATCATTTGACCTACGAACAAAGGGTTACATTAAATTATGACCATCCGGACGCGATAGATTTTGATTTGCTTGAAACTCACATTCTCGCATTAAAAAACAATAAATCTATCGAAAAACCTATTTATGATTTTCAAGTTCACAACAGAGTAAACAGAACTGAACATATAGAGCCAGCAAATTTGATTATTGTGGAAGGGATTTTAGTTTTAGCAATTGAAAAAATACGTAATTTATTTGATGCAAAAATATTTGTAGATACAGATGATGACGAAAGACTTTTGCGAAGAATAGAAAGAGATCTAAATGAAAGAGCTAGAAGTTTTGAAAGTATAAAAAATCAATATATTAAAACTGTAAAACCTATGCACTTAGAATTTGTAGAACCATCTAAAAGATACGCCGATGTAATAATTCCACGTGGAAAAGACAATAAAGTCGGTATAAATATGGTAGCGAGCCGACTTCGATACTTATTTAACAAATTAAAAAACAAATAGAAAAGAGGTAATTTTATGAAAATAGCTGTAATTGGTGGAGGAGCTGCCGGAATGATGTTTTCCACTCAATATAAAAAAGCAAATCCAAACGATGAAATCTTCTTATTTGAAAAATCAAGCTATGTAGCCTGGGCAGGGTGTCCAACTCCTTACTTTATCGCTGACGAATTAAAACAAAGTGATGTCTTGCACGGTACACCTGAAGATTTTATAAAAAGAGGAATTAATGTAAAAATTCATCACGAAGTTAAAAGCGTTGATTTTGAAAATAAAACACTTGAAATAAAGGGAAATGAAATTAATGGAACTTTTTCTTATGACAAACTTATAATCGCTGTCGGTGGAAAATCATTTGTTCCAAATATTGAAGGATATTTTCCAAATTTAGAAAATGTCTTTACGTTATCTCACGCTGAAAGCGCTTTTAAAATCAAAGAATACCTTACTCAAAATAAAAATAAATTAAAAAATGCAATTGTGATTGGCGCTGGATTTGCTGGAATTGAAATGGCAGAATCTTTCAAAAAAAATGGACTTAATGTTACTGTGGTTGAAAAAGCAAAGGAAATTTTTCCGACAATTTCAGAAGATTTAAAGACAAAAATTTACAAAAAATTTGAAGAAAAAGATATAAATCTAAAATTAAATTCTGGTGTCGTTGCCATAAACTCTGAAAATAATATTGCAAAATCAGTAAAATTGGATACATCTGAAAATATTGACTTTGATATCGCATTATTTAGTATAGGAGTTACTCCAAACATAGATTTTTTACCTAAAACATTAAAAACTGACAGTGGAAAAATCGTCGTAAATGACAAATTTGAAACAAATATAGACGATGTCTACGCAATTGGAGATTGTGTATTTAATAAGTATTACAAAACTGACAGAAATTTATTTGAGCCACTTGGAGATGTTGCAAATAAACACGGAATGATGTTGGCTAAACATTTATCTGGAAAAAATATAAGCTGGAAAGGATTAATCCGCTCATTTGCCACTTCATTTTATGATATAAAATTGGCACAAACTGGGTTGTCGTTAAAAGAAGCAACTGAGCTTGGATACAATGCTGACGTCGTAAAAATGAAAGCGATGTATAAAAACTCTGGATTCGCAGATTCGTTTCCTGCAAGTGCAGAAATTGTTTATGATAAAGATAAAAAAGTTGTCTTGGGTGGTGCAATGGTTGGTTTTGAAGCTGTCGCACAATTTATCGACCAAATTGCAATTGTTATCACTTTTGAAATACCAATTGAAAAATTTATCGAAATTGATTTTGCTTACTCTCCAACAAATGCGAGTGTTTGGAATCCTCTTCTTGTAGTTTATAGAAAAGTTATTAAATAAGGGAGTTTTTTTTGAAGAATAAAATACATAAAATCAAAAGTGATATTAATAAAAATAAAAAATTTAAGATAAATTATCAAATATTTTTTATTTTTCTTGCAATTTACAGTTTTGCCACAACACTCCTTGATTTACACGGCGATATTCATATTTCAAAAAATCCTCTTTTGGAATTTATTGATTTTTCAATTTATTTGATTTTCGCCGTTGATTATATCATAAGATTTATATTTGCTAAGCACAAAGCTGATTTTATTGAAAACAATATTCCCGATTTAATTTCAATAATTCCATATTATTCAATTTTTAGATTGTTTAGAATTTTTAAAATTAGAAAATTTGCAAAAATTTTTAGACATTTAAAATTATCTCGATTTTATCTTTTTGTAAAAAAGACATATAAAAAAGTAAAAAAATTTTTAAAATTAAATGGGTTAATTTATCTATTAATTATGGCGGGACTTGGAATTATAATCTCAGCTCTTGTCATTTCCTATGTGGAAAAAATGAATTATGGCGACAGCCTTTGGTGGGCATTCGTCACAGCAACTACAGTTGGCTATGGGGATATTTCTCCTAAGACTTATATTGGAAGATTTGTTGCCATCTTTCTAATGCTCATTGGAATTGGTACCTTTGGAATGATTACTGGAACAATTGCAACCTATTTTTTGAATAAACAAAACGATATTGCACCAAACGATGATTTGGACAGATATATTTTAAATTCCGAAAATTTTAGCGACTCTGAAAAAAAAGAAATAATTACTTTTATACACTTTATAAAATCAAAGCGGGAAAAATAAAAAGATTTAAAATTTTGAATTGAATAAAAATATTCTTTTCTCATTTTAAATCTTTTTTTACTTTTTTTTTCTCCATCTTTTATGCTGCCACATATATTGCTCTGGATACTCTCTAATTATTTCTTCAAATTCATTGTAAATTTTTTGCATATTAAATTTCATAGTTTCTTTTAACTTGCTCTGCTTTTCTATCTCAATAATCTTTTTATTTTTTACAATTATTTTATTATTTTTATCAAATACCGCATAAGCTAATACCAACGGTACTTTATGCTTAATCGACAAAAGTACAGGTCCAGCAACCGCTGTTGTTTTTCTACCAAAAAACTCAACTTCCACATCTTTCCCGTAGTGATCTGAAGCTAATGCAATTATGGATTTTTCATTTATAGCCTTACTTAAAAGCCGACTTTCGTGCAACGGGATGGAATTTAATCCGCCTTTTTTTCGCCACTCGGACATTAAATCATTAATTTTTTCATTTTTTTGTTTTCTGAAAACGGCATAAAATTTTCTCAAATTTTCCATTTTACTTCCCGCCTCAAATCCGCCTAAATGGAGCGAAACAATTAAAACTGCCTTGTCTTTTGCTATTTCTATCGCTTTTTTCATCAATTCTTCGTTTTCAACTACAGTATTTTCACCTTTTGTAATTTCTTCCAAAAAAATTGAAGTCATTATCATTTTTCCCATAGTTTTGTATGATTCTTTGGCTATTCTTTTGACTTCTTTTTCATTTTTTTGGGGAAAAGCGTTTTTTATATTTTCTAGTGTTAATTCTCGTCTTTTTTTTACTAAAAAATATGCTAATAGTCCTATTTTTTCAAAAAATTTGTATCGCCATTTCAGCGGAAAAATTGACAAAATATTTTTAAATACTGTAAGAAAAAATTTTAACATATTTTTTGCAGGATAAATATATAAAACTATATAGATACCATGCTCTCCTTTCCTTTGTTCTTTTTATTTTTCAAAAAAAAGAGCATATCTAGTACGCTCCTTATATATTCACTATTTTCTGATTCCTAATTTTTCGATTAAATTTCTGTAATCGTCTACATTTCTATTTTTAACATAGTTTAATAATCTTCTTCTTTTTCCGATTAATTTTAATAATCCCACTCTTGAATGAACATCTTTAGGATGTACTTTTAAGTGTCCTGTCAAGTGACTGATTCTATCTGTCAACAAAGCTATTTGAACTTCAGCAGAACCTGTATCTTGAGCGTTTTTTCCAAATTTTTCAATAATTTCTTTTTTCGATGTTAATGCCATTTATAATTTCCTCCTAATTTTATTATCTAAACCAAGAATATAGTGGCAAACTGATATTCATAGTTTAAATTCCTTAATATTATATCATACATTTTTTTTTATGTAAAGAAATTAATTCATAAAAGTTTTTGTAAGTGAATCTTCATCCACTGGCAACTCCAATTCTTCTTCGACTTTATCACCATTAATTTTTAAATTAAATGGGAATCCTTGTACGTCAAATCCTCTTAGGATTTCTCCATTTTCATCATAATATGCGGGTATCGTATATCCGTTTTCTTTCATATATGCTTGAGTTTTTCCCAAACTTGATCTGGCATTTGTAAATACCACAACTACATTTACTTTATCTTTATTCTTTTCATAAAATCTTTGTACTTCAGGGATTTCTTCACGACAATGTGGACACCATTCAGCTGCGACTATAAACAAAGTCTTTTTTCCATTTTTGAAAATTTTCGTACTTTTTACTTTTTTCCCATCTAAATCTTTTAGCTCAAATTCTGGAAGTGCAGCTCCTGCTAAATCTTGCGCTCCATTTAATGGTTTCACAACAAATTCCTTACCTTTCCCACAAGACAATACAAATACTAAAAATAATGATAACATTAAAATAAATTTTTTCATTTTTCTCCTCTTTTCTTAATTTTTATTGATTAATTTTTTAAAAATGCTTCATAAAAGTCTCCAATGTCAAATCCTGTACTTTTAGCAGCTATAAAATAAAATTTAGATTTTTTATTTTTTTTCTTATTAAAATAATAAACTCCCAAATTATAGTATGCTTCAGGATATTGATCCACAGCTGCTTTTAAATTTAATATTCTAACTTTGTTACTGTTTTTTGGATAATATGAACTCAAAGCTACTGTTGCACTGTCTATATCATTTTTAGATAATCTTTCCAATATTTTTTTAGCTTCCTTATTTTTCAAAATTTCCGATTGAGCTGTATTTTTACTTTGCTCTTCATTCTCATAAAGAAAAGCTAGTCTTTCTCCCGCTTCAGATGAACCAAGAGAATAAGCTTTAGTATACATATTTTTAGCTTTTTTCAATTCATTTTGAGTTTCATACATTTTTCCCAAATAATACATTGTATCTATATCATTTTTAGCCACTGCTTTTAAATAATATTTTTCAGCTTCTTTAAAATTACCTAGGTTTTCATATAAAAATCCCATATAACTATTAATTAGGATTTCATCACTTTTCACATCTTCTAAAGGTAGAAGTGCAGTGTCATAGCTTTTGTTTTCATCTGCCAATTTTTTTGCTATTTCATAAGCTGACAAATAATATTTGTTTTTAAATAATGTATCTTGATATATTTTAATCGCTTCATCGGTTTTTCCGTCACCTTCCAATACTTTTGCTTTTGCATAAAGCGCAGGCGGATAATTTTCAACCAAAAAATCCTTTAAAATATCATAAGCTTTTCCAGCATACTGTGTTCTTTCCACAAGCAATGTTCCCAACTCTTTTTTTTCATCAGTTGAGATATTTCCTTCACTCATTTTTTTATTTAAAGTTTCTATCTTTTTGTAATAATTCATCATATTTTTCCCAGCTTCATATGAACGCAAAGACAAAAAATCTCCACTATCTTTACCTTTTTTAAAATACTCTTGAGCTTTTGTAAATTCTAATTTATTTTCATAAATATCTCCCATTACATAATAAGCTTTGTTAAATCCTTGTTTTGCAGCACTCTCTAAAAGTTCTAAAATTTCATTTTCACTACCATTTTGTTTTTTTAATAAAAGTGCTTTAAAATATTCAGCATATCCGTTACTTTTTTTTAAATACTTATCAAAAATTTCTTCACTATTTCCTTCCAAATATATAAGTGCTAGCGCAAAAGCCTCTTTATTTTTCAATTTTATCGCTTTTTCCAGCTGTTTTGTTATATAGTCATCACTTTCTTGCTTTGAGAAAATACCAAGTAGGGAATTTTCCAAATAATCATATCCCCTGTCATTGGAACACGCCACAAATATAAATGGAACAAAAAATAAATATAACCATTTTTTCATATTTTATCAATCCTGTCTTTCAAAATTAAACATTAACCGTAACCCCGTAACCTTTTAGTTTTATTTAATATTCGCTCCAAGTTTTACTTTTTCATCAATAAATACAAGTTTTATCTGTTTTTTCTCTGAAGTTGTCAAAAGCATTCCCTGTGAAATTTCTCCTTTTAATTTTACTGGCTTTAAATTTAACACGGCCATAACTTTTTTTCCAACCAATTCTTCTTCATTCTCATACCATTTTGCAATTCCTGACACAATCTGTCTTTTTTCAGTTCCTGTATCAACAACAAATTTTAGTAGTCTATCCGCATTTTCAATTTTTGAAACTTTTATAATTTGTACAACTTTTATTTCAACTTTGTTAAAATCATCAATTGTAATTGAATTTCCTATTTTTAAATTTGAGCTAAATTCGTCTTCTCCAGCTTCTTCTTCAATTTCTTTCAAATCAATTCTTGGAAAAATAGGTTTAGGTTCCTTTAATTTATTTCCAATCGGATAAATTCCCCATTCTTTAAACTTTTTCAATTTATCCTTGGTTACATCTTCAACTAATCCCAATTGATCTAACATTTTTTGAGCCGTCTGCGGCATAAATGGCGAAACAATTATCGCAACTTTGTAAAGTCCTTCTATTAAGTTGTACATCACTGTTGAAAGCCTATCCCTCTTGTCTTCTTCTTTTGACAATCTCCAAGGCTCACATTCATCAATATATTTGTTAAGTCTTGAAATAAATTTCCAAATATCTTTTAGCGCTTCTGAAAATTGATATTCGTTCATATGTCTATCTAATTCTTTTAACGTCTTGTTCCACAAATCTTTTAATTCATTGTCAATTTCTTTATTATCTTCATTTAGCACAACTTCCAAATTAAAATATTTTTTCTGCATTCCGATCGTTCTATTAAGCAAATTTCCAAGATCATTTGCTAAATCCGAATTTATTCTTTGAACAATTGATTTTTTAGAATAATCCGCATCGTGTCCAAAAGTTGCCTCCCTCATCAAATAGTATCTAAAAGCATCTAGTCCATATTTATCCACTTCCTGTGACGGATTTACGACATTTCCAAGTGATTTTGACATCTTTTCCCCTTCAACCGTCCACCATCCGTGTGCAGCTATTGTCTGAGGCAACGGAATACCTGCAGACATAAGCATGGCAGGCCAAATTATAGCGTGAAATCTCAAAATGTCTTTTCCCACTACATGATTTACTTCCCCATTTATCCAAATATCTTCAAATCTTCCTTTGTCTTCTGAATACTTGGCTCCAGTCAAATAATTAGTCAAAGCGTCAAACCAGACATAAATAACATGTCCTTCTTCCAATTCTAGCGGAATTCCCCAGTCAAATACCGTTCTTGAAATTGATAAATCTTGCAACCCTTGTTTTATAAATGCAATCACTTCATTTTTTTTGCTTTCAGGCTTGATAAAATTAGGATTTTCCTCAATGTATTTCAACAATTTATCCTCATATTTTGATAATCTGAAAAAATATGAAGTTTCTTTTACGTCGATAACTTCTTTTCCCATATATTTCCCATCAACTAATTGATTTTCAGGAACGAAAGTTTCTTCTGAAACGCAGTATTTCCCGCTGTATTCCCCACGGTAGATATCTCCTTTTTCATTTACAATTTTTATTATTTTTTTTACGCTATTTATATGTCTTTGCTGTGTAGTTCTTATAAAATCAGTATTTGAAATATTTAGTTTTTCCCAAAGTGTCGTAAAATTTTGTGACATTTTATCAACCCACTGCTGCGGAGTAAATCCATTTTTTTCAGCAGCCTGCTGGATTTTTTGCCCATGTTCATCAACTCCAGTTAAAAAAGTTACATCATACCCTAACAGCCTTTTATACCTTGCGACAACATCACAAATAATCGTCGTATATGCCGTTCCAACGTGTGGTGCCGCATTTGGATAGTAAATTGGTGTTGTTATATAAAACGATTTTGACATAATTTTCATTCCTCCTTAAAATTATTTGACTATATATTTTCAGTTTAATTTTCATTATATTTATATTTTAAAACTTTTCCTCATTAAATTCAAGTGTTTTTGAATTTTTATTATATTTTTTTTCATAAATTTCAAATGCCTTGTAGCCAGCACTATGTATTTTTTCTTTTACCATTTTTATTGCATCTTCCATTTTCACTTCTTTGGACAAATAGAATTCTTTCCCAACATAGTGAATATTTCTGGAAAATGGTTTTGGAATTTCTAATTTGTCCCACATATTTTTAAAAATCCACTTTTTATTACAATAAGAACTCACTGGAACTATTGGCATTCCCGTTTTTTGCGCTATAAAAACCGCTCCAGCTTTAGGCTCAAAAATTGGTCCACTAGGCCCATCAATTGCAATCCCCAGCGTATAATTTTTTTTTGCATATCTCACAGCTTCTTTTAAACTTTTTATGTTATCTTTGTTTGATGAACCCCGAATTAACTCATTTCCTTCTCTTCTCAAAACTTCTGCAAGTATCTCTCCATCTTTGGAAGCACTGACGATTGATGCTTTCTTTTTTATTATTCTTGTCGCATTACAAACTGTAAAAATTTTTCTGTGCCAAAAGACAATTATATTAGGATTATTCATCATTTCTGAATTTTTTTCATAAAAATATTCTTTTCTTGTCGTAAAACTTAAAACTCTGTAAAAAAAATGTAAAATTATTCCTAAAAATTTGTATTTATTCATAAATTTATCTTCTCCATTTTTCTCTTACTCAAAATTTTCTATTTTAAAATATTTTGCTACTCCCATAATTTTTTCTTCAATAACTTTATCAGTTTCATTTTTTCTCTCTTCTTCACTAAAGCTTGTACAAACTAATGTTGCATATCCAAATATAAAATACCACAACTTTTTAATTGTTTCTTTCCCTTCTTCAAAAGTCAAATTGGGAAAACTAAGTAAAAGACTTTCCTGAGTCAAAAGGTAATCCAACGTTTCGTTATACAATTTTTTAAATCTTTCTGTAATATTTAAAAATATTGTCTTAAACAGCTCTTTTTCTTCTCTTGCAAAGATTACAAATCCAATTGAAGCGTTTAATATTTTTCTTTGCGAATAATTTCCATATAAATATTTATTTAGTTTCTTTTTACATAAATTAATAACTTCTTTTTTCACTTCTTCAACTGTCTCAAAATTAAAGTAAATAGGCGCTGTGGAACAATTTAACTTTTTTGCAATTTTTCTGGCACTTATATTTTCAAACCCCTCTTCTTTCAAAATATCATAAGCCGCATTAACTATAGTTTCCCTCGTAAATTTTAACTTTGGCATTCTTAATTTTTCTCCTGCTTAATTCTGTCATAAATGCAAAATTTCCAACCGTCATATTTCTTCTCAAAAACTTTTTTCCAATTTTTGAAATCTACTTTAGGGAAATAAGCGTCAGCCATTTTATCTTCAAAATCTATGTAGCTTATATACATTTTATCTATAATTCCCATTTCCAGCGACTTTCTATATATCTTTTCCCCACCGATAATAAAAATTTCTTCATCCAAATCTTTAAAATTTTCTATCAATTTTGAAAAATTATTGTAGACTAAAACTGAATTTTCATCATTTTTCATTGTTTTGGAAAGCACTACATTCTCACGATTTGGAAGAGGTTTTCCAATACTCTCAAATGTATTTCTCCCCATTATAATTTTTTTCCCAGAAGTTATTTTCTTAAAATTTTTCAAATCTTCACTAATGTGCCAAAGAAGCCTATTTTCTTTTCCAATCTCATTATTTTTTCCGACTGCGACAATCAAGCTATACATGTCTTTCCACCTCCAAAGTTATACCGCCACTTCAAATTTTATTGCAGGATGACTTTTATAATTTTCAAGCGTAATATCTTCAAATGTCAATTCATTAAACGGTTTATCTGCAATTTTAATTTTAGCTAACTTCATCGGCTCTCTTTTAATCTGCTCGCAAAGTCCATCAATATGATTTTCGTAAATATGAGCATCAATTATCGTATGAGCAAATTCTCCAGGCTCATACCCACATTCTTTTGCAATCATCATTGTAAGCAATGAATAACAAGCTAAATTAAACGGAATTCCTAACGCAATATCTCCACTTCTTTGAGTCAAATGACAATTTAATTTATTTCCCGTAACATTAAACGCAAAAGTATAATGACATGGTGGCAACTTACTAATGGTGGCATTTCCTGGATTCCAAGCGACAACTACCATTCTTCGTCCATTTTTTGTCTGCGGGTTTACTTTCATTTCCTTTAATGTATCAATGATGTATTGGATTTGGTCAAATACAAGCTGTCCATTTTCTTCCCGTGTTGTCCAAGGATTACTTTCATCTGCAAAAACTTCCCCATCCAGCGAAATTTCTGGCACAGGATACCTTCTCCAAAATCTTCCATAAGCCGTTTCAAGTCTACCTTCCTTGTCAGCCCAAGCATCCCAGATTTTTGTTTTTTTCCTCAAATTTCTTATATTTTCATCACCTGACAAATACCAAAACAACTCATGTAGCATTGAATTAAAATACATTTTTTTTGTGGTTAAAAGTGGATATCCATTACCTAAATCAACTTTGTAAAAATAGGCAAATGTAGAAATGGTGTCCACTCCCGTTCGATTCTTTTTTCTCGTTCCATTATCTAATACGTATTTTACCATATCTAAATATTGCTTCATACTCCTTAGCTCTTAAATTTACAAAATTTATAATAAATTTATTTTTTATAAAATTAATTTTACTTTGAATTTAAGAAATTTCTCCTTTCACTGTTTTCTGTCGCTTTTTATTATATCACATATTCGATATAACTCAAAAAATATTTTTTAATTATTCAAATTCAAAATTAATCTGTCTTAACGCTTCGTACAAAACAATTGCAACTGCATTTGACAAATTTAGTGAACGCCCTAGCGGCAACATTGGAATTGTTATATTTTTTTCCTTATGAGTATTCAAAAAATCTTCTGGAATTCCTCTCGACTCAGGTCCAAACATTATATAATCATCTTTTTGGAATTTTACATCGGTATATTTCTTTTTAGTTTTTGTAGTCGCCATATAAATTCTAGCACTGTCATTATTTTCAATATTTTTGCTCCAAAAATCTTCCAAATTTTCCCAGACAAAAAGCTGAACATTTTTCCAATAATCCAGTCCAGCCCTTCTTATTTTTTTATCATCTAATTCAAATCCCAGAGGCTTTATTAGATGTAATTTTGTATTTGTCAAAACACAAGTTCTTCCTATATTACCTGTATTCACGTGAATTTCTGGATTTAATAAAACTATATTCATTTTTTACCACCTTTTTATTTCCATTATTTACTATTTAACAATTTTTTATAATCGGATAACTTTATTTTATCCGTATTCAATTTTTCTAATTTTTTTGTGATATTGTCCCCTCGCTCAAAGCCACCAAATCCATTTTTTGAATTGATGTGAGTAATTGCAATCGCAAGCGCATCTGCCGCATCATCAGGCTTTGGAACTGCATCCAAGTGCAAAATCATTTTTACCATCTGTTGAATTTGTTTTTTGTCCGCCCGACCGTATCCTGCAATTCCCATTTTCACTTGAAGTGGAGTATAGCTAAACAAATTTAATTTATTTTTTTGTCCTGCAAGCGTAATCACACCTCTTGCTTGTCCAACTTTTATAACTGTTTTTTGATTTTTAAAAAAGAATAAATCTTCTATCGCCATATCAGTTGGCTTGTATCGATTTATAATTTCATCTAATGAATTATAAATTTTCTCCAATCTAATTGGCATATCTTCATCTTTTTCAGTAAAAATACATCCGTAATCCAAAACATCAAATTTTTTCTTTGAATAATCAATAATCGAATAACCGACAATAGCTGTTCCTGGATCAATTCCCAAAACTTTCATTTTTTCTCCCAACATTTTTTATTATTATTTAATTTTTTTGTTTTTAAAAATTCTTCATTTTTTTAATCATTTTATGAACTTTATTTTTTAAAAATTACTGTTTTCGCCAAAATTTCCATCTATATAACTTTTTGCATAATCAATATAGCTGCATAAATCTATATCTTCATAATTTTTAAATTCATTTACGCTCGTTTCCACTTTTTTTACTTTGTACAAATTACTATTTATATCTCCAAAGCCAAATTTTTTATAATATTTATTTTTCTCTTGAATTACAACTTTATAATTCCCAGTTTTTGAAAAATATAATCTGTACTTTCTGTTTTTTCTAAGCCTGTCATTATCTTCATAAATTACTTTACCTTTGCTATTGCATGCATAAACACTTTCGTAAACAGAAGCATATAAAAAAAATACATCAGGATTTTTTAAAAATAATTCTTTTATTTCAGTTTCAACGTTTTCCTTGTCAAAAAAGTAATTTTTAAGCACTTTTATCATCCAAATGTGCTGCTTTGGAATAATTAAATCACCATAATCAAATTCATTTGTCCCTATAATTTTTTTATCAATTTCATAAAGTAATGATTTTTTATCTTTTAAAAAATTATTTATGTAATTTATTTCTAAAATATCACTGTATTTATTTTCCATTTTATTTTTTAACTCTTCCAAATTTTTGTCAATTAATAAAAAAACTTCATTTTCAAAAACCTCCAGCACTTTAATATTTTCTTTTCTAAAGTATTTCTTCAATTTTTTTAAAATTATTCTTTCATATTTTTTTATGATTCCTCTTAAATATGAAGATTGTAAAAGTAAATTTTTTGAAATTTTTTTTAAGATATTCAAGTCATTCTTTTTAAATATCTTGTTTTCCACAAGACTTTTATATAAAAAATCATTTTTTATTGACAGTTTGTACACATTGTCATTCAAGAAATAGCTTTCTTCCCCTATCTTAAACACTTTTTTTGGAATCATTCTTGGCTGCTCAATATTTAAGTTATTTTTTAAAATCAGTGATAAAAGTTTGTCATTGTTGTAGTAAAGATATTTTATTTTAGTTTTTAATTTCATACCGTTTTTATAATTTCCTTTTGTTATAATATTTAATAAATTTTCTTTTTCTTCCCAGTTATTTTTATTATCTATGACGTAGTTATACATTTTTTCCGTAGCTAATACATCTTTTAAACAATAATCCACCACTTTTTCAACTATTTCATCATAATTTTCTTTTTTTATATTTTTATTAAAATTTGCAAAGTCCTGCTCTTCAATATTGTCTCCCAAATTAAACTCAAAACCTTTTACTCCCAATTTTAAGTCATACTCATCAGCAACGTCGTAAGAATAAAATTCACATTTTCCATTTTTATATTTTTCTTTATATAAATTTTGAATTTCATTAATATTTTTATTTAATATGTATCTCTTAGCCACTCTATTTTTATATCTCAAAAGTTCATTTATAATTAAATCATCAAATCCATGTCCTGCATACGAAATCATCACATTCTTTGAAACAATGTCATACAATCTTTTCTTTTGCTGATTAAAGTTGTCCGAGTCAATGACAAAAACGTCTTTGCCATTCAACTGCTTTGTTACGACACAAAAATAATTTGGAAATACTTCAATATCAAATACATATTTTCTAGCCTTTTTCATAAAACAAAAATTCTCCTTTTATAAAAAATATTTATCTCTTTTCAAATAAATTCTGTCCTCTGTAACTTTTACAACTTTCACAATCCCACGAAAAACTCTATTTTGAGTTCTTCTATCTCTCACATAAATTTTATATTTTTGATCTACCAAAACTACTATTCTTTTTCCAAATTTTTTACTTATATTTTCAAATTTTTTGTGTGAAGTCAGTACCGTCATTCCATTTTTTAATTTTTCATATTTTTCATTTGAAACGTTAATTCCCAAATATTCCAAGACATATTCTATTTCCGCGAAATATCCAAATGGTTCGAAATTCTCAAATTTTTCTTTCCTATTTTTTTCAAACTCCTCCAATTGTTTTTCCACTTCACTTATTGCTATAGCATCTTCTATCACAAATTCGCCAATTCTTGTTCTAATTAATCTTGTCATTGTAGCAAAAACACCTAATTTTTCACCTATATCCCGCACAAGTGATCTTATGTAAGTCCCACTAGAAACTTCTACAAGAAATGATATTTTTACTTTTTCATTCCGTTCAATTTTTATTTCTCTTATATTTTTTATCTCCACTTTTCTCGGTTTTCTATCAACTTCAATCCCTTTTCTTGCTAAATCATACAGTTTTTTACCATCAATTTTTATTGCTGAATACATCGGCGGAATTTGCTCAATTTTTCCTAAAAAGCCATTTATAACTGTTTCTATTTTTTCATCACTAATTTCAATTTTACCTGAAAATTTTCTTGTAACCACGCCTTCTAAATCATAAGAATCAGTTTCGTAGCCTAACTCCATTTCCACATAATATTCCTTGTCTCTTTTCGTCAATTCATCTGAAAATTTTGTAGCGTTATTTATCAACACCATTATAAGTCCTTCTGCCATCGGGTCAAGTGTTCCTGTGTGACCAACTTTTTTAGCACCGATAATTTTCTTTAAATAGTTTATCGCTCCAAACGAACTGATTCCTTTAGCTTTATTTAATAAAATTATACCATCTTTTTCAAAATTATTTTTCATTTTTCTCCTTTTAATAAATTAACGATATTTACATAATTGGCGAAATCAATTTAAAAATAGAATTTCTTAGCCTTTTTAAAAAATTAACTTTTTTTAATCTCGCTTCGTCAAATTTTTCACACAATTCTAAATCACATAAAAACTGTTTTTTCAAATCCTGACTAATTTCTTCGCTAAAAAATACCGAATTTACTTCATAATTTATTTCGAAACTTCTCATATCAAAATTACAAGTTCCCATTGTCGACATTTTTTCATCTATGATTATATTTTTACAGTGCAAAAATCCAGCTTTATAACGATAAATTTTCACTCCAACATCAATTAACTCCTCAAAATAAGTTTCTGCTATCCAATACGGAATTTTTTTATCAGGAACTCCTGTTACCATTATCTTTATTTTTACTCCTGAGAGCGCCATCATTTTTAACTGTGAAATCAAGCTGCTGTCTGGCACAAAATAAGGACTTTGTATAATTATTTCTTTTTTTGCAATTGAAATCATTTTTGAATACAAATATTTTAATGTCGTCCACTCAGTGTCAGGACCGCTCGAAGAAACTTGCATTACATATTTTAGCTTTTGTTTATCTATCGGTTTTTGCTCTTTTATTTCTTCAACCGCTTCTGATTTTATAATTTTTGAAAAATCATCTTTTCCGCCGCTGTTTAACCAATCTGTCACAAAAATAGCCAGATATTGTGCCGTTATCTCTCCAGTAAATCTCGCATTCGTGTCTCTCCAATTAGCAAATCTTTTACCTCCGTCAACATATTCTTGACCAACATTCATTCCGCCAGTGTGCAAAATTTCATTGTCAACAATTGTTATCTTTCTATGATTTCTATAATTTAATTTCGTCATTGAAAATTTTACATCCAAAAAAAATCTTATTTCAATTCCAGCCATTTTTAGTTCTTTTTTATATTTTCTTGACAAATTAAATGCTCCCACGCCATCAAAAAGTAACTTTATTTTTACACCTTCTTTTGATTTTTTCACAAGTAAATTTTTTATTTTCTCTCCTAGTTCATCCGAACGCCAGATAAAATACTCCATATATATACTTTTTTTCGCACCTTTTATATCTCTTAAAATTGAATCAAACGCATCTTTTCCATTATAAAACAATTTATAACTAGTGTTATTCGTCAAAAATGTACCTTCAGATTTGTAGAGCATCTTTACAATTTCCTGTTCTCTTTCATTCATATTGATATTTTCTAGCATTATACCAATTTGTTTTTTTATCTTTCTTGACTTTTCCTGCGGCGTCATTTTCTCAAAAATTTCTTCTTTTACATCTGTAACTTTATTGTAGTAAAAAAAATCTTTCGACCTAAAAATCTCTGACGTATCCCGCTGCATAAAATTAAATAATCTGGAAAATATCTTTTTTTCTTCACCTTTCATCTTCTTTGAAACAATTCTATTTTTTCTCCAATTTATTCCAAAAAGAAAATATAAAATTATTCCTCCAATTGGAAAAATATAAATTGTAAATATCCACGAAAGCATAGCATTTGGTGATCTGTCCGATAATAAAATTACTATTATCAAAATTACCACAAGTAAATAGTGTATTCTCTCAAAAAAAACCGTGTAATTTAAAATTGAACTAAATATGTCGACCATCATTTCTCCTTCAATAAAAAATTTCTTTAAATTTTAATTAAAAAAAGTAAACCTAATTTGTTTTAGGTTTACTTGCATAAAAGTGAAATTTATTTGCCACAATAAGCAATTGCTTCTATTTCTACTAAAACATTTTTTGGTAATTTATCCACAGCGAATGCTGAACGAGCTGGAAATGGCTCTACAAAATAATTTGCATAAATTTCATTAACCGCTCCAAAATCTTCAATATTATCTAATAAAACTGTTGTCTTAATGACATTTTGAGTAGTAAGTCCATTATTTTCCAAAATAGCTTTTATATTTTCTAGAACTTGTTTTGCCTGTTCTTCCACTGTGTTTGCTTCTATTTTTTGATTTTCAGGATTAATGGCAATTTGCCCTGAAATATATAAAAAATCTCCCGCTTTTCTAAATGCTGAGTAAGGTCCTACTGCTTCAGGTATTTTTTTCATAATAATCCTCCTAGATTCTATTTTATAATTCATTTTATCACATTTTTTTATATCTAGTCAACAAAATTTCAACCATAGATGGTTTAAAAATTTTAGGGGCAGATTTTTAATTTTAAATTTTTTAAGTTATTCTTGATTACAAAATGTTATTTTGTTTAATATTATTTTTTTATTTTTTACATAAGGGGAAAGGACCGCCATTTCCCCTTATAATCCCCACGCTCGTCTAAGAATTTTTTTGAAGTAAAGCCGAAACTCACTTCGTTCAGACAATCGTCTTTACTCCAAAAAAATCACGACACCTTTTGTATAATAGTAAAATTTAAACCATCGGAGCATTTTTATGTGCTGACAAAACTATCTGAGCGTAAGCGAGTTTTTTGTCAGTGCATAAAAATATCGAAGACTAGCCGGGGTGCAGGGGTGCGGCGATGAGCACTTCTGCTTAAAAAAGAAAAAATTATTTTAGTAACTTTCTGGATTGAATAAGAAACTTAAAATAGAAGTTTTTATTTCCCCTAAATATTTTACTCTGTCTCAACCATAAAATAAATTAAAAATTAACTTTTCTTTTTAAATAATTTTTTTAGAGAAAATATAGGTTTATTTCTAACTATTTTTTCATTTCCCAAAAAATCTCGCATTGTTTTTAACGTTTTCCCGGCATTTTTTACAACAAAGTTATATGTTCCAGTACTTTTTGTATCAATAAAAAACCCACGAATATACTTGTCACGAAAAAACATCTGTGCCCTTACTCTCACAATTTCACTCCACGGAATCTGAATATAATCTTCAGGATTTCTAGAATTGTAAAATTCAAAGGCTTTATCACCTACAAGTACATCGCCATTTTTATTTCCAATCATTCCAGATAAAGAGTTTGCCTTTGTTGTAAACAGTACTTTTGTATTCATTGAAATAGCCAATTTTATTCCTCATTTCTTTAGTTTTTATTTTTATTTTAAATTATTAAAAAAGTTGGATTTTTAGCTCCAACTTTTTTTCACTAGTACACAAACCTTTAATTATATAAGATCAAATTTTTAACAATCTTTATTTTTAGAATATTCCAACTGCGTGTCCTACAATTCCAACTAAGAATAATCCAAAGATAATTAAGATTGGACTGACTTTTTTCTTAAGTAGCCACATACATAAGAAAGTCAATAATAATGCGGCTAGTCCTGGTACTAATTTATCTAAGTTATCTTGTAAAGTTGTTATCTGTGTATTTGAAAGTGATAATTTATTTCCGAAATCTTCAAGAATTTTTTGTAATTGAGAACCAGTTACTGAACCATTTGGAAATTTTATATAAGCTCCGTCAGATAGTGGAACTCGTGATATAACTCTTGGGAATTTGATTGTAATCCAACGTTCAACCAAAATACCCATAATAAACATACCTAAAATAGATGCTCCTTTAGTTATAGTTTGCAACAATCCACCTGATAAATCCTTTGTAATTTCTGAACCCTTTTGGTAACCAAATTCTTGAGTGTACCATAAGAAAGCAATACGAATTACATTCCATATAATGAAAAAGAATAATGGTGCGATAATTGAACCGCTTGTTGCAAGAGAAGCTGCAATTGCCCCTAATATTGGACGTATTGTGAACCAGAATACCGGATCTCCTATTCCCGCAAGTGGTCCCATCATTCCAACTTTTACCCCTTGAATAGCCGCATCATCTATTGCCGCTCCGTTGGCTTTTTCTTCTTCCAAAGCAAGAGTTACTCCTAAAATTGGTGCAGCAATATACGGGTGAGTGTTAAAAAATTCCAAGTGTCTTTTTAAAGCCGCTGCTGCGTCATCTTTATTTGGATATAATTTTTTCAATGCTGGGATTAATGAATAAGCCCAACCTCCATTTTGCATACGTTCATAATTCCAAGAACCTTGTAAAAATTGAGAACGAAGCATTACACTACGACGATCAGCTTTTGATAGTTTTATTTTATCATTTGATGATTTTATTTTGTCTTCTGCCATTTCTTATTCCTCCTTTAGATTAATAGTCATTTAAGATGTCACCTAGTGGATCTCCTGAAGCTGATGAACCTCCATCTCCTCCACCACTATTGCCACCGCCACCATTACTTGTAACATTTAAGTAAATGATAGCTGCACAGACACCTATAATTCCTGTAGCAATTAGTGTAAGTTCATTTAACGGTGCAATTGCAAATCCTAAGAAGAAGAATGGCCATACTTCTTTTGTAGCCATTAAGTTAATTACCATTGCATAACCTACTGCTACTACAAATCCTCCACCTATTGTCATTCCATCAGTAAACCATTTTGGCAATGAATTAAGAGCATGTTGAATAACGTGAGAAGGTATAAATAACAACAATAAAGCAGGAATAGCAATACGCAAACCTTGACAAGCAAGTGCAACCATGTGCCACAATTCTACACCTTTGAAATTACCTTTTTCAGCTTCTCTATCAGCTTGGTGAACAATAACTACTGATAAAGTACGAACAACCATAGTTAAAACCAATCCAGCTGTTGCAAGTGCAATCGCTGTACCAATCGCCACATTTTGACCTGCAGCATCAAATTTTCCTGCCTTAACAAAAATAATTGCTGAAGCTACAGAAGCAAGTGCGGCATCTGGAGCAACTGCTGCCCCTACGTTTGCCCAACCTAGAGCCATCAACTGTAATGCTCCACCTAACATAATACATTCTTTCATGTGTCCTGTCGCAAGACCAACTAATGAACACGCAATAATTGGCTGATGGAATTGGAATTGGTCAAGAATACCTTCCATTCCTGCTAAAAATGCGACAATTAATATTAAAATAACTGCTAAAATATTAAAATCCATAACATCCTCCTAAAATTAAAGTTTTAATCCTTCGTTTGCTTTTTCTGAAATTAATTTGAATAAATCTGCACGTTTATCAGCGGCAACTTTTCTAACATCAAATTTTACACCTAAATCTCTAAGTTTTTTGTAGGTATCAACATCATTTTGATCCATTGAAAGTACATTATTAACCATAACTTTTCCAACAGAATGAGCCATTGATCCTACATTTAATTCTTTAATGTCAACACCTCTTTCAATTACATAAAGTGCATCTTGAGGATTTTCAAACAATAATAACGCTTTTGTATTTCCAAATCTTGGATCTTTTGAAACTTCTACTAATTTATCAAGTGGAATAACGTGTGCACGTACACCTGGAGGTGCCGCCTGTTCAATTAATTTCTTACGTAATTCATCTTTTGAAACTGTGTCTGAAACAACAATTATTCTATTTGGATTTGTTGCCTTTGTCCAACTTGTCGCAACTTGTCCGTGTAGTAAACGTGTATCAATACGTGCTAGTACAAATTTAATTTTTCCATCTCCAATAACTGTTCCTTCTGGAATTGCACCTTTTGGCATATCATCTTGAGCCGCAGCTTTTGGAGCTTCTTCTTTTGGCTGCAAATCTTCAGGACGTACCTTAACTTGATCTTTTCCTTCTGGAACAATTGCTTTAGCTACTTCATGAGCTGTATTTACATCTTCTCTTTCTGATAAAGCAGCTAAAAGCATTGGCAAGTTAAGTCCTGCAACAATTGCTCTCTTTTCAGGATTCTCTTCAAAAAAACGATTAGATTGATTAAATGGACTTCCTCCCCATAAATCAACTAAAAATAGAACTTCTTCTGTTCCTAGTTTTGTAATGGCATCTTGAATTTTTTTATATAAGTCATCTGGTCCTTCACTTGGCATAAACACAACTGATTCCAATAACTCAGCTTCTCCCAGAATCATTGAAGCCGACTGTTTTATACCAGCAGCAAATTCACCGTGACTTGCAACGATAATTCCTACCATTTTTTTACCTCCTTCTTCAATTCATAAAAATCTTTTGACATTTTAATTATACCCTCAATTTAAAAAAAAGCAACAATAAAACAAAAATTTTTTAATATTTTTGAAGATTTCCTTTGGAAATTGTACCTTTCACATTAAAATTTCCATCAAAATAAGTCAAATCAGCAATATATCCTTCTTTTATATAGCCATATCTGTCATTTACCGAAATAAATTTGGCTGGATAAGAAGTTGCCATTTTTAGTGCTTCTTCCAAAGGCTGATTTACATACTTGACCAAGTTTTTCACACCTTCACTCATGACAAGAGTTGAGCCGCCCAAAGTTCCACTAGATGAAACCCATTTGCCATCGACGCACAAAACTTTGTTACCTTCAAACATAAATTCTTTCATATCAGTTGTTCCCGCTGGACTAACTGCATCAGTTACTAGATATAATCGCTCTTTCATAATTTTTTTAGCAATTTCAACAGCACAAAACTTAGAATGAAGCCCATCCACAATAATACCAGCGCTAAGTCTGCTATCATTAAATAAAAATCCCACGACTCCTGGATTTCGTGATTCCAGTGGACTCATTGCATTGTATAGATGAGTTGCTCCGTCATAATACTCTTTTTTTTCTTCACATTCATCATAAGTTGCGTTAGAATGTCCCATATTTATTTTAATTCCAGCTTTTCTTAAAATTTCCAAATGCTTTATTTTAGCTTTTTCAGGCGCAATTGTAATAATTCTTGTTATTTTTCTTCCAGCGTCTGCGATTTTTTGAACAATTTCATCTGATAGCACTCTTATATATTCAGGTCTATGAATTCCTTTTTTTTCTACGTTTATATAAGGCCCTTCAATATGAAGCCCCAGAACTCCGATTTCCTCCAAATTTTTTATATTTTTCAAAACCTTTAGCGCACCTAAAATTTTTTCATCAGGAGATGTGATTAACGTTGGCAAAAATGAAGTACAACCAGATTTTTTATTAGTTTCATTCATTATTTTTAAACCTTTTTCAGAAATATCATCGTTAAATAGCACTCCGCCACATCCATTTATCTGCAAATCAATAAACCCTGGCGACAACGTCATTCCATTTATATCAACTATTTCATTACTCTCCAATTCTTCTCCTGTCAATTCATCAAAATTTAAAACCTTTTTTATAATTTTATTTTCCACAAGAACTGTATCTTTTTCAATAAATTTTTCTCCATCAAAAATCTTCGCGTTTCTTATAATCATAAAACTTCTCCTTATTTTTTTATTTCTAAAATTAGTCAAAACTTAACTTTCGGACTACTGCGGCTTATATCCAAAATTTAATATATACCGCAGACTTTCTCCTGGAACCTTTGCAAGTCCAAAGTATCCTGGTCCAAGCGGAGTTTTCACTCCAAATCCAAATTTATAGCTCTCTTTTCTTTGACTTCCAAAATCAAATCCTTCATCTGAAATATAAGCTCTTGAATACATCGTATCCACATATATATGTTTAGAAATATTGTATTGAAGCTTTACACTTCCAACAAATATGCTCTCTCCTCTGACTTTATCCGTAGGAAGTCCAAAAAATTCAAGTGAATTATCTTCTGTTTTTATTCCACCTAATTTAGGCTCATATGTTTCAGGTATGTCATCCCCTTTTACTGTTAAATATGACACTTTTGGTGTAATTGTTATTTTTTCACCAATTGGAATATTTATCTCTCCTGTTTGATATAGAGCGTTAAAATCCGCATCTTTTGAATTCGCAAAAGTGTACTTTGAAGTTAGATAAATTCCTTTTGTTGGCGATTCTATCGAATCTCTTGTATCATAAGTCAAACTTGTTTCAAAATATGGAAATTTCTTTTTTCCATTTTTACTGTTGTCTTCATTTTTTCTGACATCTGAAATCTGGTAACCGCCACCGCCAGATAATAACAGATTTTTTGAAATTTGAAATCCTACTCCTATTCCAACATTAAATTTTTTATTTTCAAAGTTATAATAGCCATTTCCAGCATTTTGATTGTGAATCACATCTCTTTTGTAGTCCATATTTCCAAAAATCAAGGCTTTATCATTTTTTCCAAGCTCTAAAATCACACTGTTATTAAAGCCATACTCATCAGCTACTATTCCATTTAACGCATATCTGGCATTCATATTACCAATAACTTTATTTCCTTGAAATCCAAGAGTAATCGTCGCTTTGTCCTCATTGTTCACATTTCCTGTTAAAGTTATATAATCGCTTGGTTTTTCTTGAACATTGATTACAAGCTTATCATTTTTCACTTCATAATATACAGTTGTGAAATTTCCATTTTGATAAATTTCATTTACAATATCTTCCATTTCAAGACGATTCATATTCCCAAGTTTTTTAGGTAAAAATTTTTTAAAATAACTGTCTTTGTACTTTTTATTTCCTTCTATGTCTATAGAGGTGATTTTGTATTCATCCGTCCACGTCTTTCTAAACGCTTTTCTTTTTTCTTCGAGTTCATCATAAAGTTTAGGATTTGACAATTCTCTTATTTTATCTATATTATCTCTTGCAATCTTTTCTCCCGCTGCAATAATTTCCTTGACTTTTGAAAAATCATACGATTCAAATTTTTCTAAATCCGGTTTCATATACAAATCGAGCATTCTAATTTGACGCTCAACTTCCTGTCTACCCGCAATTGTAGATGAATCTGTTATTACGTCAATTAAGTTCATCTTATTTTCATCTCTTTTTACAAATCCGTCTCCAACATTAACTCCAATCGTATAATCAGCTCCCAAAACTTTCAAATCCTGCACCGGTAAATTTCTGACCACTCCACCATCAATATAGAGCCTATCACCACTTCTAACTGGCGCAAATATTGAAGGGAGTGATAAACTTGCACGAATAGCTGTTGCAATTGAACCTTTTGTGATCATAACCCCTTCTCCCGAATTCAAGTCCGTCGCGACAGCTGCAAATTTTTTTGGAAATTTTGAAAAATCGTTAATTCCTATTGCACCATAAAAAAGCTCGTTTAACTGCTGACTTGCAGTTTTCCCACCAACCACACCAACAGGCAATTTAGGCATGGCTTTTTTCCCAAGTGGTAAAACAATCGAATTTTGATCTTCAATCATATTCCGGGTCAAACCTTTGTCACGTCGCTCAATCTTATCACTAAATAATCCCATCCAGTCCATACTTTCAGCAATTTCTTCAATTTCTTCCGGAGTGTACCCAACGCTGTACATCCCTGCAATAATACTTCCCATGCTTGTCCCTGTCACAAATTCCACAGGCACTTTTTCCTCGTCCAAAACCTTCAAAATCCCGATATGCGCTAACCCTTTCGCAGTCCCACCGCTAAGTGCAAGTCCTATTTTTTTATCTTTTTGTGGTATTTCACTTCTATTTATTTTATTTTTTTCCAAAAAATCTTTTTTCTTAACTTTTTCAAAATCATCTTTTTTAATGTCCCCATTTTCAGAAATTTTCTCAAGATTTTCTTTCGGATTTTCTAAAAAAACCCCATTTTCATCAGAAAAAGTCAAAGTTGAAAGAAAAATAAACATCATCAAAAAATAAATCACATTTTTCCTTTTCAAAACTAAAATCTCTCCTTTCTTTATAATATTAAAATTTAAAATTTTTTATTCTTAAAAATAGTATAACATTTTTTAATATTTTTTCAAAATATAAAAGAAATGAGACGGGGTAAAAATTTTACAAAAAAATTTTTTAGTGTTATAATACTTTATAAAATAAAAAATTACTATGGAGGTTTTTATGAAAAGAAGTTTATCTGGAATTCAGCCCAGTGGAGTGTTGCATATTGGAAATTATTTTGGTGCGATTAAACAATTTGTGGAATTGCAAGATGAATACGAAGGATTTTATTTTTTAGCTAATTATCATGCCTTGACATCCTCTCCTAAAGGAGAAGATTTAAAAAACAATACAATAAATGTCATCTTAGATTATTTGGCTTTGGGGTTAAATCCTGAAAAGTCAACGCTTTTTTTGCAATCAGATGTTCCCGAACATACAGAACTTTCTTGGATTTTATCAAATGTAACACCGATGGGACTTTTAGAAAGAGCTCATTCTTATAAAGATAAAACTGCCAAAGGAATAAAACCAAATGTGGGATTATTTACTTATCCTGTACTTATGGCAAGTGACATTCTAATTTACTCACCAGACATAGTTCCCGTTGGAAAAGATCAGAAGCAGCATGTTGAAATAACAAGAGACATAGCGATAAAATTTAACGAAACTTACGGAAAAGAAGTTTTTAAATTGCCAAAAGAAAAAATAGTTGAAAATGTGGCAACAGTTCCAGGAACAGACGGAGATAAAATGAGCAAATCATACGGAAATGTAATAAATATGTTTGGCTCAAAAAAACAGCTAAAAAAACAAATAATGAACATAGTAACAGATTCTACACCATTAGAAGAGCCTAAAAATCCAGATAACAACATAACAAAACTATATTCACTATTTGCTACCGAAGAAGAAGTAAATGCATTAAAAGAAAAATTTTTAGCTGGAAATTTTGGTTACGGACATGCAAAAACTGAATTATTTGACAAATTTATGGATTATTTTGCGCCATTTCAGAAAAAAAGAGAAGAACTTTTGCAAAATATGGATTATGTAAACGAAATATTGAAAAAAGGTGCGTTAAAAGCGAGAGAAATTGCAACTAAAAAAGTTGATGAAGTTAGAGATGTAGTTGGGATTATGAAAAAAAGTTATTAAAAATTCTTGGAAATATATGTTATATCATATAAAATATAACGAGGAGTGAAAAATATGAGTAGATATTTCAAAGATTTTTTGAATGAACAATTAAAAGATGAAGAATTTAGAAAAGAATATGAAAGTCTTGAAGCAGAGTTTCAAATTATAAAAGAAATTGTTGAAGCAAGAAAGGATAAAAATATCACACAAAAGGAATTGTCAGACTTAACTGGAATAACACAAAGAGATATAAGTAAAATCGAAAACGGAAATGCAAATCCTTCACTAAAAACATTAAAAAAATTGGCAGCTGCATTTGGAAAGAAATTAGTGATTTCGTTTGAATAAATTTAATTTTAAAAATTAAGTGTCTTTTTTTAGATTTTGTAATTTTTGAATCTAACATTAGTTTTATAACTTTTTTAATTATTTAGCAAGTTATAATTCTTAAATCTAGTTTTAAAGTAAACTCTACATCAAAAAAAAAGCAGTTGGAGGCAGTAGCAAGTGAAAAAAAGAAGAAATTTAAAGGTAGATACAAAAAAAGAGAGTTTTCTAGTTTTATTTATAGTTTATATATTTTATCTCGTCTTTATGATTTTTGTAAATAATAAAACGCTAGTTACAGATAATAAAATATTTCAATATGTATTCATATTTAGAATACATAGATGGATACTCAGTTTTCCAATAATATATTATTTTATAAAAACTTATAAAAAATATAAATATTTTAAAACAGACGAAAGATTAAATATAAGAAATTTTAGCATATATTTTGCATTAGCTTTTTGGGTAGGAAACATTTCCCATATACTAACTACATTAACATTTAAATTTAAAGAACAGACAACTTTAGTGGAAGAACCTTTGTATATTGATATAATAATGACGCTGTGTGTGGCACCTATACTAGAAGAAATGGTATTCCGTGGAGTTATAATGAATAATTTGAAAAAGTATGGCATTAAAACGGCAATAATTGTAAATTCAATTCTCTTTGGAGTATCTCATTCTAATATAAATATGATTATTCCAGCAATCTTAACAGGAATTATTTTTTCTTATATTGCTTACAAATATTCATTAAAATATTCTATCTTGCTACACTTCTTATTAAATACATTAACAAAGATATCGCAGGTTGTAATATTTTCCAAAATTGAAATACTTATAGTGTCAATTGGTTTATTTTTCATATTTTTAGTTATTTTTTTACTAATATTTTTGGTAATTGGACTTGCAAAAGAACAATACAAGGAAATGTTTTCAATCTTAAAATTAGACATTGAAGATAGAAAAAGTCTAGTTACTTTTATAAAAAATAATTTATTATACTTACTTGTAATACTTGTTATCGTAATTTCTAATTTGTTATTTAATTATAAATTATTTTAAATTAAATAGTAGAGTTTCTAGTTTTTAGGAGCTCTTTATTTTTAAAGAAAGAGAGATGAAGAAGATTTTTTCGATATTTAAAATATATTGCTGTGTTTTACAAAAAAATAAAAAGGATTGCGGGTCTGCTTGCATTAGCGCAATAAACGCATGAAAAAAGTATAATATTATTGACAAATCCTAAGGTAAATTGCAAGAGTAAATATCACTTTTTATGAAACATTATGAAATGTACTGTTTCAGTTCAATATTATACATTTCATTTAAAATTTTCCCTCTGTTTTATTTGATAAAATGGAACTTTCTTCCTATCTTAAATTTGATATTGAAGGTGCTGTTTTTCTATTTTGTCTCTATTTTCTGAATGTAATACAATAAAATCTGTTGTTCCATAAAAAATCTGTTTTCTTTTCTTTTACACCTTCAGGTATACATTTCTGGATTTCGCTTAAATCAAAATCTGTATTTTTATAGTAATTTTTTGTAAAAATACTTTTTTTATATTGAGTTCCAATAAAATCTGCGGTTTCATCCGCTATCATTATCTTTGAACCAGGTTTTGATACACGAATCATTTCTTTTATAGCCAGAGCCTTATTAGTAAAAAAATTAATTCCTCCCACATGAAAAACAATATCAAAAACATTGTCTTTAAAAGGTAAATCTTCAGCACAGCAATTTACTAATGTAAGATTCGTCCTTTTTTTCCAGATGGATTGACATTTTTTTAACATGCCATAGGAAATGTCTATACCTGTAAAATCTAAAGATTTTAAATCAACATTCTGTGGAATAAAATTTAAATCCTTTCCCGTACCGATAGAAACATATAAAACAGAAATGCCATTTCTCCATTCCAGATGTTTCATAAGATTTTTTCTCATTTCGGAAATTGTATTTCCGTATCTGAACAATCCTATCCATTTTTCACCAAAATCATACCAGAATGATAATTTATTATACATATTCATATATTTTTTATTATCTCCTACGAGGTAGTTTCTGTTTACATATGAAAATATTTTTCCATCTCCTTTTAAGTTTTCAATATCAATATTTTCTTTAATTTTTTCTAGAAATTTTTCCTTATCAGTTCTTATCATAGCACTCTCTTTCAATTTTTTTATTATACAAACTAAATTTATTTATAATGAATTTTTGGAATTAAATAGACGATACTATATAAATAAAAAACAGTTATTATTTTTAAGTTTTATTTTTAAGACACTTTATTTGTATTGTATATTATTTTTAGGCTCTTTGTCAAGTGTGGGATTGAAAAAGATGGTTTAAAAATTTTAGGGGCAAATTTTTAATTTTAAATTTTTTAAGTTATTCTTGATTACAAGATGTTATTTTGTTTAATATTATTTTTTTATTTTTTACATAAGGGGAAAGGACCGCCATTTCCCCTTATAATCCCCACGCTCGTCTAAGCATTTTTTTGAAGCAAAGCCGAAACTCGCACTAAACGTGCTCAAACAGTCGTCTTTACTCCAAAAAAATCACGACACTTTTTCTATGGTAGTAAAATTTAAACCGTCGGAGCATTTTTATGTGCTGACAAAACTGTCTGAGCGAAAGCGAGTTTTTTGGCAGTGCATAAAAATGTCTTGAGCCTTGCCGGGGTGCAGAGGTGCGGCGATGAGCACTTCTGCTTAAAAAAGAAAAAATTATTTTAGTAACTTTCTGGATTGAATGAAAAACTTAAAATAAGATTTTTTATTTACCCCTAACTATTTTACTCTGTCCTAATTAATAAGTAATTTGACAAAATATTTAAATTAGAGTAATATATACGCAGAAGGATAAAATAAATTAAAATATCGTTGGTGAAGGTAAAAATTGTGAGCAGTAAAAAATATCAAAATTTATTAATTATAGTAACCTCTGTAATTTCTTCCATACTTGGAAGTAAAGTTATTAATATGTACGGTTGGATTCCAGGATTATTGACTGCAGCAGCGATAGGTGCTGTTATTGGCTTAGGTGGAAAGTATTTGTTTAAGTTTTTTAATTAGACTGAATAGGTAATTTTTAATATTGTGTTAGAAGGGGAGTTTCTGTATGTTCAGAAGCTCCTATTTTGCTATAATTTTAAACTGATTGAAAATTAAATAAAAAATTAATTTGACAAAATATGGGAGAAAGGTATAATATAGCAAAACCTATTTAAAATTGAACTAATTTATCAAATAAAACAGAAGTAACAGCTTCTTCCAGTGTATCAAAATTATGGGTTATCTCTTTTAATTTCTTCTTGATATTAGCCCATACTTTTTCTATTGGATTTAAATCCAGAGAATACGGCGGAAGAAATAATAGACAATGCCCCGTTCCCTTAATTATCTTTTCTAATATATTCTTTCTGTGAAATCTGGCATTATCCATAACTATTAGAACTCTCTTCCCTAATTTTTCAATATCTCTTAAAAATATCTTCCTGAACCATTCTTCAAAAAATTCACTTTCCATGGTTTCCTTGTATATCATGCTCCCTATCAATCTATTTCCTGTTTTTCCAGCAACCAGATTTATTCTTGAATACCTTAACCCGCTTCTTTTCCCTTCAATAGGGACTCCCCTTTTGCTCCATCCGTATTCCCGGTAATAATATTCGTCAAACCCTGTTTCATCGGTATAGATTATTTCCCTGTCTGAACCTGCTTCTGATAATTTTTTTAAATATTCGTTTACTTTTATTTCGTCCTGCTCCCTGTATTTTGCCTGTTTTTTTTCTAGTATATCTTAATTTTTTCAGTGCTACTCTCACTGTCTCCTTTCCACAGCCAAAATCCTTTGCTATTTCACGGATGTATTTATCTGCATTTTTGGGATTTTTCATATATTGGTCAAGTTTTTCAGGATCAAGCACCTTAAATTTTCTTTTCCGTTTTCTTGATGAAAGATCCCCTGTCTCCCTCTTAAGCTTTATCCATCCGTACAATGTGCCAGAGCTTATGCCGAATTGAAGTAACATTTTTGTTTTTCCATTTTCGTAATAAAAATTTAAAATTCTTTTCCTATAATCTTTTTCATATGCCATAATATTATTATACCATATTTCTAGATCATTTTTATAGAAGTTTTACTATATTTAGTGGTAATATTTGTTATTGTAATTTTTAACTTGTTATTTAATTATAAATTATTTTAAATTAAATAGAGAGTTTCTAGTTTTTAGGAGCTCTTTATTTTTTTTATTAGGAAAGTGAATTTGTTTTTAAATTTTGAAAAAGAAAAATTTATTATAAATGTTGATATTAAACATATTTGAAACAAGAAATTAAACTTTTTTTGATTTCTAATTATAATTTTAAACTATTTTAAAATTAAACAAAAATTAACTTGACAAAATACGGGGGGGGGGGGGGTATAATGCATTCATTAATAATTAAAAAAATTATTAAAATTTATTTTACGAGGTGGTAAACATGAAAATCACAGAATTAAATGAAGTGGAACTAATGACAATCGATGGTGGAGCAAAGAAAAAGACATGTAAAAGGATTGGGATGGAGTACTTAAAGGAGTTGGACAATATGCAGGTGCTCACTATTTATTTGGACCAACCAATGGAGAACATCCTGCAATTGCAGCAGTTAGATCAGAGGCAGAAGACTATCACAAGTCAAAAGCCATAAAACAAATAAGTAAAAGTTGGAATAGTTGTAAAAGACATTAATTAAATAATTTAAATATTATATATTAGTTATTGAAAATATAAATAAAATTAAGAACTAAAAATAATATTTTTAGGTTTAAAAAGGATAAATTTATGAAAAAAATTAAAAATATACCATTATTTTTATGTTTAATAAGTTTTTTTTACATAGTATTTAAAATTATAAATGAAAAATGTATTGTATATTTTGAAAGTTCAAAAGTATATTATATTGTAGACACTATAACATATTTGCTGTCATTTTTTCCAGTAATATTTTATTTCAAAAAAACTATGAAAGAAAATCAATATTTTTTTGAACGAAAGAATTTAAGGTTTAATAATTTTATATTTTACTTGGGTATAATGATATTTATAAACTTTATAATGGTAAATGCCCGAATTGTTTATAATAATGAGAGCAAAATTATATATAATTATGAAAGTACAACTTATTATATAATTACTAATATTATATTAAGTTCTTTAATAGCTCCCATATTAGAAGAAATTATATTTCGTGGAATATTAATGAATAACTTAATGAAGTATGGATATAAAGTAGCTATAATAACGAATTCAGTTCTATTTGGATTTTATCATATTAACGTAAATGCTATAGGAAGAACAATTTTAGCAGGAATTATTCTTTCATATATTACTTACAGGTATTCGCTAAAATATTCTATAAAATTACATATAATTTTAAATATAATTGCAAATTTAGGAAAGTATTTATATTATAATGATTATATAATGATAGCTATGGGAATCTTTACAGTTGTTCTTATTATAATTTTTATTATAGGCCTAATAAGAAAAAAATATAAAGAAATATTTTCAATATTTAAACTAAATAATGAAGATAGAAAAAATATTATTAAATTTGTAAAGGATAATGCGTTATATTTATTAGTAATACTTGTTATTGTAATTTCTAACTTGTTATTTAATTATAAATTATTTTAAATTAAATAGAGAGTTTCTAGTTTCTAGGAACTCTTTATTTTTAAAGAAAGAGAGGTGGAAAAAGATTTTTTCGATGTTTAAAAGATATTGCTGTGTTTTACAAAAGGATGAGAAGGATTGTGGACCTGCCTGTATATTAACAATAGCCAAGCAGTATAATTCCAATTTTTCAATTGCCAAGTTACGGCAAATATCAGGAACAGATAGAAACGGAACTAATCTTGCGGGAATGATAAAAGGACTGGATTATTTAGGATTTGATTCAAAGGCTGTGAAAGTTGAGGATAAAAAAATTGATAACAGTGTATCTTTTCCAATAATAGCACATATTCAGTCTAAAAATAATTTTTTGCATTATGTAGTTGTTCATGACGTAAGCAATAAAAGAATTATTATTTCTGATCCTGAAAGTGGAATAAAAAAACTTTCTCACAAAGAGTTTTCTGAAATATGGACTGGAATCTTGCTTTTAATTGAGCCTAAAAAAGATTTTCAGAAGAGAAACGAAAAGGATAATTCTTTGACCAGGTTTTTTTATGTTTTAAAAAATCAAAAAAGTCTTTTGTTTAATATATTTCTAGCCTCAATACTTTATACTGTGCTTGGCATAGTAACTTCATTCAGTTCTAAATTTCTAATAGACTATATTTTAAAAGATGAACTTATGACTACATTAACTGTAATGGTTGTGGGAATGGTAATACTTGAAATAATTCAAATGCTGCTTAGCATATTTAGGGGATATTTACTAATATTTTTAGGACAGAGAATAGATATAGCAATATTGCTAGGATATTATAATCATGTAATAAAATTGCCAATGAATTTTTTTTCAACAAGAAAAACAGGAAAAATAACATCGAGATTTTCTGATGCTGATAATATAAATGATGCGGTAGCTGAAACGATACTAACATTAATGCTAGATGTTATAACAGCTGTTACAGGTGGAATAATTGTTTATATCCAAAATCAGTATTTATTTTTTGTTTCAATAGTTATATTACTGCTTTATATTGTGATTGTATTTTCATTTAAAGAAATTTTAAAAAAAATAAATAATGATGTTTTGGAAAACAATTCACAATTAACTTCTTTTATAATTCAAAACATAAACGGAATAGAAACTATAAAAGCATATGATCTTGAAAAAAATATACAAGATGAAACAGAATTTAAATATTTAAAAGTTATAAAATCTTCATTTAAGAGAAGTAAAATTTATAATTTACTAACTTTTTTATCGGGTGTTGTAGAACTAATAGGGAATACTTTGATAATGTGGGTAGGTGCAATCCAAGTTATAAATGGAAAATTAGCATTGGGAGAAATGATGGTATTTAATACTTTGCTGGGATATTTTACAAATCCAGTAAAAAATTTGATAAGTTTACAGCCAACTATTCAGACTGCAACAGTATCAGCAGATAGACTCGGAGAAATAATAGATTTAGATATAGAACAAAGTGATGAAAAAATGATTCCTCAAAATTTAAAAGGAGATATTGAGATAAAAGGCTTAAATTTTAGATATGGAACAAGAGAGTTAATTTTAAAAAATATTAATATGGAAATAAAGCAAGGCGAAAAAATCGCATTGGTAGGTGAATCAGGAAGCGGAAAAACAACTTTGGCTAAATTAATTCTTAAATTTTACGATTTTGAAAAAGGTGATATTAATATTAATAATTTTAATTTAAAAGATATAGACAATACTTTTTTAAGAAATAAAATATCTTATATTTCACAGGATATGTTTTTGTTCAATAAAACAATAAAAGAAAACCTTATGTTAAGTGATGAAATAGAAATTGATGATGTTATAGAATTATCTAAAAAAGTGAATGCCTATGAATTTATAAATGAATTGCCACAAAGATTTGACTATATGATAGAGGAAAATGGAACAAATTTATCGACAGGGCAAAAACAGAGGTTGTCTATTTTAAGAGCACTACTTAAAAAACCTGACATCTTAATAATGGATGAAGCTACGAGTAATCTTGATTCAATAACAGAGAGTGCTATTCAAAAAACATTAAACAATCCTGAATTTAATATGACTACAATAATAATTGCCCATCGTTTAAGTACTATTCGTTTATGTGACAGAATTTATGTTCTTGATGAGGGGGAAATAATAGAAGCAGGTACTCATGAGGAGTTGATAGAATTAAAGAATAAGTATTATACGCTATGGAAAGAGCAGGAAAATATTCATGAAAATTAAAGTTTACAAGTATGATGAAATAGAAACAGTCAAAGAATTATCGAATAAAAAAATCAATTCATTTTATGTGATATTAGTATACTTTATATTAACTATTATCGTTTCATTCTTAATTTGGAGTTATTTTGGAAAAATAGATTTAAAGATAAAAGGAACAGGAACATTAGAAACAAAGGTAGATAGCAGTGTTGTAGTTAATGTTATGACTGGAAAAGTTAAAAATAATAATATAAGCCAAGGGAAAAAAGTAAATAAAGGGGACTTGTTGTATGAAATAGAGAATAATTCTCTTTCTATTGAAAAGAATTATTTAGAAAAAAGTCTAGCAGAAAAGAAAAATCTTTATAACGCAATTTCAAGTGGAAAATACAATAAAGACACCTCTGTTTCAAATTATCTTTCAAAAAAACAAGCACATCAATCAGAATTAGATTCATTAAATATTGAAATAGGAGAGCAGGAAAGAACAGTATATACTAATTCAGAATTATATAAAGTGGGCGGACTTTCAAGATTTGATTATGAAAAAAGCCAAAATCAATTATCAATTCTAAAAAAGAGAAAGAAAAAATTAGAAATAGAGTATCAGATATCAAAAAATAGTGAAAAAATAACGCTTAATAATGAGATAAAAGAATTAGAAATGAAAATAAAATCAATGAACGACAGTATTAAAGGGACAAAAGTTGTTGCTTCTATCTCAGGATATTTAGAGGTTATGACACCGATTAATAACGGAGATATTGTGACTTCTGATATAAATGTAGCCAAAATTATTCCTTCTGAAAACGATTATAAAATTAATATTTATGTTGAAGAAAAGGATATAACAAAAATAAAAAAAGGAAATAATATAAATTATCATCTTAATTTTCCTGATGAAAAGAAAAATATATCTTTAAAAGGAAAAATTGAGTTAATTTCAAGAGACAGTATTGTAAGAGAGGATGGAAATAAATACTATCTAGTAATCGGAAATATAGACGCTAAAAATGTAAATACCTTAAATCTAAAAAAAGGAATGTCGTTAGAAAGTAGTATAATTTATACAAGAAAATGGATAATAGATTATATACTTGAGATTCTAAGTTTCAAAGTAAAAACTCTCAAATAAATAAAAAGAGAGAGTGTCCAGAATTTTGTGTAAACTCAAAATATAATATATGGTACAGGATGGTATTTTTATCATCCTGTTTTTAAATCCTTCCTTCAAAATAAATACTTAACTGAGAATATATTTCTCCCCAGCCCGGTATTCTTCCAGTCCATTTCCTTGTTGCTTCCTTTAAACTTAAATATACTGACTTCATCAATGCTTCATCTGTCGGATAAAGTGATTTTGTCTTCGTATACTTTCTTAATTGTCTGTTTAAGCTTTCTATCGGGTTTGTCGTATATATCAGCTTTCTTATCTTTGTATCATATTTAAAGTATGTTGTCAACTCATTCCAGTTACTTCTCCAGGAATTAATTACTGCCATATACTTTTTACCCCATTTTTCTTCTAGTTCATCCAGTTTAAACTCTGCCTGTTCCAGTGTTGGTGCATTGTACATTTCTTTTAAGTCTGATGTAAATTCCCTTACATCTTTGTAAGATATGTATCTTATGCTGTTTCTAATTTGATGAACCACACATTTTTGAATTTCTGTCTTAGGGAACACCGAAGATATTGCTTCGCTGAACCCTTTTAAATTATCAACAGACATAATTAGTATATCCTGAACTCCTCTGTTTTTTAATTCATTTAAAACATTTAGCCAGTACTTGCTTGATTCATTTTCTCCTATCCAAAATCCTAAGACCTCCTTTCGCCCTTCCTTATCTATTCCTATAGCTAAATATACCGCCTTTTTAACAACAACTCCATCTTTTCTTACGCTGTAATGGATAGCATCCATAAAAACTATTGGGTATACATCCTCAAGCTGTCTAGACTGCCATTCCCTAATTTCAGGTATAATTTTATCTGTAATTTTACTGATCATAGATGGCGAAACATCAATTCCATAAAGATTATTGAGATGGTCCTCGATATCTCTATTGCTCATTCCTTTAGCATAAAGAGAAAGAATCTGTCCTTCAATGCCAGTAATTTCTCTTTGATATTTAGGGATGATTTGAGGCTCAAACTCAGCATTTCTATCTCTAGGAATATCTAAATCAAGATTGCCATACTCACTTCTAACAGTTTTCTTGGAATGTCCATTTCTAGCATTAGAAGTAGTCTTATCTTTCATAGAATGTTTAGCATACCCCAGTTCATGCTCAATTTCAGCTTCAAGCATGGTTTGGATAGTACCCGAAAGCAAATCCTTAAGCATATCCTTAATATCATTAGTATCTTTAATATTGTAATCCTCAATCAGTGTTTTAAAAATTTCGTTGTCAATTTTCTTTTTAGTCATAACAAAAACCTCCAAATATTATACAGTTATTTTACCATATATTATCTAGAGGTTTACACAAAAATTTTTACACACCCTAAAAAGAACATATTTTCAAAATTTTTTTTGAAATTTATGTTCTTAAGTTCATAATATTTATTTACTTTTCAAATATTTTTTATAAACCTTTTTAAACTCTAAATCTTCCTCAATATGTTCCAACTTTTTCTCAAATAAATCCTTCCGATTTTGAATAGTTTTCTCAATTGATTTCATCTGTCTAAACTCATCTATTTTTGCGTGATTTCCACTTCTTAGAACCTCTGGCACTTCCATTCCATCAATTTCTACAGGTCTTGTATATTGCGGAAACCCTAAAAGTCCGTTATAAAATGAATCCGTTTCAAAAGATTCTTTTTTTATTACGCCATTTTTTATTCGAATGATGGAATCCATCAATACCAATGACGGTAAATCACCACTGCTTAAGACATAATCTCCAATTGAGATTTCTTCGTCGACAAATCTATCAATAACTCTTTGATCAAGGCCCTCATACCTACCTGAAATTAGCACAATTTCATCTTTTTGAGAAAGTTCTGTAACTTTTTTGTGAGTCAATTGCTTTCCTTGCGGAGATAAAAATATCACATACGGTTTTTTTGAATTTGGATTTTCATTTTTAAAATATTCAAAATTTTCATAGAAATAATTCCAGTAGGCTTCTGGTTTTAAAACCATTCCAGCACCGCCACCGAAAGGGATGTCGTCCATTTGACTATGTTTGTTTCTTGCATAATCACGAATATTAATAATTTCATAATCTATTATGTTTTTATCGACTGCCCGTTTTAAAATAGTTTGTGATAGATACTGCTCAAATAACTCGGGAAATAAAGTTAAAACATTAAATTTCATTGTATTATTTCTCGCTTTCTATCTCATTCCGTCAATCAAATTTACTTCGACTCTTCCGTTTTCAAAATCTATTTTTTTAACAAATTCATCAATCAACGGAATCATAATTTCTTTTTTGGTTTTTATATCTTCGACTATTAAAATATCGTGAGCAGCGGTTTCCATCACATCTATAATTTCACCGATTTTTTCATCATCAAAAAAAACTCCCATTCCCAATAAATCTTTTATGTAAAATTCATCTTCCGTCTTTTGTGGCAGCAAATCTCTTCTTATTTTTAGCTTAAATCCGTTTAATTTTTGAGCTTCGTCAATATTTTTTATTTCTTCAAAATCTAAAATTGCTTTTTTTTCATTTAATCGTTTTACATTTTTTACACAAAGAATTTTTTTAATTCCTTCTTTTTCAAGCAAAACTTTCTCGCCTTTTATTAACTTAATTTCTTCAAAAATTGAATTAATTTTTACACTTCCTCTTAAATGATGTGTCCCTACAATTGTCCCTATATTAATTAAATTTTCCATTTTTTTCAAAAATTTCTCACTTTCTTAAATTACATTAATTATATTTCTTTTCTTAATTTTGTAAAATTTCTACTTTCCTCAGCAATCAATTTCAAATCTTCCAAATCCATATCCAAAGAATTTGCAGCGGCAGCCGATAAAACTCCTTCTACAATTGGAGCATCGACAATTCTTGCGTCAACTTTCCCTTCCAATTCTTTTACCACTTGCATAGCATTAAAAATAGAACTTCCCATATCCACGAAAATTAATACTCCAGCTCCATTATCAGCGGAAATTACCGCATTTTTCACAGTTTCCACATTTGTTCCATAAACTTCTCTTTTTACATTTCCACCATTTACAATTGGAAAATCTTCCTGACTTAAAATTTTTGCAAAATTGATAATTTCTTCAGCAAGTTTGTTACTGTGGCTCACAACAACAATTCCAACCAACTTTTTATTTTTCATATTTGCACTTTCCATAATTTTTTCCTTTCCCCAAAATATTTAAATTTTTTAATTTTCTCCCAGTAATCTGTCCAAAATTATTGACACAGCGCTTCTTACACACAGATGATTATATTTTGTATTTCCTCGAATAGGCTTTAAAATTTTGTAAGATAAATCCATAATTTCATCGGTAAGTCCCCATCCTGTCCCAAATAAGATAAGATATGGCGACTCATCTTCTATTATTTCTTTTCCTAAAACATTGTAATCAACTGAATTTGAAAAAATTCTTGCAGAAGTTGTTATAATCTTTGGCTTTCTCCCTTCAAATTTTTCAATTGTCTCAATCGAACTTTGTACAGAATCTTCAAGTTTTGTATTTTCAAACGCTTCGTTCCTATTTTTATTAAATTCTATTCCATCACCTTCAGTCCAGAAACCGATAATTCTACTTGTCAGCTCCTTTTGAGCATCAACAGGCGTTATAATAAAATATTTTTTTATATCATAAGTTCTACAAGTTCTCGAAATATCATGTATATCAAAATTTGTAACCGAAGTTGCAACTACATCATTATTTTTATTGTATACAGGATAGTGAACCAGTCCAACATATATATTATTTCTCATTTTTTTATTTTCTTTTCCTTTCTTAAAAAAATTTTTATAATTTTATTTTTCCTCCAATAATTCTTCATTTTTTATTTTTCTATAACCCTTTATCATTTTATTATCTTCTTCATACGACGAAATCATTATAAACAAAAGTACCGTCTGAACCCAGAAAATTGTAAAGTCCGTCAAATTGTGAAAAATCACTCCGACTATCAAAGCAATCTTTAAAATATTGTTTCTATCTTTTTTCAAAATTTCATATAAATATCTAAAAAAAACTGTCGCAAGTAAAACTGTTCCAATAAACCCATAACTTAAAAGAAATTCCACAATTGCATTGTGCGAGTGCGGATAGACATGATTTGTAAACTTGTAGTAAAAAAAGTTTCCGTGTCCGTACAAAAAATTTGTTCTTTTAAAAACGACAATTGCCATTTGCACAATTTCCACCCTCAGCCAAAAATATTCTACAAAAGTGTCCATTCGCAAGAAAGGGAAAATATGAAGATAAACTCCCAAAATATAGATTAAAAGCACCAAAGTTCCAAAAATAAAATATCTTTTATCCAAAAAATAAAATAATAGTACAAAAATTCCTAAAATTACTGCAATTAACGATGATCGAGAACCACTTAAAAAAATAGTCGCCATATTTGAGAAAAAAAACAAAATATTTTTTTTATTTCTTTTTTCAAAAAATAAATATAAATTTACAATCGCCCCCATCATCATAACGCTTCCCAAATAATTCGGATTAAAAAATGCAAAATAACCAATTCTGCTTTTTGTCAAAACAAATTCAACAATCCCAATAAAAAATGGAACTATCGAAAATTTTGAAATTATTTGCAAAACTTTTTGCTTTAATTCCACATCAACTGCCAAAGTATAATATCTTCCAACCACTAAGAACAAAAATATTGGAATTGCCACAAGCCCTAAAATATTTTTATAAAAGACGGAAGTCATTATCGAAAATCCCAAAACAACTCCAACTGTAATTAATGTTCTGTCTTTCAATATTTTTTTGTACTCCTTTGAGGTAAAAATTTCAAATAATATTAAAACGCTGAATAAAATTACTAAAATATAATGAATAAAAATAGAAGCTCCCAATAACAAATATAATTTTTCTAAATATTTTTGTTTTTTTATAATTTCCACTTTTTCTCCTTAAAATTTTAATTTTTATAAAACTCCTTGTTCAAAAGCATACGGAGTATATTTCCCACTTTTTGTAGTTAAACTTTCAATAACTTTTTTAATTTCCTTCTCCGTCTCAAAAGTAAAATCAAGCCTCAATTCATCAAGCCCCAGCTCCAAAATTTCGTCCAATTTAGGAATCAAATTCATAGGCTTATTTAAATAAAGTTCGGTATTATCCAACTCATTTTTTACAATTTTATATTTGTCATAAAACTCTCCCTCAAGCTCTTTATACTTTTCGCTAAAAATTTTATGCTCGATATACATTCCTTTCAAATGTCCATAAATTACAAGTCCTTTTTTTATCTTATCACTTTTTATAAATTTTAGTTGCCGATAACTTAGTTCAGGCGACAAAAATATGGTTTCTAAATTTGGAAATTGAGAAAAAACTTCCACTGTAAAATTATTAAAAACATTTAAGTTCCAATCAAGCGATTGTCCTTTTAACCCATTTTTATCACCCATCACAACTTGATAAAGATTTGAGGCCAAATTCGTATTTATCTCTATTTTATCCAAATTTTTCTCTTTTGCCACATCAAACTGCTTTTTCTGAACCTCCCACTTCTTACGTCATGGGGTTCTAAAATCTTTAAAATTATTTAAAAATTTTCTAAGAAGTTTGATAGCACAACAACTACCCTTATTCTTTTAGGCGTGTTCAGCTCACCTCTATTGTATAGGACGCTTAAGTCCACAACTTTACTTTTCCTTAATATGTTTAATGCTCCATTACAATCTGCATTTATGAGTTTACCTGCACTTGTTTGATATAGTCCTCTTTTTATCCTTTTTCCACTGAATATATATTCTTTTAGATTTTCTTTATCATATATTGGGATTTCATCTCCATCAAAGAAACTTGCTTTTGATGTATAACTTTCTTCTTGTAGTTTAAATTCTATTCCATATAGTTTACATAGATATATTAATTTATCTCTTAATTTTCTATATGGTATATTTACAAAATTTTGATTATTTATACTTCCTATATTTGAATTTCTTTGAAAATCTTCATTGTACCCTAGAACTAGTTTTCCTATATCATTATTAAGACAATAATTTACAATTATTCTTGCTGCTTTTGAAAGATAATCTTCTATACGATTATTTCTCTTTCTAGCTATTCTCTTTTGTCTTAATGTTGTCCGCTTAATCTTTTGCTTATCTTTTATGCTTTGTAATTTTGCATTTATCTTGTTATAGTATTGATTTATTGACTTTAATTTTCTACCATCTATTAGGAATGATGCTCCGTTATTACTAACACAAGTACATAGATTATCTATACCTAAATCTATTCCTAGTCCATTTTCTTTATTTAATTCCCTTTGAACTTCTTCTACCTCATAAGTATATTGAATTTCAAAGTACCTAGAATGTTGTTTTGGTATTATTCTAATCTCTTTTATCTTCTTGCCTTTTAATACTGGTGGTAGTTTTCCTGCGATTTCCTTATGTGTCTTTCTAAATGAAATTGAATAAGGAACTATCAGAATATCATCTTTTAATCTTACAAAACCTATAAAAAGAGTTGTAAAACCATCTTTATCAAGATAATTAGGTAATTTTATTTTTTTATTATCATATTGACCATTCTTAGCAAGTTTTAAAAGTCCAAAAAATGATTTGAAACTTCCGTCTAATTCTTTTAGAATTTGTTGTGCCATATTAGAATTTAATTTCTTGTAATTCTCACTATTTTTAAGTATTTTATAGTTTTCATTATAACTTAAATACTTTTTATTTTTAAAATAGTATTGTCTAATATTATATATAGCTTCATTAGTTAAGTTCTTGGCTATATGAGATAAATATTTTAAATTCCTAAACTCCTTTTTACTAAGATGCTTTACCTGTTGTTTTAATGTTAAATACATATATAATCACCTCCTTTTCATCAGAGATATTATACTATATATTCTACATTTTAACTATCAAAAAGTAATATTTTTTATTTATTTTTAAATATTTTTAAAGTTTTTAAAACCCCACAACAGTGGGAAGCGTCGTTCACATAAGTTCGCTACTACTTATGCAGTTCTCCTAATATTTTCACTCCTTAACAAGTTAAGGAGAAAAGAATATCTTGAACTTCTTGTTATCTCTAACAAGCACAGACTATATCTTATCCATATCTTATATTCATAACAATTATATTTGTTACTACCTAAGATTTAGGCGAAACCACTTCCAATACCAACCGCTTGTATTGTACTCCCCTCACGAGGGATAGTCGTTGAACTTTCCTTTTCAGGCTTAGCTGCTGATTGTCTATTATCATAATGTTTAGGATTTAACCTTGCACCATCTAGTATGTTTTTTCTGCTTTCGCTACCTTCACATTTGCCTCTTATGAGTAAGATTGCTATGTTGTGGTCATACCAGCTTTAAGAGTTCCCAGCAATTCAGTTTCTTTGTTGCACAGTTCTTTCTGTGTCTACATACAAGTTTCCCTATATGCTTACTAAAATTTTTGTGCAGTTCATCTCGTTCCTTGCGTTGCGAGTGTTCTTGCATTATTTAATAAATTTTAGAAATTCCAAGCTTACGACAGACTTTTTCTTGCTGTTCATTTGAAACAAGTGCAGAAAAAATAGGTTTTTTTAAAATTTTTTCTTGCAAAAATTCATATTCTTTCTTTTCAGGCGCAATTCTTTTGTACGATGCCAAAACTTCTTTAGAAAGCTCTTGTGTGCATAATCTTTTTAAATTTTTAAGTTCACTAAATGGAATAAATGAATTTCCGTCATAAATTATTTTGACATTTGCAAGTTCAAAAGATGTGTCACCAAGTTCTGCGATTTTTTTGGCAATTTTTTCTTTTGTAATTGTTTTTTTGGCAATTTCACTCAAGACAAAATCGCTTTCTTTTGTAACCGTTATTTTTTCATTTTTCAAATTTTTAATCTCAAAAGTAAGTTTCAATTTTTTACCTTTTTCTGCGACAAATTCTGCATCAATGGCAGAAAATCTTTTGGAAACTTTTATATTGTGAATAATTTTGTCATTGATTTCTTTAGAATAATTTTTGTAAATATATTTTGTCCCTTTTGGCAGTTTTCCAATCGAAATCGTGTCATTTTTTTTAACCTTTTGAACTTTTTCGCCGTTAAAAATAATTTTATTGACATATTCTCCTGAAATTTTTTCAAAATTTTCATCAACAAATTGAACTCCATCACCTAAAATTAATTCATCGTCAATTTTAAAATTATTCGAACTACCTAATCTAATTCCCAAAAAATATCCAAAATTTGAAGAATACTTTTGATTCATAAGCTTGTCATCTAAATAAAAATAACCTTTGGAATATCCTCTATTAAAAAGTTTATAGCTTTCTGTCGGCCTTGGAGTCCCCTTTAAAATATTGTCGTAATAACTTACTGTTTCAAAGACGTACTCGCTAGATTTTTTCCGCCCTTCAACTTTTAGCGCATCAACTCCAATTTCTTTTAATAAATTAATCTCTTTTTCCTGCAAAAGCTGATCATTTGGACTCAAAAAATATGCACTTTTTCCACTTTCATCGGTAAACTTTTTTCTGCAAGAATAAGCACAAAGTCCACGATTTCCACTTCTTCCGCCAATAAAACTGCTTATATAGCAATTTCCCGAATACGAGATACAAAGCGAGCCCGACACAAAAATTTCTAGCTCAATATCAGTATTTTTTCTAATTTCCTTAATTTCCTCAAAAGATAATTCTCTTGCAAGACAAACTCTGCTAAGTCCCATTTCTTTTAATTTACTAGCTTCAACGTGATTTGCAACCGTCATTTGCGTACTTGCGTGAAGTTTTAAATTTGGAAAATTTTCTTTTAAAAATTTGACCAATCCCAAATCTTGTACAATAACCGCATCCACACCGTGTTCATACACTCTTTTTATATTGTTGTACATACTTTTGATTTCACTGTCCTTCAAAATTGTATTAAAAGCCATAATTGCTTTAACACCGTGTAAATGCGCATAGTCAATCGCACTAAAAACTTCTTTCATATCCAAATTTTCATTATTTCTTCTCGCACTAAATCCTTTTAGTCCAAAAAAAACTTCATCCGCTCCTGCTTTTACTGCTGCGACAAGTTTTTCATAATTTCCCGCTGGCGCCAAAATATTTAATTTGTTCTTTTTTTCAATCACTTCATTTTCTCTCCACACAAAATTTATTTTGTTTATATTATACCAAATTTATTGAGTTTTTCAAATAATTTTAAAAAAAATGCAGTTATTTCAAGAAAAAAATAAGTTTTGAATAACTGTTTCTCAAAAGGTTCAAATATTCAATGAATTTTATAAAAATCATGTTAACTAAAAAAATTCCCTCATTTCCTGAGAGAATCTCTTTACTTGTTATTTTTCTAATTATCTTCTTCGATTGTTTATCTGCTGTCTTGAATAACTAAAAGCTTCCAATTTCATTGATATATTTTTTTCTTTTCCACCTGAAGAAACTTTTAAGTTTACAGTTTCACCTATTTTTTTAGCTGCCAATTCTCCAATAAATGTTCCTGCGGAAGTTACTTTTTTACCGTTTATTTCAAGTATGATGTCGCCTGGTTTTAATCCATATTTTGCGGCAGGAGAGCCTGAATATACCTGTTGCACCATAATTCCTGATGAATATGGAATATTTCTCTGTCTTTTAATTTCTGGAGTCAAATCAAGTACAGAAATTCCAACATAAGGTCTTTCATATCTTCCAGATTTTATTATTGAATCTTTGACATTCGTAGCCAAATTTGAAGGAATTGCAAAACCAAGTCCTACACTTCCACCTGTTGTCGAATAAATTGCGGTATTTACACCTATTACATCTCCGTTTATATTAAGTAATGGTCCTCCACTGTTTCCTTGATTAATTGCAGCATCCGTTTGAATGAAATTTTCAACTTGTTCTATTCCAAGAGAACTTCTTCCAGACGCGCCAATTACTCCAACTGTCATCGAACTGTTTAGTCCTAAAGGATTTCCAAACGCAATAGCCCAGTGTCCTATTTTTATATTATCCGAATTTGCAAACTTAAGTGGTTTAAAAGTTCTGTTTGCCATAACTTTCAAAATGGCAATGTCAACTTCTGGAGAAGTTCCCACTAATTTTGCCAAATATTCCTGTCCATCTGACATTTTTACATAAATCTCATCCGCACCTTCGATGACATGATTGTTTGTCATAATATATCCATCACTTGAAATGATAAATCCAGATCCCAAACTTCCAGTTTCTTTTCTTTGCTGTCTTCTTCCTGAAGTTCCAAATAAAAAGGCTTCCAACGGATTATAAGTTTCTACTACAATTGTTGATTTTGTTCTGATATTTACAACCGAATCTTTTGCTTTGTCATAGACAGCTGCAAATGCATCTTGTGCTCTGTACATATCATTCGTTACACTCGTATTTTGTACAACTTGTTTATTTTGTAAAACTTGTCCTTCCGCCATAGCAGTTCCACTGACAAGTGCCGCTGCAAAAAATGACGAAGTTACTATATTTTTAAATTTCATTTTTTTAAGTCCTTTCATTAATTTCTCAAAACACATTATACTATTTTCAACTTAGAAATGTCAATATTTTTATTTTTTTTACATAATGAGGAAAAGAATTTCATTTTCCCTTATAATCCTCACATCAGTTTAAGCATCTTTATGTACTGACAAAATTATCCCATCAAAAAATAAAAAATAACAAAAGTACACTTTTTAATCTTGAAAATCTAAAAAAAATAAGGTAAACTATTTATGAAAAGATTAAATAAAAATTTAATAAGAGGAGAAGAAAAATGAAATATTATGTTGGAATAGATTTAGGAGGGACTAACACAAAATTAGGTTTAGTTGATGAAAGTGGAAATATCATTTTTACTACAATTGCAAAAACAGATTCTATCGAAGGTTTCTCAGAAACAATAAAAAGACTTTCAAATATTTTGAAAGCGCAAATTGAAAATAGCAGTGTCAGTTTTAATGATGTAAAATCAGTTGGAATCGGTGTTCCTGGACCTGTATTAAACAACAGAATAGTAAAATTCTGGGCAAATTTCCCATGGAAAAACGGTATTGATTTGGCGCTTGAATTTGAAAAAAATCTTGGAATTCCAGTAAAAGCTGATAATGATGTGAATGTCATAACATTAGGTGAAATGTGGCAAGGTGCTGGACAAGGCTACAAAAATGTCTTAGGATTAGCCATCGGAACTGGTATCGGTGGTGGAATTATAGTGGATGGAAAACTTATAAGCGGACTAAATGGTGCCGGTGGAGAAGTTGGACACATAAAAATTGAACATAACGGAAAATTGTGCGGCTGTGGACAAAAAGGTTGCTGGGAAGCCTATGCTTCAGCTACAGGAATAATTCGTGAAGCTCAAAGTCGTCTTGCGGTAAACAAACAGAATTTATTGTATGAAATGACAAAAGGAAGAGATTTAGAAGCAAAAGATGTATTTGATGCTGCAAAACAAGGTGATGAATTTTCACTTGACATCGTCGACTATGAAGCTGAAAAATTAGCACTTGGAATTGGTAATTTATTAAATATTTTGGATCCTGAAATTGTTGTGGTAGGTGGTGGAGTTGCTCTTGCTGGAGATTTCCTATTTGACAAAGTTAAAGAAAAAATAAAAGAGACAGCATTTCCTTCAACACTTGAAACACTAAAAATTGTTACAGCAAAACTTGGAAATGATGCTGGAATTTTAGGAGCTGCATATTTAGGAATGCAAGACTAAACTTTTCATTTTTCCATAAAAAAACTCAAGTTTCTTCAATTAGAAATTTGAGTTTTTTCTTATCTTTATTTTCCTATTTTTTCAAAAAATTTAACAAATTAAATCCATTAAGTTATAATTTTCACCGTTAATTTATAAAAAATTAATTTGTTTCTTCCATTTTTTCCTGTGTCTCATTTTCTTTCCACTCAACAATTTTGCCATTAGAGTTTATTCTAAAATTATAAGTTACGTTACGATATTTTATTTCACCTTTGTAAAAGTCATTTTCTTTTTCAAATTCCAAAACATTTGCAAATGTTGCACCTGGAACTTTTGAAAGTGCTATTTTTTTTGCTTTTATTGGCTCTATTTCCTTTTTGGTAAAAATACTTGGTTTTGAAAAATTTAACGAAAAAATAGATAAAAATATTATAAACATACTAAAAATTTTTTTCATTTTTTCCTCCTATTTTTTAACTTTTTTACAAATTTTTTATAAAAAATTAACTGTATTTACCTCTTTGCTACTGTAGAAAATATAAATTTATCCGGCTTATAAGAAGTTACGCCATATTGAAACAATGTCCCATTTGAAAGATACGTGCGATTTTCTATTGCAACGACCATATTGTATTTTCCCAAATCCATATATTTTTTTTCTTCTTCGGTTGCATTACGAAATTTTATCTCTCTTCTGGAATGTGAAATTTTTAATTGCAATTCATTCTCCAAATAATTGTAAATAGAACTTTGTGCAATTTCTTTATTTAAAAATCGTACTATTCTTCTGTCAAAATATGCGACTTCATACTCCAAGGCTTCGCCATCCAAAACTCTGTTTCTTATGGCTTTGTAAAAATCAACTTTATCATCCACTCCAAATATTTTCATAATTTCGTTTTCACCCTGCACGACATAAAGGCTTATAAGGTTTGTCTTAATATCAATTTTTTCAATTCTATTCAATTCTTCTGAAGTCTGTAAATTCGACAAACTATTTTTAAAACGTCCATACTCTAAAACAAGAGAATTTTTCCCTTTTATTTTTTGAATATAACCGTCCATTTCTAACATTGAAAGTGCTCTTCTTATGGTATCTTTGGAATATGAATAACTTTTTGCAAGCTCCATTTCACTTTTTAAAAATTCCCCAGACTTAAAAGTCCCGTCTGTAATCTTTTCTCTTATATCCAAATAGACTTTTTTGTATTTTCTTAGCAAAATTTCCCTCCTTTCAAAAAAATCTTTTTACAAAGAAATGACAACCAAAAACTTCCATTTTAAAATTATATCGCATGTTATCTTTAAATTTACAACATTTTGATAAAAAAATAATTTTCTAAAAAGACAACTCAAAAAGCCTTTTTATTGCTTCCAAAACCATTATCCCTATAATCGCTGAAAAATCAATGTTCATCGCTCCGATTGGAATATTTATCCTAAACAATTTAAGATATGGTTCGGAAATTTTTCTTATAATTCTAAAAAATGCCATATTGTTAAAGGGATCGATCCAAGACCCCAAAACTTTAAGAACAATAACAGTTTCGTAAACATCTAACAATCTACTAATTATCGCAGTAATCAAAAAAAAATTCAATTTTTTAATTCTCCTTATTTATTTAAAATTTTTTTACATTTCAAAAGATATTCCGCTCCTGAAACCACTGTTAAAATAACAGGAATTAAAAGTAATATATTGTTTAATTTTGAGTCCAGTGGAAATAAAATTATAATTATTAAAACAACCATCTGAACAAATGTTTTCCATTTTCCCAAATTTCCTGCAGCAATCACGACACCTTCTGCGGCAACAATCGAACGAAGACCAGTGATTAAAAGTTCCCTAAAAATAATTATAAGTACAAGCCAAAGACTTATTTTATCAAACTTTGTAAGTGTTACTAACGCTGAAATCACAAGAATTTTATCAGCAAGTGGATCCAAAAGTTTTCCTAAATTTGTTATTAAATTATACTTTCTGGCAATCTTTCCGTCATAATAATCCGTGATTGATGCTCCTGCAAAAATGATTGTGGCAAAAATTCTCATAGTTATTTCAAATACTTGACTTTCAGAATTTAGTGCCAATGTCAAAATTATGACAAAAGGAACAACTAAAATTATTCTTAGTGTTGCCAATTTATTAGGTAAATTCATAAATATCACTCCTTAATCAGTTTTAATTATTAATTATTTAATGCTTTGATACTCAAATTAAATTTATCTTCATTTTCAATCGAAATTACTTTTACTCTTACAATATCTCCCTCTTTTAACGCATCTTCTGTTTTAGCAATTCTTTTATCACTTATTTCAGAAATATGAAGAAGTCCTTCTTTACCTGGCAAAATTTCCACAAAAGCTCCAAATTTCATAATCTTTGTAACTTTTCCTTCGTAAACCTCGTTTAATTCAACTGACTGAGTTTGAAGTTTGACAAGTTCTAAAGCTCTTGCCATTTTTTCAGTATCATTTCCAAAAATTGATACTTTTCCATCATCTTCAATATCAATAGAAACTCCAGTTTCATCAATAATCGCTCTTATATTTTTCCCACCAGGTCCAATAAGTCCTGCAATTTTATCAGGATTAATTTTAAATATTTCTATTTTTGGAGCATTTTTAGCAACTTCTGGTCTTGGTTTGGAAATCACCTGCTCCATCTTATCAATAATGAACATTCTTCCATCCAAAGCTTGTTTTAGCGCGATTTCCATTATTTCTCTAGTAATTCCTTCGATTTTTATATCCATTTGAATTGCCGTAATCCCATTTCTAGTTCCGGCAACTTTAAAGTCCATATCTCCCAAATGGTCTTCCAAACCTTGAATATCAGTTAATACAGTAAATGTTTCCCCCTCTTTTATAAGTCCCATCGCAATTCCTGCAACCGTTGATTTAATTGGAACACCAGCTGCCATCAGTGCAAGTGAACCGCCGCAAATAGTTGCTTGCGAAGATGAACCATTAGATTCTGTAATTTCTGAAACTAATCTCACTGTGTAAGGAAACGTTTCTTCATCTGGCATCACATATTTTAGTGCTCTTTCAGCCAAGTTTCCGTGTCCTAATTCACGACGGCCAGGTGCTCTCATAAACCCTGCTTCTCCAACTGAATACGGTGGGAAATTGTAATGTAAGAAAAATTTTTTTCTACTTTCATCTTCCATTCCGTCTATAATTTGTTCATCTTCTTTACTTCCAAGTGTTGCAACAACAAGTGCCTGTGTTTCTCCTCTTGTAAACAAAGCTGAACCATGTGGCACAGGAAGTGTGTCAATTTCTACATCAAGCGGTCTAATCTGTGTTGTAGTTCTTCCATCTGCTCTATACTTTTTATACAAAATAGCATTTCTTACCAACTTTTTCTCAACATCTCTATAGTACCCTTTAAAAGCTTTTTCCAAATCTTTCAAAGCTTCCTTATCTTGCAAATCTTCATTTCCTTCATTTTCCAATTTTTCTAAATACTTTTCAAACAATTCAGCTTCCAAATTGTCAATTGCTTCATATTTTTCCAATTTTCCAGGAGTCATAATCGCATTTTCCACTTCATTTTCAAATGAGTCAACAAATTGTTTTATTTCAGATGGAACTTCTTTTTTCTCAAATTCGTATTTTTTCACATCAAATTGAGACAAAAATTTTTCTTGTTCAAGACAAATTTCTTTAATTTTTTCGTGTCCAAACATTATCGCTTCTAACATCACTTCTTCACTAACTTCTCTTGCACCTGCTTCTACCATTGTTACCGCTTCTTTAGTTCCTGCAACAGAAAGTTGAATTTCGCTTTCCAAAAGTTCTTCAGCAGTTGGATTTAAAATATATTCTCCATCAATGTATCCGACTGTAACTCCAGCGACTTCTCCCGCAAACGGTATATCTGACAATCCTAGCGCCATTGACACTCCAATAGTCGCCAAATTTTCTGGAAAATTAATTTCATCATAAGAAATAACCGTAATTACAATGTGCACTGCATTTAAAAATCCTTCTGGAAACAGCGGTCTAATCGGTCTGTCAATAAGTCTTGAAATCAAGATTTCATCAGTTCCTGGTTTAGTTTCTCTTTTTATAAATCCACCCGGAAATTTTCCGGAAGCGTAAAACTTTTCAATGTAATCCACAGTAAGTGGAAAAAAATCCTGTCCCTCTTTCACATCTTTACTTCTTGTCGCCGTAACCAAAAGTACAGTTCCGCCGCAACTTATCACAACAGAACCTCCTGCTTGTCTAGCTATTTTTCCTGTACTTATTTTTATTTTTTGTCTTCCTAAATTAAATTCACATATTTTTTCGTCAAACATTTTTCCTCCTAATTTTTTTATTTTTTAAGAAGAGAAGCAAATAATAGTAAAAACTTTTCTAAAAAATAAAAATCTTTACAATTACTTACTCCCTAAACTTCTTAAAACATATGTAATTATACCATTTTTTAATTCTTTTTACAATTTTTTTAAAAACATTGACAGAGTAAAATATTTAGGGGAAATAAAAACTTCTATTTTAAGTTTCTTATTCAATCCAGAAAGTTACTAAAATAATTTTTTTTTTAAAGCAGAAGTGCTCATCGCCGCACCCCTGCACTCCAGCAAGGCTCAAGACATTTTTATGCACTGACAAAAAACTCGCACTAATCGTGCTCAAACAGTTTTGTCAGCACATAAAAATGCTCCGACGGTTCAAATTTTACTACCATACAAAAGTGTCGTGATTTTTTTGGAGTAAAGACGACTGTTTGAGCACGTTTAGTGCGAGTTTCGGCTTTGACGCAGAAAAAATGCTTAGACGAGCGTGGGGATTATAAGGGGAAATGGCGGTCCTTTCCCCTTATGTAAAAAAATAAAAAAATAATATTAAACAAAATAACATCTTGTAATCAAAAATAACCTAAAAAATTTGAAATTAAAAAATCTGCCCCTAAAATTTTTAAACCATCGATTTAAAGCAAAAATTTGCATATTATGTAAAATAATAGTATAATCTCTGTGTCAAAACATTAAAAATTATAACTAAAGGTATAATTTTTTGGGTGGTGAAATTTTTAGATGGAATACGAAAAAAAGAAAATTGAAACTATGAGAAATTTTAATTTTTATTACATCAATATTATAAAAAATTTCTATAAAGATATTGTAAATTATGATTTTTCTTTAAATGAATATCGAATATTAAATGAAATTAATAATTTAAGAGATTGCACTTCCAAAAAAATTTGCAGGAACTTATATTTGGAAAGCAATTTTGTAAACAGGACTTTGAGAAAATTTCAAAAATTTAACTTGGTTAAAAAGAAATTGTCGCTTTTAGATAAAAGGCTTTATTATTTCGATTTGACTAAAGAAGGAAAAAATAAATTAAAAAATTTTAACAAAATGTCTGACAAAAAAACTAAAGAAATATTTTCTAATTTGGATATTTATGATCGTGAAAGACTTGTAAAAGATATGTCTTCGATAAAAATGATTTTGGATGTGGACGAAAAAATTAACTTGGAAAATATTTTTATTAGAGATACTTTGATGTACGGTGATATAAGTTATTTAATTTATATTTATAGCTTAATTTACATCCAAAAGTATAATTTTCCGCTGTCGTTTGAAGCAAATATTGTTAATTCTTTTTCAAATTTTTTTAAAACTTATGACGAAAAAAGTGACAAAATCTGGATTGTCGAATATAATAACGAAATTATTGGATTTTCCTGTATTATGGTAAACGATTACAAAGATGCTGAACTCAGATGGTTTATTTTGCACCCGAATTACCGTGCAAAAGAGTTAGAAAAATTACTTCTCACTAAGACTCTGGAATTTTGTTACAAAAAGAGATTTGAGAAAATTTTTACTTATGTTTCAGACGATTTGGAAAATGAGATAAAATTTTATGAAAAAATTGGATTTAAAAAGACAGAAGATTTTAAAAATAATCCACTTAGAAAAAATATTAAAATGATTAAACTAGAAATGGAAATTTAGAAATGAGGTTTTAACTTGAAAAAAGCAGTAATATTAGATACGAGTGCAATTATTTACAGAAGCCACTTTGCACTGATGGGAATGAGAAACTCTAAAGGTCTTCCAACAGGAGCTACATTTGGATTTATCAATACATTAGAAAATGTCATAAAAGAATTTAGCCCCGACTATCTGGTTGCTTGTCTCGACGTAAAAAGAGAGGAGCTTGAAAGAAGTGATGAGCTTGAGACATACAAAGCCAATAGGGAAAGTATGCCAGAAGAAATTGTCGCACAACTGGATATTATAATGGACGTCTTGGACGGCTACAACATTCCAAAATATAAAAAAAGAGGACAGGAAGCTGACGATGTAATTGCGACATTTGCAACACATTTTTCAAAAGATGAGGAACCGATAGAAACTTTTATAGTAACAGGAGATAAAGATCTAGCTCAGCTTGTAAATGGGAAAATAAACATTGCACTACTCGGCAAAGGCAATGGTAAAGACTCGAATTTTAAATATATAAGAAATGATAACGATGTCGTCGACTATTTGGGAGTTACTCCTGATAAAATTCCTGATTTATTTGGACTTATGGGAGACAAGTCCGACGGTATTCCAGGCGTTACAGGAATTGGGCCTAAAAACGGTGTAAAACTTATAACAACTTACCAAAATTTGGAAAATCTTTATAAGAATATTGAAGATTTAAAAGGAAAACAGAAAGAAAATCTTATAAACGATAAAGAAAAAGCCTTTTTAAGTAGAGATCTTGCGACTGTAAAAAGGGAACTTGAAATAGAATATGACAAAAACAAACTAAAATTTGAGACTAAAAATTTTGAAAAACTTTTGGAAATTTACAAAAAAATGGAATTTAAGAAATTTAGTGCAAATCTAGAAGAAGAAAGAAAAAAAGTTTTAAATCAAAATTTAAAAAATTCTGATAAAATCAGTGAAGAAGAAAAAAAAATTCAGCTTAAATTACAAAAAGAACTTGAAGAAATGAAAGAAAAGAAAAAAAGAATTTTGGAAGAAGAAGCTAAATATGACAGAGAAAATCCTATTTACAATGGAATTTCAAGTTTTTATTCAAATAAAAATAATTCAGAAAAATTTGATATTTTGGAAATAAAAAAAGAAATTTTACAAAAAGATAAAGACTACAAAATTGTGAATTGGAATGAAGCTCACGAAATGATAAAAAAAATGGCAAGTAAAGTTTCTATTTTTGAAAATATATTTGGACTTTCAATTTCTGACGGAAGCGAAAATATTGTTCTTTTAAACAGCGATTTGGAGAAGATTTTAAATAACGAAAAAACTGTTCAAATTAATTTGTTTGAAAAAATAGAGAATAACGATTCTGAAAATGTTTTTAAAATTTATGAAGAGCTAAATAAAAAAGAAATTATCGCTTACAATATAAAAGAATATATGAAAAAGCACTCAAATTATTTTGATGTCATTATTTCTGGAAAAAATTATTCTTTTTCGCCTTTAAGGAATAAAGATACTGAAATTGACTACACAATTCGAGGTAAAAATTATTTTGATATTATGATCGCTTCGTATGTCCTTGAAACTGAAGGGGAAAATGAAATTGAAAATATTATAAAAGATGAGCTGGGAATTGAAATTGCACCATTTGAAACTGAATTTCAAAAAGAGAGAAGAAAAAGAAATTTTAGTGAACTGAGCAATGAAATAAAAGCTAATTTTTTAGCAATTCGTGGATTTTACGTCTATCATCTTGAAAAGATATTAAAAATTGAACTTAAAAATAACGGCTTATTTGATGTGTACGAACATTTGGAAAGTAAGCTAATTCCCGTACTTGCACAAATGGAAGAAAATGGAATTGAAATTGATAAAAAATATTTTAAAGATTTTGAAACTGAGTTAAACGAAAAAATTGATAAATTGATTTCAAATATTCACAAGATCGCAAATGAAGAATTTAACATAGATTCTTCGCAACAGCTAGGAGAAATCTTATTTGAAAAAATGCAAATTCCAGTCGTGAAAAAGACAAAGACGAGATATTCAACCGATGTTGAAGTTTTGGAGAAAATTGCAAATAATGAAGAACTAAGCGATGAAAAACGAGAAATTGCAAAAAATTTGCTGGAATACAGAGCGTTTAAAAAGCTACTTTCAACTTACATTGAGCCAATTCCGCAATATGCCGACAAAGACAGCCGCATTCACACGACTTTTAACCAAAATGGAACCGCAACTGGAAGATTGTCTTCAGCTAATCCAAATTTACAAAATATTCCTGTGAGAACCGATGATGGAATTAGAATCAGAACTGGATTTGTTGCAAAAGATGGATATAATTTAATTTCGTTTGACTATTCCCAAATTGAGCTACGAGTGCTTGCTGAACTTTCAAAAGACAAAAATTTAATTCGTGCTTATCAAGAAGATAAAGATTTGCATGAATTAACCGCACGGAAAATATTCTTTAAAAATGAAGATGAAGAAATTTCAAGAAATGAGAGAAGTATCGCAAAAGTCATTAATTTTAGCATTCTTTACGGAAAAACCAACTTTGGATTATCCAAAGAGCTCAATATTTCAGTAGGAGATGCCGCTCAATATATAAAAACTTATTTTGAAGAATATCCAAGAGTAAGAAAATTTTTGGACATTGTAACCAAAACCGCTAAACTTCATAGTTTTGTAGAAACATTTTACGGAACGAGAAGATACATAAAAGGAATTGACTCAGAAAATAAAAATATCTTATCGCAAGCGGTTAGAATGGCTGTAAATACAGTTGTTCAAGGAACTGCGGCAAATATCATAAAAATTGTCATGATAAAACTTTATGAAGAGTTGAAAAACGATGAAAATATAAAAATGCTGCTGCAAGTTCACGATGAATTAATTTTTGAAGTAAAAAACGGATTTGAAGAAACTTATATGAAAAAAATTAAAGATATTATGGAAAACACAGTAAAATTTGAAAAAGTGCCGTTAAAAGCAAACGGTAATATTGCTAAAAATTGGGGACTTTTGAAATAAAAAATAAATTTTGTTTAATAACAAGGGGTAAGACCCCTTGTTAAATATTTAAATTAAAATGCTAAAAAATTTTATTTTTATATCTTTTCCAAACTTCTTTTTCTCTTATCAAATGTTACAATTTTATCTATTCCAAATTTTTTTACATATTCTGCCGCTTCTTTTATATTCATTCCAACATGTTCGCTGTAATGGGCGTCACTTGACAAAATCACTGGAATATCATATTCTTTCACATATTTCATAAAATCTTCATATGGCGTAATTTCTTTTATCGGATAACGATAAGAAGTCCCCGTATTCACATCCACAATCATATTATTTTTTTTCAAAACTTTTGCTGTATTTTCAAGTAAATCTTCGACTTCATTTGGATTTGGGATGTTTTTAAATAATCTCAAATTAAAAGGATGTCCTAAAATATCGTAATATCCAGTATTTGCCACAGCTTCAATCTCTTTTACATAATCACGCCAAATTTGAGTTAAATTTTCATCTGTAAATTTATGTTTTAATGCGCTAAAATCAAATCCCCAGCCTTTTATAAAATGGATTGAAACTATCAAGTAATCGAATTCATATTTTGACAAAATTTCTTGAACTTTTTTCTGATTTTTAAAATTACACACTTCAATTCCCCATTTTACAGGATACCCTCGTTTTTTTAATGAATCTATGTAATCCTTGTATTCGTCAAGTGTATGAACAAACTTTGTTTTTTGTTCAAGCCATTTTTTTTGAAAATTTCCAACTTCACTGTTATCTAAAATTAACTCTTCATAATACAAGTCCTTAAACTCTTTAAATCCGTGTGTATGCTCCGTTATTCCAATTTCATTAAGTCCCATTTTTTTAGCCTGTTCAAAAAAAGGATTTACAAATTCATCTGTATAACTTCCGTATTCAAAGTGCATATGATAATCGTTTAACATAAAAATCCTCGCTTTCTATTTCTACATTTTTTGTAATTTTAATTATAGCATCAAAAATTTTATATTTCAAATTTTTATTTTTTCATGGATAGTGTAAAAATTTTAGAGGTAAATTTTAGATTCAATATTCTTTAATTTATTTTTGTTTACAAAATGGCATCTTACTTACATAGTTTTTTTATTTTTTTATATAAGGGGAAAGGACCGCCATTTCCCCTTATAATCCCCACGCTCGTCTAAGCATTTTTTTGAAGCAAAGCCGAAACTCACTTCGTTCAGACAGTCGTCTTTACTCCAAAAAAATCACGACACCTTTTGTACAATAGTAGAATTTAAACCGTCGGAGCATTTTTATGTGTTGACAAAACTGTTTGAGCACGATTAGTGCGAGTTTTTTGTCAGCACATAAAAATGTCGAAGACTAGCCGGGGTGCAGGGGTGCGGCGATGAGCACTTCTGCTCAAAAAAGAAAAAATTATTTTAGTAACTTTGTGGATTAAATAAGAAACTTAAAATAGAAATTTTTATTTACCCCTAGACATTTTACTTTAAAATTAAAAATTATTTGACTTAATTGACTTTTTTTACTATAATATTAATATAATAATATTTAGGAGGAATTTAAAATGAAAATTGTAGTTTTTGATGCGAAACCATATGATATTGAGTTTTTTGACAAATGGAACAAAAAATTTGGTGCTCAAATTACATATTTTGAAGAAAAATTGAGCTTAAAAAATGTGATGCTTACAAAATATCAAGATGTTGTTTGTACATTTGTAAATGACGATTTGAACGAAAAAGTATTAAACATACTTTCAAAAAATGGAGTAAGAGTTATTGCAGCAAGATGTGCAGGTTATAACAATATTAACTTAAAAGCAGCACGTGAAAACAGAATTACTGTTTTAAGAGTTCCAGCTTATTCACCATATGCAGTAGCTGAACACTCACTTGCGTTACTTATGTCAGTAAACAGAAAAACTCACAAAGCCTATAACAGAACAAGAGAAGGTAACTTTAGTCTAGCAGGATTGACTGGAATGGACTTAAATGGAAAAACTGCTGGAATTATAGGAACTGGTAGAATAGCAAGAATTTTCATAAAAATCTTAAATGGTTTAGGAATGAAAGTTATTGGTTATGATAAATTCCCAAATGAACAAGCTGCAAAAGAAGGAAATTTCACCTATGTAACATTAGATGAATTATTCGCAAAGTCTGATGTAATCTCATTGCATTGTCCTCTATTCCCTGAAACAAGACACACAATTAATAAAGAAACCATTGCTAAAATGAAAGATGGTGTTATTATAATTAATGCTGCCAGAGGTGGATTAATCGATACAGAAGCATTAGTTGAAGGATTAAAAGATAAAAAAATTGGTGGTGCAGGACTTGATGTTTATGAAAACGAAAGTAGTTATTTCTTTGAAGATGAGTCAGCAAGCGTTCTAGAAGACGATTTGCTAGCTAGATTATTATCGTTTAACAATGTTGTTTTGACTTCTCATCAGGCATTCTTGACAAAAGAAGCACTAGATAACATCGCTGAAGCGACATTTAACAACATTTTATCTTATGTTAAAGAAGAACCATTAGTAAACGAAGTTTGGTACAACGAAGAAACTGGTAAAGTTGTTGAAGGTTTGAGAAAATAACTATTGTCTAGTTTCACTTTTTAAAAACTTAAAGAGAGGCTGTTTTTTTAGGAGCAGCTTCTTTTAATATTTATATTTTCTTGAAAATGCAAAAAATAAATAAAATATAATTTTTATTTTAAAAAAAATTGTATTAATAAAAAAGGAAAAAAGAGAGGTAAAAATATATGGATTTATTTGAAATAAAAAAACAACAGGAACAAAATAATATTGACATTGAAGAAATCAGGAGGCATCTTTGACCCAAAAAATTTAAAGAACGAAATTGATAATTTGGAAAAAAAGACTTTTGAAAATGACTTTTGGAATAAAAAAGACAGTAAAGAAATATTAAAAAATATGAATAACAAAAAAAAATTACTAGAAGAGTACAACATTTTAAAAAATTCCTATGAAGAAGTTGACACAATTATAGAATTTCTCGAAATGGGGGATAATTCTTTTGAATCCGAATTAGAACCTAAAATATTGGATTTAGACAAAGAAATAAAAAATTTTAAGACAAAATTACTTTTAAACGAAGAATATGATATGAACAGTGCAATTCTTACGATAAATGCCGGCGCTGGTGGAACTGAGGCATGTGACTGGGCACAAATGCTCTATAGAATGTATGACAGGTGGGCAAATCATCACAAATTTAAAGTAGAAGTACTTGACAGTCTAGCTGGGGAAGAAGCAGGAATTAAAAGCATTACGCTAAATATTAAAGGAAATTATGCTTATGGGTATTTAAAGGGAGAAAAAGGTGTTCATAGGCTTGTCAGAATCTCACCTTTTGATTCAAATGCTCGTAGACATACTTCTTTTGCCGCTGTAAATGTCATTCCTGAAATTGACGATGAGGTGGAAATTGATATTCGCAGTGAAGATTTGAAAATTGATACTTATCGTGCGAGCGGCGCTGGTGGTCAACATGTAAACACAACTGATTCAGCAGTTAGAATTACACACCTTCCCACAAATACAGTCGTAACTTGCCAAAATGAACGCTCTCAATTAAAAAATAAAGAAACAGCAATGAAAATATTAAAAGCGAAACTATTTGAACTGGAAATAGAAAAACGTGAAAAAGAAATTTCCGATATAAAAGGTGCAGAATCAAAAATTGAATGGGGAAGCCAAATTCGTTCATATGTGTTTCAACCTTACAAAATGGTTAAAGATCATAGGACTAAAGCTGAAGAAGGGAACGTTGAAAAAGTTATGGATGGAGACATTGATTTATTTATAAATGAATACTTAAATTTTTATAAATCTAAATAAATATTGGGGGTCTATTCCCCCAAAAATTTTTCTATAGCTTTTGCAACTCCGTTGTTTTCATTTGTGTCAGTTATATAGTTTGCCGCTTCTTTAGCCATTTTAGTCCCATTTCCCATAGCTACTCCAACTCCAGCAAATTCTAGCATTTCAATGTCATTATTTCCATCTCCAATTGCCATAACTTCTTCACGTGAAATGTTTAACTTTTTAGCCAATTTTTTTAACGCTACACCTTTATTTGCGCCTTTTGGTAATGTTTCGTAAATATGTTTTTGACTTAGTACGCCGCTACATCTGCTATTTATCAATTCTCCTCTATCTTTTACAAATCTTGCAATTTCATTTTCATTACCCAAAAACATTGATTTAAAAAATGTATACTTTCCACTTGTCGCTTCTTCAATTGAAATTGGTTGAACTTTAACATACACTAGTCCTCCATCTTCTTTCGTATATTCATTTGCACTTTCTCCGATTACAAAATAATCATCGTCATTTGAAACCGTCAAATCCACATCATACCCTTTTCTTAATTCATTCAAATACGCAACATCTTCTTTTGTGATTTCTTCAAAAGCAAGTAATTCCCAATCTGTAGTCTTATGAACTGAACATCCGTTATTTAAAATCACATATTCGTTGAAATTATATTTTTCAAGCTCCAGTTCCCTGTAAGGCGGTAATACCCCATAAAGCGGTCTTCCTGTACAAAGAACTACTTTTACTCCAACTTCTATCGCTTTGTGAACTGCTTTTTTCTGTGGTGAATCAACGTGTTTTTTCTCACTTAATAAAGTTCCATCCATATCAATTGCTATTAGTTTTATCATTTTTTTATTTCCCTTCATTATTAATAGACTTAATCATAATTTTTTCTAAAAAAAATTAAAAGTTTTAAAAATAAAAACTATTAAATAAGCCCAGCAATATTTAAAATTTTAAGTATTTAATAAAATACGCCAAAATACTATTTTTGTAATATTTTAGCGCATTTATTAGAAGTTAAGCCTCTTTGTCTTTTGCCATCATATCTTTGACTTTCATAAGCCTTGTTATACTTCCTCTTTCATTTTCATCCAATTTCATTTGAATAAAACTGATAGTTTCTTCTAATTGCGGAATTGTCATATATTCTAGTGCATTAACACGCCGTCTTGTCTTCTCAACTTCATCTGCCATCAACTGACATGATTTTTCAACTTCTGCCAGCTCCAGCAAATTTTTCATAACTTTATTTAAACCTTCAATTGCATCATCCAAATCTGCCGAAGTCTGCGCATATCCATAAGGGTACGCAATTTCTTTAGATTCAGTTTGATTAAAAGTCATTTTAGGTACATTTACACTCATCACATTTTTAGTCTTAATATCTACACCTAATTCCTGCTGTGAAAAAGTAATCGCATCTTCCAGCATCTCATCTGACATAACTCCACGAGCTAATAAAAAGTCCTTGAACGAATCCTGTAATTTACCTTCAACTTTTAACCTCAATTTTCTATTTTCTTTCACCAAGCCTATAAATTGCCGCATAAGCTCATCTTGTTTGTCCTTTAAAAGCTTATGTCCACTTGTTGCAGTTTTTAGACGGACTTTTAGTCTTGACAATTCCATTCTAGTGGGATTTACATTCAACTTTGCCATAATTATTCATCACCTTTTGGTAAATATTTTTCCAGATATTCATCTCTAATTCTCTTAAGCTCTGTTCTTGGCAATATTTTTAACAAATCCCATCCTAAATTTAGTGTATCTTCAATTGATCTGTTATTTTCAAATCCTTGTGCCACATACTGCTGCTCAAACGCATTTGTAAATCTTACAAACGCTTTATCTGTTTCAGATAGCGCCGATTCTCCCAAAATTACTGCAAGTTCTTTAGCTTCCTTACCAGTCGCATAAGCTGCAAACAACTGGTTCATCGTATCAGCGTGATCTTCTCTCGTTTTTCCTTTTCCAATCCCTTTATCTTTCAATCTTGAAAGCGATGGTAAAACATCAATTGGTGGCATCAAATTTTGTTTATACAAATCTCTTGATAAAATAATTTGCCCTTCCGTAATATACCCCGTCAAATCTGGAATTGGGTGAGTCTTATCATCTTCAGGCATTGTCAAAATAGGAATTTGCGTAATTGAACCTTTTCTTCCCTTAATTCTTCCAGCTCTTTCATAAATTGTTGATAAATCGGTATAAAGATATCCTGGATAACCACGACGCCCTGGAACTTCTTTTCTTGCGGCCGAAACTTCTCTTAACGCTTCACAATAGTTAGTTAAATCAGTAAGTATTACCAACACGTGCATATCCTTTTCAAATGCCAAATATTCAGCACAAGTAAGAGCCATTTTAGGAGTTGCAAGTCTTTCAATCGCTGGATCATTTGCCAAGTTCATAAACAACACTGCTCTATCAATTGCACCCGTTTTTGTAAAGTCATCAATAAAGAACTGTGCTTCTTCAAATGTAATTCCAATTGCTCCAAACACAACTGCAAATTTTTCATCTTTTCCTAAAACTTTTGCCTGTCTTGCAATTTGCAGTGCCAAATCAGCGTGCGGCAGACCTGAACCAGAGAATATCGGTAATTTTTGCCCTCTTACAAGCGTATTTAGTCCATCAATTGCTGAAACTCCAGTCTGAATGAACTCTGATGGATAATCACGAGCAACTGGATTTATCGCAACCCCATTAATATCTAGTGTCTGTTCTGGTATAATTTTAGGACCATTGTCTTTTGGTCTTCCAAGCCCATCAAATACACGTCCTATCATATCTTCAGAAACTCCAAGGGATAATGGTCTTCCCAAAAATCTAACTTTTGAGTCTTTTAAGTTAATTCCAGCCGAATTTTCAAATAATTGCACAACCGCTTTATCTCCACTAACTTCCAAAACCCTACCACGACGAAGTTCTCCAGTTTGAGTCTGAATTTCTACCAATTCTTCATATGTAATTCCTTCCACTCCTTCAACTACCATAAGTGGTCCTACTATTTCTTTTATAGTTTTGTATTCTTTAAGCATTTAATGCACCTCCTCCACTGATTAAATTATCAATTTCTTCAGTCAACTCTTTTGAAATTTCATCGATTTTATTTAATTCAGATTCTGGCAAATATTTTGCTCTGGCAATTTTTTCTCTTACCGCTAACTCTGAAATTTCGCTTAGATACGCTCCATTATCCAAACCTCTTATTCCTTCATCATAAAATTTCAAAACTAACTCTAACATTTTATCTTGTTTTTCAAGTGAAGTATAAGTATCAGATTCCATAAAAGCATTTTGTTGCAAATAATCTTCTCTTATTGATTTTGCTACTTCCAGTTTCAATTGGTCTTTTTCAGACAGAGTATCTTTTCCAACAAGTCTCACAATTTCTTGTAAACTGGATTCTTCTTGTAATAATGACATAGCTTTTGATCTATTTTTAGAAAACTCAGGTCCAACATTTTTGTCCATCCATCTATCGACTTTTGTTTGATACAGAGTGTAAGAATTTAACCAGTTAATCGCTGGAAAATGACGTCTATACGCCAAATTGGCATCAAGTCCCCAGAATACCTTAACGATTCTCAAAGTCGCCTGTGATACTGGTTCAGAAATATCTCCACCTGGAGGCGATACCGCACCAATAACTGTTAGTGCCCCTTCTCTTCCATCTTTTCCTAAACAAACAACATGTCCAGCTCTTTCATAAAACTCAGCAGCTCTCGAACCAAGATATGCTGGATAACCTTCATCTCCCGGCATTTCTTCAAGACGTCCTGACATTTCTCTTAATGCTTCTGCCCATCTCGATGTAGAATCCGCCATTATCGCAACTGAATATCCCATATCCCTAAAGTACTCAGCAATAGTAATTCCAGTATAGATACTAGCTTCCCTTGCTGCAACCGGCATATTTGAAGTATTTGCAATAAGTACTGTTCTTTTCATAAGTGATTCCCCTGTTTTAGGGTCGACAATTTCTGGAAATTCCATAAGAACGTCTGTCATTTCGTTTCCACGTTCTCCACAACCTACATATACGATAATTTCAGCATCCGCCCATTTTGCCATCTGGTGCTGCACAACTGTTTTCCCTGAACCGAATGGTCCTGGTACACACGCAGTTCCACCCTTTGTTACGGGAAAAAATGTGTCAATTACCCTTTGTCCTGTTATCAATGGAGCTTCCGGATTTATTTTTTTTGCATATTTTCTTCCCCTTCTAACAGGCCATTTCTGCATCATTTGAACTTCAACATCACCATTTTCAGTTTCGATTACTGCGACTGTTTCAGTCACTGTAAAATTTCCAGCTTTTATTGATTTTAGTGTTCCTTTCACTCCAACTGGCACCATTATTTTATGGCTTACAACTGATGTTTCCTGAACAGCGCCTAATATATCTCCCTCTTGAACTTTTTCTCCAGCTTTTAAAACTGGATCAAATTCCCATTTTTTAGTTCTATTTAATGGAGCGACTTCCACTCCTTTAGTTAAAAAATCTCCAGCAATATTCTGATATTCTTTTAACGGTCTTTGGATCCCATCGAACATCGCTTCCAGTAATCCTGGTCCCAATTCCACACTCAAAGGCTCCCCTGTTGTATAAACAGGTTCGCCTGGACCTATTCCCACTGTTTCTTCATATACTTGAATAGAGGCCTTGTCTCCTCTCATTTCAATAATTTCGCCTATAAGTTTACTATCAGAAACTCTTACCACATCATAAACATTGGCATTTTCCATACCCTCTGCAACTACAAGAGGTCCTGATACCCTAATAATTCTTCCTGTTTTCAACTAATCTACCTTCTTTCTTAAAATTTTGAAAACTATTATTCTAATAACTATAAAAAAATTAAAATATGTTAGAGCCAATTGCTTTTTCTACATATTCATCTATTTTATTTAATCCTAATCCAAGTGTTCCTTGATTGTTAGGAATGACAATAACTGCTGGCATTATCTTACCCGCATATCGCTCAATCGTTTCTTTTACCAAAGTAGCTATCTGCTCAGTTACAAAAATAATACCAAAGTTATCTTTTGCCATTTCATCTATAAAATGTCTTGCCTCTTCTTTAGTTATTACAGGATATACGCAAAGTCCCAGTGCTTTAAATGGTAAAATTGTATCTTTATCTCCAACAACACCTATTTTATGCATATGTATCACGCAGCCTTTCCCTTATTTTCTCTGAACTTATATTATTAATTTTGCTGACCATAATAAGTCTAATTGCATTGATTTCTCGCTCTTTTGCAACAAGATATGTAAATAGCGGCTCAGGTCCAAATACGATGTATTTAGATTCTTTAGTTAATTCCATCAAATAATTATCCGATATTTTTTCAAATTCTGACAATCTTTTTGTTTCGTTAAAAACTTCAACTCCTTTTACCAAATATGGTCCCAATCTTTCTTTTTTAAATTTATTCAAAATTGTTTCCGAACTGTCATTTAATGACGCCACAATTTTATCTTTTGAAATTGTCCCACCGTCAAATATTACACTATCCAAAAACTTTGCATTTCTATTTTGTTTTTGAACTCTAAATAAAGTTATTATATTTTGAAAGTCGATAAGTCCTTTGACGTAATCTGTTATGACTTTCACATCAATTTTTTTCGATAAATTCACTAAATTTTTGAAATAATATTTTTCCACAATAATATCAATTTTTTGTGGACTAAGATTTTCTTCCTTTTTTATTTCCGCAATTGCTTCCAAAATTCCTTCTGGCAAATCCAAACTTTGAACTTCAGATTTTGTCTTAAATTTTGTTATATCAACTGTTCCAGCATTCATCAATAAATTTGTGTTATCTTTTTCAAAAACTTTGCTTTTTATCAATACTTTCAAATTGTGATAGTCATATTTTAATGACAAAATATCAACAACTTCTTTATTTTTAGACATATTGCGAACTAACGAAAAAACTCTTTCAGTTTCCCTTTTTAAAATTTTTTCATAATCTCTACTATTTTGAATATCCATCATATCTTGAGAATACTCAGTTTCCGATAATAATTTCAAAACTTCTTCGCAAGTTTCAGATTCTATCATTCGCTCAAGCCTATTTTTAGTTAAGAGTCTTTTTTCTAATACTCTAATAGTTACGACACTTTGACCGTAATCCATTCTATTCATATTTTTTCTCCCTTAATTTCCCAAAACTGCAAAATATTTTAAATTTACAATTTTCAAGTAATTTACAGCTAAGTTTATCTTCTTATGAGAAAAGAAGTTTCGAAATTTCCACTTCCAATTCGTCTCTCATAAAATCTATTTTTACTTCAAAAGTATAATTCTTTTGAACACCATTTTCCTCAATGATAAATCCTGAGCTTACAAATTCATTTTCTTTAATTTTAGCGTCTTTAAACTCTTTTTTTACATCTTGTAAAAATTCTTTTTTTACAATTAATTCTTTTGAAGAAATCGAATTTTTATCAATGTTTTTGTTTAAATACGCCATGTAATCTTCTTTTGTCATATTTGCTAATTTTTGTTTTAACTTTTCTATAACTTTGTCAATTACTATTTGTTTTGCTTTTAATTTTTCATTTCTTATTTTCAAATTTGCACTTGATTTTATTCTATCAGTCAAAAGCACTTGCTCTTTTTTTGCTGTTTCAAGAATTTTTTCTTTTTTTTGTGCAACTTTTTTCATACTTGTTTCATATTTTTTATCCGCTTTTTCTTGTGCTTCACTCACAATCTGCTCTCCAGCAATTTTTGCATCATTTAAAATTTTTGATGTCAAATTGTCAATGTTAGACATCGTCTGCCTCCTTTTTTGTAAATTTTAATAACTTTTTTATTCAACTAAAATTTACCTAATAACATAATAGATACTACGAATGCAAGTAGTGCATAAGTTTCAACCATTACCGCATAAATAATACCTTTTGTATTTTGTTCTTCATTTTTTGCAAGTAAGCTAATTCCTGATGCTGCTACTCTACCTTGTGCGATTGCTGAACCGTATCCTGCGATTGCGATTGGAAGACAAGCCATTAAAATTCCTAAACCATTTGCAACAGTAAGATCTTTAGTTATTTTTCCCAAAACCATAAGTCCAATAACGAAACCATATAACCCTTGTGTACCTGGTAACAATTGTAATACTAGTGATTTCCCAAATTTTTCAGGTTCTTCACTCATAAGTCCTGTTGCCACTTCTCCAACTAATCCTACTCCTTTAGCAGAACCAATTCCTGCTAATAATGTTGCTAATGCCGCTCCTAATGTTGCAAATACAGCACCTCCATTTTGTGCTAAAAATTGTGATAAATTCAAATTCATTTTATTTCCTCCTAATAATTATTTACTATTTATAAATTAATCTTTAAATTTATTAATCTTTTAAATTTATTTTTTTAGTTTCTGTTCTAAAATCTTTAAAAGGTCTTCCTCCACCTTCATAAAATTTTCCAAAATATTCTACATACATAAGTCTTGATGTATGAACATATGCACCCAAGAACGATAAAAACATATTAAATAGATGTCCAAATACTAAAATCACAGGTACAAATATCATTCCAGCCCAATTTCCCGCAATCATTCCTGCAATCATATTAATTGCCGATGCGATAAATCCACCAGAAAGCCCTAGCGCCATAAGCCTTGAATAAGACACAAAATCTCCAATATAACTTGAAATACCATAAAGACTATATAATCCGCCACCTAGTTTTGCACCGACACTTTTAGCTTCTCTTCCACCCGTAAGTATAATTCCAACCATTCCTAAAATCATCACCCACATTGAAACTTGAGTTACAACAGGCGATAAATTCTTCAATTTGAAAATTAAAAATACAATTCCACCTGCAAGTGACATATACCAAAATAATACATCATAAATTGCATCAAGCGATTTTCCATCACGAATTAACATATACGCTTTTATTCCAAGTCCAACAAAAATATGAACAACTCCAAATACAATAGAACCTATAAGAAGTGTATTATATTCGCTGGAAGGATCAATTAAACGCCACATTTTTGGTATTGTTGCACCAAAGTACGAACCGTATAAAAATCCCCAAAAGATAACTGAAAAACTCAAATAAAAGAAAAATTTAACTGATTTTCTCATACTATCATTAAGATTTACAATTCTTAAAGTGATGGCTGTTGCGAGTAAAAGCACCAATCCATATCCGACATCCGCTCCCATCATACCGAAAAATAAAATATAAAATGGTGTAAATAATGGTGTAGGATCAATTTCGTTATATCTTGGATAAGCGTACATCTGTGTAAGAGTTTCAAAATTAGTCGAAATTCTACCATTTTTTAATTTAATTGGAACCGTTTCATCATCTTTTTTAGCTTCTTCAAAACTTACATAATAGTTTCCATTTGTTTCTTCTCTTATCAATTTTTCAAATTCATCTTTTTTTGATGTTGGTATCCATCCATTAATAATATTGGTATTTTCTGTCTGTGCTAATTTTTCAGATTCAGTAATTCTCAATTTTTTATTTTGTAAATATTCATAAATTGCTTCCAAATCTGTTAAATCTTCACTATATGATTTGATTTTTGATTTTAATTTTCTTTTTTCCTTTTTTAATTCAGAAATTTCTTTTTGCAACTTATCTTTGTAATCCTGAGGAATTGCATCTATATCCAGATTTGCCACAGTAAAACTGCTATCTCTAAATACTTCAGACAGCTTTTCGGCTTCATTTTCTTCAATAAGTGAAATTACAAGATAATAAACTTCATCTTTTACAATTTTCAACTCTTCATAATAAGTATTACTCAAATTTGAAATTTGTTCAATAAATGTGCCTTTTAATTTTAACGGCACAGTTCCTAAATAAGAATTAACTTTTTTTAATTGCTTTAATTCTTTTGGATTGACATCAAGTCTTTCCCATAAATCAATTTCATCGTACTTGTTATATTTTTTAGAAATTTTACTTTTTATATTGGCGTACTTGGCTCCAATACTATTTAACTCAGAAGATATTTTTTTCCAATCGTACGACAAAACTTTTTTAGACAATTCATCAAATGTATAATTTTCATTCCCTTTGATAACGTCTCTTAATCGAGTTTTTTTTACATCATATTTTTTTATCAAGGAAATTGCACTACTAACTTGATGAAGTCTCTCTTCAATATGTGTCAATTCTTCATTGTTCACATATTTTGTCACGCCTTCGATTTTATTTTCATTGATTTCATCATTTTCATCATCATTTAAGTTTACATCGACAAAATTGACTTCTTTAAATTTTTGAAGTCTTTTTAGCACTTTTGCTCTTTTGGAATCAAAAATGACCAAATCAAATTTACTCATCTTTACTATTGCCATTATTTTACAATCCTCTCTGCCAATAAATCAACGACTTTTTCTATTTTTGCGTCATCAATTTCAAGAATTTTTTTTATATTTTCTGCTTCACTATCTAAAAGAAACTTAACTTTTTCTTTGGCTTTTTCCACTGAAGTTTTTTTTATATTTTCTGCTTCTTTTGATGCTTGTGAAAGCACTTTTTCACTATCCGACTTTATTTTCTCGTCGATATTTTTCAAAATATCCTTTGCAGCATCGTTTGAGTCCATAATAATACCATCCGCTTCTTTTTCAGCAGCTTTTATTTTTTCTAAAATTTCTTTTGCCAAGATATAACCTCCTTCGCTTTTTAAATATTCATTAAAATAATTTTAATATTTTAATGCTCAATTTATGACCAAAAAGTCATTAACTACTCCTATAATACTACCAGTTTTTTCACATTTTGTCAAGTTTTCTCAAACAATCTCAGCTGTATAAAACGCCTCTTAAAAATGTTGCTCACATAAATTCCAATAAGTCTCACTTCATCTTTTTTTATAAAATAATTAAAATTTTCAAGTGAAATTTTATAAATTACTTCTTCATCATTTGTTGCATTATTAAACGTCTTTGACCGAGTGTGCCCAGTAAAATCAGAATATTTTATTTTTACTGTAACTGTTTTTATAAATTCTTTCTGCTCTTTTAACTTTTGGCTAATTTTTTTTACTTGCGCTTTCATTGCTTCTTGAAGTTCATAAATCTCATCAACATTTTGGCTAAAAGTTATTTCATAGCCGTATGATTTTCTTTGCCTAGCAACATTAATCTTGGAAAAATGCTTACCTCGAATAACGTTATAGATATACTCGCCTCTACTCGCACCAAATTTTCTAATTAATGTCTCTTTTGAAATTTCATATAGCTGTGAAACTTTTGTCGCTTCAAAAGAAAATTTTAAAATTTCTCTCGTTTTTTTCCCAATGCCTGGAATTATCTCCAAATTTTTATCGTAGATGTAATTTATAAAATGTTTTTTATTTTTGAAAATAAAAAATCCATTTGGTTTGTTGGCATCACTTGCGATTTTTGCGCTAACTTTACTAAATCCTATTCCGACAGAACAAGTTAAATTTACATTTTTGTATATATATTCCTTAAACTTTTTTATAAATCTTTTTATTTTAGAAATTTTTTTTATTTCCGTCTGATTTTCTGCAAAAATGAATTGTGTGATATCCAAATAACCTTCATCTACCGAAGTGAATTCATAGATTTTGATAATTTTTTTTATTAAATCCTGTATTTTTTTCCCTTCAGCAAAATAGACATCTTTTCTGGGATAAACTACTTTTAAATGTGGACACAACTTTCTTGCATTTGACATTGGCATAGCTGATCTTATTCCAAATTTTCTAGCTTCATAGCTTGCCGTTGTAACAACGCCACTACCAACTGCAATCGCCTTTCCACGCAATTTTGGATTATCTCGCTGTTCAATGGAAGCAAAAAATGCATCCATATCATAATGAAGATATATTTTGTTATTTTCCATTGTTTTTACCATTTTACATTATAATTTTATCGTCGGCAAAATCATATTAAATTTACCATTTTCAATTTTATACTTATATTTTGCCAAATTTGCCAGCTCCAAACTATGTGTTACAATTATTATTGACTGCTGTCTTTCTCTATTTATTTTAATAAACAGATCATTTATTATGTTACTTGTTTCCGTATCCAAATTTCCCGTCGGTTCATCCGCTAGTATGATATCAGGATCATTCATCATAGCTCTTGCTATTGCAACCCTTTGCTTTTCTCCACCAGATAATTCCATCGGCTTATGTTTAGTCCTATTTGACAAATTTACAAGGGACAGTAGTTCCTTTGCCTTTTTTTTGGCCTTTTCGTGAGTCATATTTTTATTGATTAAAGCTGGCATCATAACGTTTTCCAGCGATGAAAATTCATTTAACAAATAATGAAACTGGAAGACAAATCCTATTTTTTCATTTCTTATAATATTTTTCATTTTTTCATTTTTGTGATCAATTTTTTCTCCACTAATTATAATTTCACCGTTTGTCGGCTCATCCAAAAGTCCCATTATATTCAAAAGTGAAGTTTTTCCACTTCCAGATTTTCCTTGAATCGAAACAAAATCTCCTCTATTAAATGCAAAATTAATATTTTTCAATACATGAATTTCTTCAACTTTTGTTTTGTAAATTTTACTTACATTCTTTAACTCTATTATCTTATTCATATTTCAAAGCCTCCACAGGTTTTAATTTTGCTGCTCTTGTTGCTGGAAAAATGGTTGAGATAAATACAACTACAAACGTAACCACATATATTATAATTAGTTCTTTTGCTGAGATATAAAGTGGCAATTCTTCCAAATAATAAGTTCCATTTTTCATAAACACCTTAAACAATATTTTTAACAAAATTGAAACAATTGGTGAAAGTATGCTCCCTATTACCATTCCAAAAAATCCCAATAAAAGTCCTTCTATCATAAAAATTTTTCGAATATGTTTATTTGTATAACCAATTGACTTTAAAATTCCAATATCTTTAATTTTTTCTCTGACTATCATATTCAAAATAACTGATACGGCAAAACTTGCAATTAGCAAAAGTAAACTCAAAATAGCAATTAAAACAAATTTCTCAAATCTTTCAGCGCTTAAAAGACTTTGATTTATCATTTTCCAATCCACAATTTCGTATTCTGATTTAGGAATTACATTATTTAACTGTATTTTTTTTTCGACATTTTCAACTTTTTGAGGATTATCTACCTTTACCCAAATATCCGTTGCCACTTCTCCCTGTTCTGCTAAAATTTGTATAGTTTTCATTGGAACAATTGCAAGATTTGTGTCATATTCTAAAAATCCTGTTTTAAAAATCCCTCTCACAATTAATTTTATTTCTTTATTTTCCGCTGATACAAGACTTATCTCCTGACCAACTTTTAAACCCATTCCCTTTGCCAGTTCATCTCCAACTAAAATTGAATTCAGTTCTTCAACATTGTTATTTCCAGCAACTATCTTCAAATTTAAGTCATTTTTCACATTTTCTGGCATTATTCCATAAGCAAGCACTCCTCTTGCAAATCCCTGTGAACGTATAATTGACTGACTATTTATTTTAGGAATAACCGCTTTTACACCTTCTACTTTTTTTAGATTTTCTACCGCTTCACTATAATTTTCAAAAAAATTTTTTTGCTTATGCTTTATTAAAATATGCGGACTCATTGTAAGAAGCGAACTTACCATATTTCTTCCAAGTCCATTTGATACAGTTAACGACACAATAAAAACCGTTACAGCTATAGCAATTCCAAGCATTGAAAATATACTTTGAAACTTTCTTTCTACAATGTGCCTAAATGCAATAAAAAACTCCACCATTTTTTCTTTTCCTCTTTCCTTTCCTTATCTCTGTTTTTATTTTTTATTTCTTTTATTTTTTTATCCTTAATTTTTCTTATTTTTACTTTGCTTTTCCCTAAAATTACTGCTAAAAATTTTTTATATTTTAAAAATCAATTTATCACCAATCTTTCTTTGCAATAACTTTAACAATAATTTTTCATTTTTTATATTTAATCTAATTTGTACTCTTTTACCATCGTAAGTTATAACTTCCAAAACCTTGTCCAGTTTTGCTGCACTTACTTTTGCAATCTTTACGGTTGCACTTTCTATATTTGAAATTTCTATTTTTATTTTTTTCACAAAAATAGTATCATTTTCAAACACAATTTTATAACTAAATATTAAAAAAATGGACACAAAAACATATAAAAACAAAATTAAAATCAAAATAACTCTTAATGCCGATAATTTTTCAGCTCCTATAACACCTTTATACAATGAATTTGAAGCAACAAATAAAATTATTATAAAAAAAATAGACGATGAAATTATATATTTTGTATTGGCTCTAAAAATATACTTTTTATTTTCATCTTCTATTTTATATTTTTGTACTTCTTCTTTTAAACTTTTTGACTCAAATAAATTTTCCATATTTCATAACATCACTTAATATTTGTAAGTAATTTCTCCTTTTTTCTTAAAATTCAAGTTATCTCTTACATATCTTTCAAATTTATTTTCATCTGTAAGATCATTTGTATTTTGAATAATTTTATTCTTTTTTTCAGTATATTCCTTTATATCTTTATTAGCTGCCGCAATATTCTTTTGAATTTCATTTCTACTTGAATACTTCATTATGCTATCATAAAGTTGATATACTACAATCATTCCAAAAATAACATTCCACAAAAAAACTAATCTTTTCATCTACTCTCCTAAACTTTTCTATTTTTTTATAAATTTTATTTTTTATTTTTTTTGTCATTTCTAATTTTTTCAATTTCAAAAATAAAACTGTCCAAACTATCAAATTTTTTATAAACAGAAGCAAACCTAACATATGCTATTTCATCCAAATCAATCAAATATGAAAGTATTTTATCGCCTAAAGCATTTGATTTTATCTCACCCGAATATTCAGTCAAAATTTCTCTTTCAATTCTGTCTATAACTTCTTCTATTTTTTCAGTGTCGCAATATCTTTTTTCAAATGCACGAATGATACCGTTATAGACTTTTTCTCTGGAATAAATTTGTTTTTCACCACTTTTTTTTATTACTTTTAAAGCTAATTCTGCCACTTTTTCGTGTGTCGTAAATCTTTTGCCACATTTTTCGCATTCTCTTCGTCTTTTGATTGAATTTCCTTCAAAATATGCACGACTGTCAACTACTTTGGTATTTGCATTTCCACAAAACGGACATCTCATAATTTCACCTAATTTTCTTCTTCTCTTATTATTTTTACAATCTCATCATTTGATTTTGCGCTTAGCAAAGAATCAACAAATCTTGTCTCTCTAATCAACCTGGAAATTCTCGCAAGTATTCTCAAATACTCCTGAGTTTGATTTTCCGGACATAAAAACATAAAGAAAATATTTACTTTATCTTCGTCAAGCGACTCATATTCAATACCATCTCTAGAAATTCCAAAAGTTATTATTAACTCGTCGACAGATTTAGTTTTAGCATGAGGCAGAGCGATCTTTTTACCGATTCCTGTTGTTCCCATTTCTTCTCTTTTTAAGATATCATTTAGCGCCAATTCTTCGTCTTTTACTAAACCACATTTTTTTAAATTTTCATAAAGCTCTCTTATCACCGAATTTTTGTTATTTGATTTTAGATCCAAACAAATTGTATCCATCTGAATATAATCAGCAATTTTTTTGCTTTCCATAAAATCCCTCCAAAATAAATTTTTGCATATTTAGTTCTACTTGCAATTGCATATTTACATATTTTTCAAAAATAATGACTATTTTTTTTAAACTATCCTTATGCTGTTCCACTTTTTTCTGAAAATTTAAATTTTTACTTAAAATCAATATTTTTTTGTACTCCAAAAATAATTCTTTTTTTAATAGTGATTTAACTTCGCTAGTTCCATAGATTCCATGTTCAACCATAATTCTATGCAAAAATGCCATAAGAATATAGTACTTATACCCATCTTTTAAATTAACAATTTCATCTATGTAGCTTAATATATCCGACAATTTATTAAAAAATATCTGATTTTCAACACTCTCATCATAAATTTTATTTATACTGTCTAAAATATATAACGAAATTTCCAATTTTTCAATATCTTTCAAAATATTCTTAAATACTTTGACTATGCTTGCTTCTTTTATCGAATAAAAGTTATTTTTTTTTGAAATAGTAAATTCGACAATATTCATTGGATTATATGCAGCTAAATTTCTTTTTTTAGATTTAGTTATTCCGTATGCCATTGCCAAAATTTTACCAATTTCCTTAGAAAAAATAGTAACTAATAAATTATTTTCTCCGTATTCTTTCTTTTTTAAAATTATCCCATTTATTTTAAAAACTTTCATAAAGACCTTTATTTAAAGTTTGACAATCTATAAATTATCTGGGAATTTCCATCTCTTACAGAAATTTTTGTTGGGAAATAATATCCATTTGACAATCTATAATCGCTGAAATTTACTGTATATCCTCTGCTAGTAATCGAAGTTAACCAATTTCCTGAAAAATGAAATGTATCTCCATTTTTAGTCTGTGTCTTTTTACCGCTTATTCTCGATATTTTGTTAAATACTGACAAAATATTTGCTTCATCTTTTGCAACTTTTTGTCTTACTGTCTGTTTTAAAGATGGATAATAAACAGTTTTTGTGCTTCCACTAAAGGTATAAATTTCACCTCGATTTACATTAGGAGCTGTAATTTGCAATTTCAATGTTCCTGAATTGTAGCTCATAATGTATCTTTTGGTTCTTCTCTGACCATTAATTGTCGCATCTTCCGTTACATTTACTGTAAAATTTCTTTTTTCCCAAAAATCTTTTGAAAAGGAAAAAACCGAAATAAAAATTGTCATCAATATTACTAACTTACTCATTGTTAATTTTTTAAACATCTTTTACCTCCATAAATTATTTTAAAAATTGAACTTAAAGTTTTATTGCAATTAATCGTGAGATTGATTTGATTCCTGCTCTTTTTCCAAATTTAACTGATTTTGAATTTGATTGTCAATTGCATCGTTTCTGCTCCATTTGTAAACCATCACGTTTTGAATTTGAAAAATATCATACTCTGGCTTGAATCTGATTTCCTTTATTTTCTTAAACGCATTTAAATCTTTTACTTTAAATACTCCAACTTTTATCCCCTTTGGAAAAACATCACTCACACCTGAAGTTTCTATGTTAAATAACGTTTTTTCATTGACTGAACCTTCATTGAAGTTTTGGATTGAAAAAGTTCCATTTCCATTTCCACGCAAAATCTGTAAATCTGTACCATTCAAAGTTACACTTAATTTTGAATTTTTGCTTGTCAAAAGAGTAACTTCTGAATATTCCGCATCAACTTTCGAGATTTTTCCGATTAAATAGCCGTTGTACATAACTGGTAAATTTAATTTTATTCCCTGATTTTGACCTTTGTTGATAAAAAACTTCTCTGAATAATTTATATTTTCCACTAACGCAACATCGGCTGCTATAAACTCAGCAGGATTTTTTTGACGCATATCAAGCATTCTTCTCAAATTTTCATTTTCAACCTTTAAATATGCTAATTCTGTATTTTGAACTTTATTTTTCTGTAATTCAAAATCTCTCATTTTATTGTTTTTTACATACTCTTCGATGTAACTGATATCTTGTACTCTGGATTTTAATTTTAATGTCTGAGTATAAAGCATACTTTTCACTTTTACAAGCCTAAAATCTATTTCTTTAGTAATTCCGTCCAAAAATGAAAATGAACTGGAAATTCTATTTTTTAGTGCAAATAATATAATTATTACGACTATCAGTATTAAAATATTCCTCCCAGTACTTTTTTTATCAGAAAATTCTCTACCTATTTTCATTATTTATTTCCTCTCATAAATTTGTAATAAAACTAACTTTCAAAATGTTAATTTTATTTATAAGTTTATTAATACTTACAATTTAAATATAACACATTTATTACACTTTATCAATAGTTATTTTTTACTTTTTTATATATTGCTAAATATGTTTATTTTTATATTATATTATCTAACAAACTTGCTTTTTATTATACTATATTTTCTTTACTTTGTAAACTTAATTATATTTTTACGACAGAGTAAAATAGTTAGGGGTAAATAAAAAATCTTATTTTAAGTTTTTCATTCAATCCAGAAAGTTACTAAAATAATTTTTTCTTTTTTAAGCAGAAGTGCTCATCGCCGCACCCCTGCACCCCGGCTAGTCTTCGACATTTTTATGCACTGCCAAAAAACTCGCTTACGCTCAGACAGTTTTGTCAGCACATAAAAATGCTCCGACGGTTTAAATTTTATTATCATACAAAAGGTGTCGTGATTTTTTTGGAGTAAAGACGACTGTTTGAGCACGTTTAGTGCGAGTTTCGGCTTTGCTTCAAAAAAATGCTTAGACGAGCGTGGGGATTATAAGGGGAAATGGCGGTCCTTTCCCCTTATGTAAAAAAATAAAAAAATAATATTAAACAAAATAACATCTTGTAATCAAAAACAAGCTAAAAAATTTGAAATTAAAAAATCTGCCCCTAAAATTTTTAAACCATCATATTTTTACTCTATCATAATTTTTAATTATTTAATTTTCTTAATTTTTTAAAGTTTCAAAAACATTGTTGCAAAATTAAAATAAATTATAAGTGTTACAGCATCTGAAATCGTTGTTATCAAAGGTGTTGCCATAACCGCCGGATCAGCCTTCACAATTTTTGCTCCAAGCGGAAGCAGTGCTCCTACCAGCTTTGAAACTATTACTGTAAATACAAGTGTCAATGAAACGACAAAAGCAATTATAAAATTAGTTTTTTCAAGTGTTACAAGTCTTATAAAATTTAATATTGCCAAAACTATTGAAACCATTATTCCAATTGAAAATTCCTTTTTAATCACTTTAAAGGCATCTTTTGGAGAAATTTCCCCAAGTGCAAGTGAACGGATTACAACCGTTGAAGATTGTGAACCAACATTTCCTCCGCTTGACATAAGCATTGGAATAAATGCCGTTAAAATTATTGACTTTGCCAAAACTTTTTCATAGCCTTGTATTATATTTCCTGAAATTGTGTCAGAAATCATAAGAACTGCAAGCCACCCGATTCTTTGTCTTGCCATCGTAAAGACACTTGTCTTTAAATAGGAATCATCTGTAGGCGAAGTAATTCCTGCCATTTTATGAAAATCTTCCGTAACTTCCTGATCCACAACATCCAGAACGTCATCCACCGTAATTATTCCCAAAAACCTATTTTCGTGGTCAACAACTGGCATAACGATAAAATCATACTTTTTAAACAAATCTGCAACTTTTTCCTGATCATCATTTGTATTTACACTTACGAAATTTGTATTCATAATATTTTCAATTACAGTATTGTCCTTTTTAGAAATCAATTCCTTTAGTGAAAGCACGCCTTCCAATTTCCCGTTTTTGTCCGTAACATAGCAAGTATAAATATTTTCCTTGTCTTTTCCAGTTTTTTTCAGCTGTCCTATCGCCTCTTGAACTGTCATATTTTTCTGAAAATCCACATATTCAGTCGTCATAATGCTTCCAGCTGAATTATCTGGATATTTTAGAAGCTGATTTATCAAGTGTCTATCTTTTCTATCCGTATTTTTCAAGATTTTTTTTACAATATCCGACGGCATTTCCTCGATAATGTCGACAATATCGTCAAAATACAGTTCATCAAATATTTCCCGTGTTTCAACATCAGTTGAAGCGTGAATAATCATTTCCTGATGTTCGCTGTCCAAATATGAAAATACATCGGCTGCTTTATCCTTTTTTAAAAGTCTAAAAATCATTATTACAAGCTCTGGCAGTTTAAATAAATTTATCACATCTGAAATTTCAACTGCATTTAATTTATCTAATTCTTTTTTTATTTCAAAATATTTTTTTTCTTTTAAAAGATCTTCAATTATTCTTTTTATCTTTTTCATTTTTTTCTCACCTCATTTTTTTTAAATAGTTATCATATAACTTCGATTAGACAATCAATTTTTATATTTTTAAATTTTATAAAAATATTTACTTTATAACATTACTTAAAAACATAGTTGCAAATCTAAAGTAAATAGTAAGAGTAAGCGCATCTAAAATCGTAGTTATTAAAGGCCCTGCCATTATTGCCGGATCCATTTTAAAGGCTTTAGCGACAACTGGTAAAAAAGCACCTATTATTTTAGAAATTATAACTACAAAAATTAAAGTTACCGAAACTGTTATTGCAACATTTAAAGGTGTCTTTGTCAAAGTTATAATTCTTAAAAAATTTATTGCCGCCAAAACAATAGCTACTATAAATGAAATAAGAAATTCTTTTTTTAATATTTTAAAAGTATCTTTTGTATTAACTTCCCCCAATGCCAAAGCACGGACTACAATTGTCGAAGACTGTGCACCTGCATTTCCCCCTGTATCCATCAGCATAGGAATAAATGACGAAAGTATGACTACAGACTGCAGCACATCTTCATATTTACTTATAATTCTTCCAGTAAATGTGGCAGAAATCATAAGTACAATTAACCAGCTAATTCTTTGTCTTGCCATTGTAAAGGCGCTTGTTTTTAAATAAGACTCCTCCACAGGCGAAATCCCAGCCATTCTATGAAAATCCTCTGTCGCTTCCTGTTCCACAACATCCATTACATCATCAATTGTGATAATTCCTAAAAGTCTATTCTCATTATCTATCACAGGAAGTACGATAAGATTATATTTTTTTATTATTTCTGCAACTTTTTCCTGATCATCATTTGTATGAACACTTATCACATTTTTATTCATAAGATTTTGAATAGGTTCATCGTCCTCGCTTGTAATAAGCTCTTTTAAAGAAACTACCCCTTCCAGCTTTCTACTTTCATCAATCACATAGCAAGTGTAGACATTTGCCATATCTTCCACAACATTTCTAATTTTAGAAATTGCAGAAGAAGCTGTCATATTCTTTTTCAAATCCATGTATTCAGTTGTCATAATGCTTCCAGCTGAATTTTCAGGATATTTTAACAAAAGATTTATTGTGTGTCTATCTTTTGCGTCGGTATTCTTTAGTATCTTTTTGACCACGTTTGATGGCATTTCCTCGATAATATCGACAATGTCATCAAAATAAAGCTCATCAAATATATTTTTAGTTTCCACATCTGTCATGGTTTTAATAATCATTTCCTGATGTTCACTATCCAGATACGAAAATACATCAGCTGCCCTATTTTTGGAAAGTAACCTAAAAATCATTATCAATTCAGAAGATTCAAACTGATTTAATAGTTCTGAAACTTCCACGATATTTAAATCATTTAGATACTTTCTAATTTCAAAATATTTTTTTTCATCTATAAATTTTTGAATAATGTTTTTTTTCATCATTATCTCCTTTCTTTTTTGCATTTCCAATTTTTTCAATCTTTTAAAATTTTTATGCAAATAAAAACCGGGAGAATAACAACAACGAAGATATTCCCTTTATTCATATTTGCACAAATTTGTAAATTTTAAGTCATTCAATCTTTTAAAATTCTCTTCTGGAATTTCCTCATTCAAAACATCCACCTCCAATATTATAAATTTTCATTTAAATAAAAAAATAAACTTTTTATCTATAAAATTTTATCAAACGAGTCAATTATTGTCAAATAAATTTAATTTTTTTTAATAAAATAAAAAAATTTAGTGACAATATTCCTATCACTAAATCAATTTTTATTATTTAAATATTTTTTACTTTTTCACAATAAAAAGTTTATCATCACTGGTGTATTCTACCAAAAAAACATCACTTATATCTGTGATATTGTATTCTTTTAGCTTTTCTTCCAGCCACTCGACATCTTTTCCAATATGTTTTAAATTTTCCTCAATAACTTTTCCATCTGAAACTAAAAGTCTTGCAAAATTTTCATCATCCTTCTGTATAATTGTAAGTTGACCATTTGATTCGACAAAGGCTTCATCAATGTCTAATATTTTAATAATTCCTTTCATTCGCAATTTTGTGTAAAAATTTTCAATAGTAAGATTTGCTTTTGCAAAATTTTCAGGAATTAATTTTCCATCTTTTACTAAGGAAATAATTCCACCATCAATTATATTCTTTACATCTGTACTGGAATTTTTTAAAAAATCAATTGCTGTCATTAAAAGTCCCCAAATTAATAGAACTATTAAGAATTGAATAATTGTTATGGCAGGGTTGTAAATTACACCACCGATAATTCCACCAAGTACATAGTTACCAATTTGATCTCCAGTTGACATCGGAGCAAGTTGGCTTCGCCCATTTAAATTCATAAATAAAACTAATGCAATAAATCCAATCGTAAGTTTTATCGCAACTGGAATTATAAAATCCAAAATTAAATCATCTCTCTTTCTATCAATAAAAAATTTATACTATTTTTTTACTTTGTAAATTATTCTTTTACAATTTTTACCTCATCAACATAAGGTACTGTCATTTCTTCAACCAAAATGCTGTTGTCAACCCAATGAATCTGGTAAAATTTATTCCTTATTTTATAAACTGTATGCTCAGTTATTTCAGGCGTATTTATAAAAATTTCATCTTCATTGACCTTAAATTTAGTAGACAATTTTTTTATGACACTTGCAGAATTTCGATAAATTTTTTCTTTATTATTTTTAGACTGATAATCTTCAAATTTATACAATCCAAACAAAATTACAAAGATTAATCCAAGTAAACTAAGCTGCTTTCCCCGTAACGAAATACTACCTTTAAACCATTTAAAAAGTGCAAATAAAAGAAATATAACTATTAAAACCATTATCACCAGAAAAAACTTATCGGTTATAAGTTTTTTGTTTTCTAAATAATTAAAATTATAAAATTCCATAATTTTGTATTTCCTCCTTTCTAAAAAGTTATTCTAACCATAAAAAAAATTAAATAAATGATATGATTTATTATATCAAAACTTTTTTCTAATTTCAATTTTTTAAAATTTATAATTTTTAAACTATTATTTAGTGAACTACTCCCGCTTTTAAAAGCGGGAGCTTCTTGGGAAGTATCTGCTTTTGCTAGCCAAATATATTTACCAAGCTCTTCGGGTAGTTCCTACCCTGTCTTCTTTTATTTTCTTAATATTTCAACATCGCTTTTCCAATGTCTCTTATATTCAATGCCGCATTGTAATCTCTGTCAATTTCAATTCCACAGCACTCACATTTATAACTTCTTTCTGATAATTTCAGCTCCTCTTTAACGTTTCCACATTTACTACAAGTTTTCGACGATGGAAACCACTTATCTATCTTCAAAAATTGTTTCCCTAAAAACATCAGTTTATACTCAAGCATCCTCAAAAACATTCCCCATCCATTATCTCCTACACTTTTCCCAAAATTTAATGCCTGACTCATCCCTTTCATATTCAAATCCTCAACAACCACAGCATTATACGTTTCAGACAATTTTTTTGATAATTTATGTAAAAAATCTCTCCGACAATTTTTGATATACTCATGCAATCTTGATATTTTTTCTTTTTGTCTATACCAATTTTTAGAAAATTTTACTTTTTTCGATAATGATTTTTGTAATTTTTTCAATTTTTTCTCCAACATCTTAAAATATTTTGGATAATCAGCTCTTTGGTTTTCAGAACTGACAAATAATTCAGACATTGAAAAATCAAGTCCAATCACTTTATCATTACTTGGATTTTTTTGGATTTCTTTTTCAAATTCCGTCAAAATAGAAACATAGTAATTTCCATTACTGTTTGTTAGTGTTACCGACTTTATTCTATAATTCTTTGGTATTTCTCTATGATATTTCAATTTTACTCTTTTCAATTTTGGCAAAACCAAATATTTGTTTTCCTCTATTCGTATCGAATTGTTCACACAATTTGTCGTATAACTTTTAACATTATTCTTTTTAGATTTGAACCTTGGAAACTTTGCTCTCTTCTGGAAAAAATTCGTAAACGAGCGTTTTACATTTAATTGAGCATTTGAAAGTGCCAAACTATCTACTTCTTTCAAAAATTGATTTTCACTTTTCAAACTGGCAGGTGTAATTATTTTATTTTTTCCAGTTTCTTCATAAATTTTATTCGCAGTGTACAAAATTGTATTGTAAACAAAACGAACACATCCAAAAGTCTTGTTTATCAATAATTCTTGATCTTTATTTGGATAAATTCTGTATTTGAATGCTAAATTATATTTCATAAAATTACACCTCCTTTTGATTTTGAGTATTATTTTTAATTATTTCTTTAGAAATTTATCATTAAGATTTCTCTTCAATATTTTATACAAAAATTGTATCATAGACGTATCCTTATTTTCAATTTTTTTACAAAAAAAGCAATTCATCTCCCACTTGTAGAAAGCCTACGACTTCTTGCTGTCTTTTTGTTAAAACATCACAAATATATTATACATCTTCAAACATCTTCTCAATTTTTTCATTCTTTTTCTGCTAAAATTCTTGTAATTTCATTCCTAAGACCTTCTAGCTTATACTTTCTCATCTCATCTTCCATAGCATTTTGTATATTTTTCAATTTTCCATCAAATAATCTGTGAATATTTCCTCCCATTAATATTTATAAAGTTTCTAAATTTTATTTGTTATAACTTTTATTGTTACATCTTACTAAGAAAATTTATTCAAATGGGAATATTATTAATTTTAAATGAGCTTAAAAACCGTTGCATTTAATATTGCAATTTATGCGTTAAAAAAATTATTACTAATTTATCTTGATTCTTATTTAAAATGTAGTATAAGAATTTAAATAAAATTCGTTAATGTTAAGCCCTTAATGTTGGACTTATTTTTTATATTTTTTCCAATTCATAAATTTTATAATCCCAAAAGTATATAACAATATTATTATCCTATATTGACTATAATTTATTAAAACTTTTAGAAAATATTTCTCCCCAATTTATATATTCTACAAATGTTTTATTTTCTTTATTTCACGCTCCCAAATAAATCATTCAAAGCTTCACTCATTGTCGGATGAGTAAATATCATATCTTTCAGGAATGTATATTTTTGTTCAGCTTTCATGGCCGCAGCAACAATGTTTATCATTTCGTGGGAAGTGTTACATAGTAAAGTACATCCCAATATTTTATCTGTTTTTGCGTCTATAACTGCTTTAAGTAATCCATCTGTTACACCTTCTATTTTTGCTTTTGGAATTGCCATTGCTTCAAGTCTTCCTGTTTTTACTTCATATCCTTTGGCAATTGCTTCGCTTTCAGTCATTCCAACTCTTGATAAAGGTGGATTTATGAATACGCTGTATGGAATTACATTTCTATCGTTTACTGTTCTATTTCCACCACTGTAAAGATTATCCCTTATTATTCTAAAGTCATCAAGAGAAATATATGTAAATTGAAGTCCGCCTTTCACATCCCCCATTGCCCAAATGTTATCAGCTGTTGTTTTCAATGTTTCATCAACTACAACCGCACCTTTTTCGTCAGTTTTTACTCCTGCCACTTCCAGATTAAGACCTTCTGTATTAGGTTTTCTTCCAATTGCCACAAGAATTGCGTCTGATTCAATTTCGCTCTTGCTTGTTCCTTGTGAAATTTGCACATATCCTTTTCCATTTTTATCAATGATTTCCTCAATTTTTGATTCCAGTAAAAATTTGATTCCTTTTGCCTCAAATATAGCCTTTGCCCTATCAGCAATTTCTTCATCTTCTCTAGGCATAAGTCTTTGTGCCAAATCAATAACCGTAACTTCTGACCCAAAATCAGCATACATCGAAGCAAATTCCAATCCAATGTACCCTGCTCCCAGAATAGTCAATTTTTTAGGAAGTTCCTTTAGTTCCATAATTGAAGTGCTTGTATAAACGTGATTACTTTCTTTAAGCCCTTTTATACCAGGAATTATTGTAGCTGAACCTGTATTTATAAATATCTTTTCTCCTTCAATCTGAACATTTTCTCCATTACTTTCAATATTAACTACATTTTTTGAAGCAAAACTTCCAAATCCATCGTAAATATCAATATTTTCCTTTGTAGCCAGCATTTCATAATTTTTTCCACGTAACGCACCAATCAATGTATTTTTATTATTTATACTTTCCGCATAAAATCTCTCCTTTTCCTCAATACCGCTTAATCCTTTATTTTTAAGAACTTTTGTACTATCAACAAGTTTTTTCGTAGGAATACATCCAATATTTATACAAGTCCCCCCATACATCTTGTCCGATTTCTCAATCAAAGCCACATTCTGCCCTTTCCCAGCCAAAAATCCTGCCAAAGTTTTTCCACCTTTTCCAAATCCAATTATTATTGCATCGTATTTTTTCATTTTCTTCGTCCTTTCCATTTTATACAATTATAGTTACATAATTGTATTTATTATAAAATTAATTTTTATATTGTAAGAATACCACATTTTTTACAAAAAAACAATATTTGTGTTTACAAATTTATATTAATTTTTTCAATATCCTCCCCCTTAATAACTAAAATATCCAAAGTCTTCTCATCTTTCATAAACTATATAATCATTTAAAAATTCAGGAAATATCTGATTTCCTTTATTGTCAATATCTAATATAATTCATTATGAAAATTCTTGAAACGTTACTGATTCCCCTCTCTCTATTTCCATTTATCTTCCCTTTTCATTCTTTTAAGAAAATATTTTTTCTCAGCTGCTGTGGTGTAAGTTTCTTTTCTTCTTCTACTTCTTTTTCCTCCATCTTTTCCACAACTTCATCTTCAACAACAATTCCCAACATTTTTTTCAAGTAATCCATCATAAAATTTATCTGAATAGGGATATAATAATTTTTTTACTTTTCTAAATTCAGACCAGTACTCGTCTTTACTAAATTTATCTGAATCATCAAGTACAAAATAATACAAATCATTTAATACAGATAAACAAAATATAATTCTTGCCCTGTTTTTTGATGAATTTTCTAAAATTTTAATTAATAATTCCATAGTCCATATATATTCAAAATAATACACCGCCATATGATCACTTCCTATGAAATTTATATACATGTCTCCTATGCTATTTGCTTTTTTAGGAACAACATTCATAATTTCATTGAAAATCTCTAATAATTTTAATTTTTTTATTTCCTTTTCTGAATAATCCTCTTTTATGCTTTAAAATTTCATTTTCTACAAAACTTAATAATTTTTCATCATTTATATTTTTCATCCCACGGACCTCCTGCTTCATATAAAATTCCTTCTATAAACTTATCTTTTGAATAATTTCCTTGACATTTAGGACATACAGACACTTGTCTCCTTATTTCTTCTTACACCTATAACATCACCAATTTTAATATTTTCTCCTAAATTTTCTACTAAATTATCTTCTACAAATTTTTTCGATTTTTCTTTACTTCCAGAACGACATGCCATTATAACAAAATTTCTATTTCCAATTTTTTTTGATTTATCTTTAATTTCATAAATTTTATTTTTTAAACATTTAAATCGTTTAATTTCTTTTATTGTTTCCATAATAAACTCCATTCCTGATTAATTATAAGGTAAAATGGCTAGTAATGCTGCATACTGTATATCTGAATCATTATAATATAACCCTTTCTCTGTTATTATTTTTTCTTTCATTTCTTTAGCTTTTTGAACATCATTATTTTTTTGATAATATGCTATCATCCCAAGTATAGCTTCCGCATTTTTTTTATTAGTGCCTTTTAAAAATAATTCTTTAGCTTCTTTATCATTCCCTTCTTTCATTTCTAACGTTCCTAATGAAACTAATGATTGTGAATCACCTAAATCAATCCCTATTTGATACCATTTTTTAGCTTCTATAAAATTATTATTTGCTTCATAAATATTGCCTATTTTGTATGCCGCAATTCCTATTTCCCCTTTTTCACAAGCTATTTTATAATATTTTAATGCTTCTGTCTCTTTATTTAACTCACCATACATATTACCTAAAAAATAATTCCCTTCAAAACCATATTCTAAACTTTTTTCATACTCTCTTTTAGCTTCTTCATATTTTTTTATTCTTATTAAACTATCCGCATTATTAATTGATTCAAATAACCTATTTTGTCTTTTGTCTCCTAACATCAAACCTATTTTAAGCATCATTTCATCAGATATTTGATTCATTTCTTTTTTTTCAAGCATTTTGTTTTTCAATTCATAAATTTTTTCTTTATTACCTTCTTTATAATAAATGGTCATTAAATAATAAAATCCTTCAGCTTCGTTTCCATTTTCAACTTTCAATAAAAATCTTTTAGCTTCTATTTCATTATTTTCACTTATTAATAATTTTGCTAGTTCTATACTTGATTTTTCATTCCCTTTTTCACTTCCTTTTAAATACCATTCTTTCGCCAAATTAAAGTTTCCTTTTCTATAAGCTATATTCCCTAATGTATAAGCAACTTCAAAAATTCCATTATTGTATGCTTTCCTGTATCGTATCTCACCTTCTTCTTTATCTATAAATTTATAATATATATTTGCTATGCTTACATCTGCCATATTACTATCATAATCTCTAGCTCTTTCATAATACTCTAGTGCTTTTTTATAATTCTTTTTCTTTATTTCCCCATCTCCCAAATTTGACAATTCAATATATTTTTTGTAATCACTGCTTCTTTCATTATTCTTTACTTCTGCTTCGGGTAAAGAACATTTTTTTATAGCTATATTTAATGTTGCTATAAGCAAAAGTATTGGTAAATATTTCATATAAAGGTTCCTTATTTTCCATAAATTCATAATTTTCTCTCTCATTTTCTAATTTTAAATTTTTTTATTCTAATTATTTATTTTTTATTTTTAAAAATTACAGTTACAATAGTAGCCATTCACGGATGCTGTCATAGGTTTGTTCTCTTGGTTTTTTACCTTTGTTCTTTTCTATTTTATTATCAACTAAAGATGATGTTTCTTGCTCTATTCCAAACCCTATAAAAAATATTCCTCATTAAAAAATAATTATTCTTTCTCAGATATTTGCAATTCTAAAAATATTTCTTTTTCGTTTTTTTCTATTCTCATAAAATCCTCCATTTTTTATTTCTTTTATGATTTAATTTTTCTTTTTTTGTTTTCTTCAATTCTACCAATTCTTCATTTATTTTCAAAGCTTGACTATATTTCCCTTGCTTTTCATACAATTTTACCAAACTTGTTAATGCAAGTTCCTTATGTGCAAGTTCTTTTGCTTTTAAAAGACTATTTTCAGCCTTGCCGTAATCTCCTTTTATTTCATAAACTTCTGCTAACAGACGCAATAATCTTGCTCTTTTTTCTTCAATCCGTTTCACATTGTCTTCTGAATGTGAAAATAATTTTTCCGATTCTTTTAATAACCATTCTTCAGCTTTGTCATAATCTTTTTTCCACATATAAAGTTCCCCTAAAAGTCTTTCTGCATTCGGATATTTTTCATTAACAAGCTCCTTGTAAAGTTTTTCAGCTTCATCAAAGTGATCGTGCCTCTGATAATAAAAAGCCAAAGCATTTTTTACCTCAATATTTTTATTTAAATTTCTTTTAAACGCTTCCACCACTTCGCTATTAATTTCTTTCCTTTCTCCATATACCCATACTCTAAACAAGGTGTCCTCGCTGTAATCTCCTTGATCCATTGCCCTTATATAATACTTTCTCGCATTTAACTCCTCCATACGATTAGCATATATCTGCCCTGCAAATGCACTTGCTTCCTTCACTCCTCTGTCCGAGCCTTTTCTTGCCCATTTGAGTGCCTTTTCTTTTTCCCCTCTCGCACTATAGTTTCTTGCCAGATAATAATCTGCCATCGGAATATCCTTTTCCACACTTTTAAAATACACTACCCCAATTCGTAAATATTTTTCCTGAACTTCTAGCCCCTTTTGCAAAATTTTTTCTTTTTCTGCCATTGTCGGATTTTTCTTCATTTCAGCAATTTCCGTTTTTGCCTTTTTTAAAGCTCCTTTTTCCTCCTCCGAGAAAGGAATATTCCCACTACAGCTCACTAAAAATAATATACTTACCAAAATTAAAATTATCTTTTTCATAACTTGCCCTTTCTATATTTTTTCAGTATTAACAAAATTTATATTTTAAATTTTATACAGTAATATTATACCCTATTTTTTTTCATAAATTTTCTTTAAATAGAATTTTTCATCAAAATGACTCTACACAATAATATTTACAAATTTTGTTATATAAATTTCAAAAAAATACAAAAAGACCTCTTAAATTAAGATTTTCTCTCAATTTTAAAGAAGTCTGTTTTTTAATCATGACTTTATTTTTCATAATTTCCATTATTTATAATGATTTGCACAGGCGATAACCACTATATTTGTTTCTGTTAGTTTATATATAAACCTGTGCTTATCTGTAATCCTTCTGCTCCAGTATCCATTCAGTTCATGCTTTAAAGGCTCAGGTTTCCCTATTCCTTCATTTCCGTTTCTTTTGATGTCTTTTATTATTTCATTTATTTTTTTGACTATTTTTTTATCCTGTTTTTGCCACTGGATATATTCTTCCCAAGCCTCATTATTCCAAATCAGATTCATTATTCCACCTCAATTATATCATGTATTTGTACATTTCCCGCCTCTACTTCTTCTTTTCTTTTTAATAGTTCATTGTAATATTTCTTATTTGACATGATGTAAAGATTTTCCATCAAATTGTTATATTCCTCTTCACTCATCAGTACCACATTTTTATCGTTTTTTCTTGTTATAATGACTGTTTCATAATCATCAGTTGCCTTATCACAATATTTTTTTAAATTGTTTCTCACATTTGAATAATTTGTAGCTATCATTTAAATCACCTCTACTTATTGTACAATATTTTTGACAAAAAATCTACATGTTTTGTATCAGTTTTTATTTCTAAAGTCAGTTTTCATTACAATAAATTCTTTTATTCTAAAATCCACCATAATATTCTGTTCCGCACTAAATAAAAAGATTTGAAAACCTTTACCAAATGTAGTAAAATACTTTTAAGATATTATTTTTTACCATACTAATATGATGGCTTAAAACTGGGATTTTTTCTCAGTTTTCTTGTTACAAAAAATATTTTTTTCTTTTTTTAGAGATAAATTTATCAGATTTAAAAATTTTGGAAAGGAAGGAAAAATGGGAAAAACGAAAGCAATAAATGAACGAAAAACTAAATTTGGTACAGAACCTGTTGGAAAACTGTTGATTTCACTTGCGGTTCCTGCTATCATTGCTAACTTGGTTAATGCTCTTTACAATGTTGTGGATCAGATTTTTATTGGGCAAAAAATCGGGTTTCTTGGGAATGCGGCTACGAATGTGGCTTTTCCACTTACGACGATTTGTCTTGCAATTGGGCTTATGACTGGAGTCGGAGCTGCAACTAACTTTAATTTGGAATTGGGAAGAAAGCGTCCAAAAAGGGCAAAAAGCGTGGCTGGAACTGCGGCTACAATGTTACTTTTAAGTGGAGCTATTTTGTGCATATTAATTAATATTTTTTTAAGACCAATGTTGACGGCCTTTGGAGCTACTGATCAAATTTTTGATTATGCGATTGAATATACTCAAATTACATCTCTTGGGATACCGTTTTTACTATTTTCGATAGGAGCAAATCCTATGGTTAGAGCTGATGGGAATGCCTTTTATTCAATGCTTGCGATAGTTATTGGAGCTATTACAAATACGATTCTTGATCCGCTGTTTATGTTTGGATTTAATATGGGAATGGATGGTGCCGCTTGGGCGACTGTAATTGGGCAATTTATCTCGGCAGTTATGCTGGGGTTATATTTTTTCAGATTTAAAAGTGTAAAGTTTGAATTGAAGAATTTTAAAATAAAAATACGGGAAATTTGGATTTTGTTTATGTTGGGAACATCGCCTTTGATTTTCCAATGTTCTGCACTAATTGTTCAAATTGTGACAAATAATTTATTGAAAATTTATGGTGCGAAATCTATTTATGGAAGTGAAATTCCCATTGCCGTTGCTGGAATTGTTATGAAAATAAATGTCATCTTTCTAGCGATCTTATTGGGATTGACGCAAGGAGCACAGCCTATTGCGGGATTTAATTATGGAGCAAAAAAATATACAAGAGTTCGAGAAATTTTAAAATTATCTCTAAAAGTGGCTTTTATTATTTCTTTAGTAGCATTTGCAATCGCCGAACTTTTCCCTGTTCAAATAATTTCTGTCTTCGGTAACGGAAGTAAACTCTACTTTCAATATGGAACAAAATATATGCGAGTATTTTTATTTTTCATATTCCTAAATGGTATTCAAGGTGCTATTACAATGTTTTTAACATCAATTGGAAGGGCCTCAAAAGGAGCCTTTTTGTCACTTGTAAGACAAATTATATCACTTTTACCATTACTAATAATTTTACCACATTTTATGGGTATTGATGGAATTATGTTCGCATTCCCAATAGCAGATTTCATAGCTTTTGTTGTATCTGTGATTGTTTTGAAAAAGGAAATGAAAAGTATTCCGAAAGTGAATCAAGATGTATAAAAAATTTAGAGAATTGTAAGATTTGAAATTTTTAAAAATAGATTTCATTGAATTAAAAGCTGTCTCATGAGGTTTATTTTATGAAACAGCTTTTTTATAATATTTTTGCAACGAAAAGCTTTTCGTTCCATTTTTTATTTGTCGTAATATATTATATAATTTGTGTATAGAGCTATTTTTAAGATTTATTCAATCATTTTCTTTATATTTCCACAATTTATACCAAAAGGTAACTATATAACAAAAAAGTGCATTCTTGCTATTTGTTTCATTATGTTATAAAATAAACACATAAAAGAAAAGGAGGAATCATATATGAAAAATTATTCAATAGGAATTGCGGATGGAGCAAGAACAGAATTCCATCAAACATTAGGATTAACAGGAGCGGAAGTAAGTTTTAACAGTTTACCTGCAGGTGTAAGCGTACCATTTGTCCATTCACATAAAGAAAATGAAGAAATATACATAATTACAGAAGGTAAAGGTACTCTGACAATTGATGGTGAAGTTGTTAAAATAAAAAAAGGAAATGTAATTAAAATATCTCCTAATGGTAAAAGACAATTTGCAGCCGCAGATGATGAAGGTATCAGCTATGTATGTGTTCAAGTAAAGAAAAATTCATTAACTTCATATACTGAAAATGATGCCATTATATATTAATATTATATATTAATAGGGTTTGTCTCAAAAAAAAATTTAAAAAATAATGTGGAAACTGTATTTTTGAATTATTTAAAATTTTAAAATTTTGAGACAGCTCTTTTTTTGTACTTACTTAAAGTATCATATGATGATATAATGAATACAAGAGGTGATTTTATGAGAAAAATATATACAGAATGTCCAGTTGAATATACTGCTTCATTAATAGCTAATAAATGGAAAATACTAATATTGAGGGATTTATTAACTGGTACAAAAAGATATAATGAATTAACAAAATCTATAGTTGGAATCAGTGCAAAAGTTTTAACTGAAAACTTAAGACAACTTGAAAGTGATGGAATAGTTGTAAGAAAAGTATATCCAGTTGTTCCACCAAAAGTAGAATATTCTCTTACAGAGAAAGGTAGTGAACTAAAACCTATTTTTGATTTAATGAACGAATATGGAAATAAATATAAGAAAAAATAAGATTTATAGATATTCAAAAAAGAGTAAGTAATTTAGAAGGGATATAGCAATATGATTTTAAATATTAATGGTAGGACAGATTTTGATTTTTTAAACGAATTCTTTTTCCTTCTTCCTGGAGCAATAGTATCTTCTATAATCCTATTTTTTGTATCTATACTACCTTTACTACTTTGGTTAGATATTTTAAAAAAATAATAATTTGATATAATAAAAATACCTTAAGGTAGACCCTCAAAGAGTAAAAACTAAGTTTATAAATAAAAAATGTGACAAATTGGGCTGGAATAATCCAGCCTGAGAGTGTCCAGAATTTTGTGTAAACTCAAAATATAATATATGGTACAGGATGGTATTTTTATCATCCTGTTTTTAAATCCTTCCTTCAAAATAAATACTTAACTGAGAATATATTTCTCCCCAGCCCGGTATTCTTCCAGTCCATTTCCTTGTTGCTTCCTTTAAACTTAAATATACTGACTTCATCAATGCTTCATCTGTCGGATAAAGTGATTTTGTCTTCGTATACTTTCTTAATTGTCTGTTTAAGCTTTCTATCGGGTTTGTCGTATATATCAGCTTTCTTATCTTTGTATCATATTTAAAGTATGTTGTCAACTCATTCCAGTTACTTCTCCAGGAATTAATTACTGCCATATACTTTTTACCCCATTTTTCTTCTAGTTCATCCAGTTTAAACTCTGCCTGTTCCAGTGTTGGTGCATTGTACATTTCTTTTAAGTCTGATGTAAATTCCCTTACATCTTTGTAAGATATGTATCTTATGCTGTTTCTAATTTGATGAACCACACATTTTTGAATTTCTGTCTTAGGGAACACCGAAGATATTGCTTCGCTGAACCCTTTTAAATTATCAACAGACATAATTAGTATATCCTGAACTCCTCTGTTTTTTAATTCATTTAAAACATTTAGCCAGTACTTGCTTGATTCATTTTCTCCTATCCAAAATCCTAAGACCTCCTTTCGCCCTTCCTTATCTATTCCTATAGCTAAATATACCGCCTTTTTAACAACAACTCCATCTTTTCTTACGCTGTAATGGATAGCATCCATAAAAACTATTGGGTATACATCCTCAAGCTGTCTAGACTGCCATTCCCTAATTTCAGGTATAATTTTATCTGTAATTTTACTGATCATAGATGGCGAAACATCAATTCCATAAAGATTATTGAGATGGTCCTCGATATCTCTATTGCTCATTCCTTTAGCATAAAGAGAAAGAATCTGTCCTTCAATGCCAGTAATTTCTCTTTGATATTTAGGGATGATTTGAGGCTCAAACTCAGCATTTCTATCTCTAGGAATATCTAAATCAAGATTGCCATACTCACTTCTAACAGTTTTCTTGGAATGTCCATTTCTAGCATTAGAAGTAGTCTTATCTTTCATAGAATGTTTAGCATACCCCAGTTCATGCTCAATTTCAGCTTCAAGCATGGTTTGGATAGTACCCGAAAGCAAATCCTTAAGCATATCCTTAATATCATTAGTATCTTTAATATTGTAATCCTCAATCAGTGTTTTAAAAATTTCGTTGTCAATTTTCTTTTTAGTCATAACAAAAACCTCCAAATATTATACAGTTATTTTACCATATATTATCTAGAGGTTTACACAAAAATTTTTACACACCCTCCAGCCTATTTTTTCTCTTTCTGATACTGCGAAACTGTTTTTCCTATCCATTTTTTAAATGCTCGATAGAAGGACGAAAGTTCCGTATATCCAACAAGATAGGCTATTTCATCAATTGAAAGTTCCTTTTCTTCCAAATAGTTGAAAGTCATTATTTTCTGAATATCTTTCACCAATTGATTGAAACTAGTATTTTCTGACGACAGATTTCTTTGAAGAGTCCTTCCACTTATCCCAAACTCTTCTGCTACATTTTCTAAGCCAAACTGTCCACTCGGAATAAGCTGAAAAAGTTTATAAAAGTTTCAAATGTTTCACTTTCCATTTCTGCGAGTTTCTGCTTCAATTGAGGTTCCAAATATTCCACCATTATATTATTTGCTGTCAAAAATGGCTCTTTCAAATCTTTCATGCTAAAAATAACTTCATTTTGCTTTATTTATCGTAGCATTTATCTCTTTTGTCAATAATTCCCCATACTCAAAAGGACTTGTAACACTTACTGGAGATATTTTCTTTCCAATCCCTTTATTCAATAAATTTATCAGCATAAGCTACTCATTCAAGACTGCAAAACGTGGCAATTCCTTCTCCCTTTGTTCAAAAAAATACTGCACTTGAACTATTTCTTCAAACTCTTTAATTTTGGCATTGGAATATACCATATTGACAATGAAATAAATCCTATTATTAGCATAAGCATTGGATTAAATAGACCTATTATAAAAGAAGAAATTTGTAAAATCGTTGTTATTTTGTGTCTTTTAAGACTTATTACTGTTTTCTTTAGCTCTATATTCCTGGAATCTGCCTTTACAAGTTCATTACAAAGCCACGAATAAATGATATTCTCTCCCAACAGAAAAAATATATACACGCATTCCACCAAATAGCTGTAAGGATTTTCAGAAACCCACAATGTTATATATGGAAACAATGTATTTAAAAACAATAGAAGCATCTGTATTTTAACTATTTTAGAATTTATTTTCTCAACCTTGTCAAATATCATATGATGAGTATCCCAAAATATTACAAACAGTATAAATGTCGTTATATATGCAAAATAATGCACTCTATTTTCCCAAACGGCTGCTAATGTTGTGCCTTTTATTTTAGGCAGCTCCAATACCAAGACTGTCATTATAATCGCTATAACTCCATCAAAAAAGCCTACTAATCTGTCTTTTTTCATCTTACTCCTTCTCCTTACATTTGAATCCATAATAGTAATTATACTAAAAAGGTTCAATAAAATCCAGCACATCTTTTATTTTTTTGATATTTTATTTTCAATATCAATTGATACAGGTTTTATCAACTGGAAAATGAAAAAAATTTTAAATATCTTCTTCAATTTTTTTATATATTTCACCCAAAACTTCCCCAATATCTCCATCTAAACAAATGCTTCTATCTTCAAGTTTAATCGGACAAAATGCTTCACTGTAATTTATACAAGCATAAACAGCAGCCTCTGGATGTTCCAAAGACCATTTCTTAACTGTTTTTACAGCAATTTCTGCCGCCCTTTTATTTGGAAAACGGAATACCTCAGTTGAAATACAGCAAAATGACACACTTTTCAAATTATTTTCCAGACACATATTTAAAACATTTGTATAGCAATCTGCCAATTCCTGCTCCAAATCTGCTGTAAGCCTATTTCTTACTATCGGACCGACTATGTGAATTATATTTTTTGCAGGAAGATTGTAAGCAGCTGTAATCATAGGAACAGATGTTGTCTGCTCGTGATGACTTCCGTATTCTGCCCTTAATTCCTCCATTATAGTGGGTAAAGAAAATATAGTAAACAACTTTTTCATTTTTCAATCATTTTTTACTAAGATATAAACTTTACGTAAAAATTAAAGACCTGCTGGATCATAAAATATAATTCTCTTATCATAATCTATTGCTATATTGACCCCTTCGTTCATAGATAAAGTTGAATTTTTATAATATCCAAGTATTGTTACTCCTATATTTCTATATCTTAATCCATTAATTCTACATAATTTGAAATTCATAACAGTTCTCGTACCTCCTCCTCCGTGTACCTCTTCTCCCATCGTATACCTTCTTATAACTTTTCCTCCTTCACAATATCCTTTTTCAACTGTAATCTGAGGGTAACCAAGTCCAAATGAAAAGCTCAAACTTCCTAAAGCTAATGATAAAAGAATTACAATTCTTTTCATAAAAATCAGCACCTTTCTTAATATATTTTTCAATTTTATATTATTTTACATCACTATTCTTTTTTTTTTTTGATTAGAATATAATTTGAATAATAAAAATTTCTAATTTAAAATACGACAAAAATATTTACATCGTTTTTTTGTGGTTTTTTAGTTTTTATAATACTTAGTTCCTCTTCCATTTCCAATAGTTACAATATATTTTTTCTCAACCAAAGATTTCAATAATTTCAAATTTTTGTCCTTTTTAAACCCTGTTATTTCTGATATTTCTTTATTCGATAAAATATTTCCATCTTTTAATGTTTCAAATACAATTTTTTCATCTTTAGACAAAAATATTTTATTAAAAATTGTAAAAAGTGTGATTTTTATTGAGTTTTCATTGATTTTATAAATAGGTTTTGTGCTATAATTTCTGTAAATTTCATTTATTCTTCTTATTCCTGTTCCAAACATTTCAATATACTTCAATCTAAAAAAAACATTTCCCAAAATAGGATTTCTAAGTTGTGAAATTTGTCCGTTTAAATATTCTTTTTCAGTTATTCCCGAAGGCAATCCTCCTGGAGAAACAACTTCAATTCTATTCTCAAACATTGATATTCTTATATTTGAGTTTATATCCCAAGTTCTATGAATTATCGCATTTGCAATCACTTCTCTAAAAGCTTTTTCTGGTATTAATTCTTTTTCAATTCTTTCAAAACCCTGAATTTCCTCATATTTATAGTATCTTTCAAATACTTCTATAGTTTTATGAAATTGAGAAAAAATAGACATATTGACAAATGTATTTCGATCAAGAATCTCATTTATATCCTTACCAAATCTCGCAATATCTATTCCTGAAAATGAATTTTTATCTGCTACAAGTGCCGCAGCATTGTTATAACCTTCTTTATCATCATATAAATTCAATGTTTTAAGTAAATCAATAGAAAAATTTTCAATTGCAAGTTTTTCCTTTAATTCTTTTTTCAATACTTCAAATTTTAAATCTTGATCATTTGATCGTAATTCTTCAAAATATCTGTTCATTCCTTCCAAAGTAAGTCTATTCAATTCTAACCTGTCAACTTCAACAGTTGATGTATCATTTCTTTTATAGGCTTTTCCTTTGTATAAATACGGTTTATCAAGTCCCTCTTTAACTACAAGTGTTATAGTTTTATCCCTATTATTTTTTATAAAACTAAAATTAGGTTTTGGTACAATATTATCATTTATTTTATTTTCAAGATTTAAGCATGTCTCATCCAAATCATCTATCCCTACAATTTTTCCATTATCATCAATTCCAAAAATTATTCTACCTGAACCATAATTAGCAAAAGCACTCACTGTTTTTAAAAAAGTATTTGTTATTGTTAATTTTAATTCTAATTCTCTATTTTCTTTCATACCTTTAAATCCTCCTGAAAAAATTATACCATAATTCCGTCAAAAATACGACAAAAAAAATGCGTCGGTTTTCTGACGCATTTTAATATCTATTACTTCTCTTTTTGATACTGCGAAACTGTTTTCCCTGTCCAATTTTTGAATGCTCGATAGAAGGACGAAATCTCTGTGTATCCAACCAGATAGGCTATTTCATCAATTGAAAGTTCCTCTGCTTCCAAATAGTTGAAAGTCATTATTTTCTGAATATCTTTCACCAGCTGATTAAAACTGGTATTTTCTGACGACAGATTTCTTTGAAGAGTCCTTCCACTTATCCCAAACTCTTCTGCTACATTTTCTAAGCCAAACTGTCCACTAGGAATAAGCTGAAAAAATTTCATATTTCTATTTTTCCCTTCTTCTTTTTATTGCCTTATACTGTTCCGGAAATGCAATTCCAAATAAAGTAATATAAACACTTATCATCATTGCAGGCGGATAAAATATACACGATATTATTAACCCAATTATTTTTATACTTATATCAACTTTTATCCATCTTATCATTGTTTTTAATGATTCCTGCGATTCTTTATTATGTTTATTTACCTTTTCTAGCAGATACAACGAAATTATATTGCAGAATGTAACAGCCAGAACTATTACCCCATAAAATCCTTGAGCTACACTACTGTTATAATATGAAGTAACAAAAGAAGTTACATATGGAAAAAACGAGGAAAAGAAAAGTAGAACTACATTTACCCAAACAATTAACGGTGTAATATATTTTATTTTATGCCATTCATTATGCAGATTTACCCACATTGTTCCAAGCCAAAAAAATGAAATCGTATATGCAAAAAAATCTATTCTCAAATTCCAAAGTGCTTTTAAAGTTGCTGTTTCAGGCTTTTTTAGCTCTAATATGAGAATTGTCATAATAATTGCAAGTACGGCATCCATAAAAGCTGCAAGTCTTTCCTTATTCATAATCAAACTCCATTCCATGATTTTATAATAATAGTACAATTGTATCATAAATCAGTAGAAAATTCAATTTTCAGTTTTTCATATTCTTCATCTGAAACTTCTTCAAACCACTCTGCATCTCCAGTTTCTATTCAGTATTTTAAGCTTTTCACCCAATCTACAACCTCAGATTCATTATAACTGCTGGAAAATCTTTGTCCAGCAACCCAGTTTCCTGTTTTTGTCAATTTTTTCAATCTGTTTCCGCTAGTCCCATCTCCTGTTGACATTGATGTACCAAACGGAATTACAGTTTTTCCAGTAAAATCATTTTTCTTAACAAAATCATCCAGAACCCAGGAAGCCTCTCTCCACCAAATCGGATACCCGATAAATACGGTATCATATGAAGAAAAATCAGGAATAACCGCATTTTTCAATTCTACATTTCTACTATTTGGGTTATCATGTTCTCTGTTAACTCTACTATTTTTATCAGTCCAATTCAAATCATCACTTGTATACTCGTTTTTTACTTCCAATTTAACCAAATCTGCATTCGTTTCTCTCGCAATAATTTTAGCAACTCCTTCAGTTGTACCTGTCTGTGAATAATATACAACTAAGACTTTTCCGTTCCCTTTTTTTGCATTTCCGTTTTTTCTTGAATTTTGGTTATTTACTGCTGAAGAATTATTTCCACATGCAATAAATCCAAATAATACCGCCATATTTAAAATTACTTTACAAAATCTATTTACAAAATTTTTCATTTTTTTGCCTCCTGTTTTATTTTTAAATATACTCTATATTCTTTGTTTTATAAATTTTTATTATAAAACTGTGTCAATTTTCCACTAATTTCTTTCACAAACTCAGGCTTCCAGTAAGTTTGAATATGAGTTGCACCTTTTACTAAAAATAATTCTTTATTATTTGTTCCAGTTGCATTTTTAAAAACTTCTTCTGTCATATACAAACTATCAGCCTTATCTCCAGCTATCATTAATAATGGTTGATTTATCAAATCTACATTAGTGTTAACATCAAAAGACATTAAATCTAATAAGCTACTAACTGTATTATTAGTTTGAGAATTTGGGTGTTTATGAGTTACTCCATAATATTCATAACCATCTCTATACAATTCAAAAGGTAATGCTGCTATTTCTTCTTTTGTCATTCCATCTGCAAAAGCTGGTGTGTATCTAACTTCTCCACCTGCTGCTTCTTGTGCTCTTGCATCTGAAGCATCTTTTAAACGAGTTTGTATAGTATCCATTTGTGTACGATTATATCCATTACGTCTAACATCACCTGTATTAAACATACTTACAGTCGCTACAGTTTTAAATCTTTTATCTGTTTGTGCTACTTTTATTGAGTAGCCACCTCCACCACAAATTCCTAATAAACCTAATCTATTTTTATCTACACCAGGATATTGAGTTATGAAATCAGCTGCAGCTCTTATATCTTCCATACGATTTGCAGGTTTATCTACATAACGAGGTTTTCCTCCACTTGCTCCTTGATAAGCAGCATCAAAAGCTATTGTAACATATCCTTGTTCTGCTAATTTTTGTGCATATAACCCTGCAACTTGTTCTTTAACTCCACCATTTGGGTGTGCTACCACTATTGCTGGAAATTTACCATTTGGAGTATAATTTGCAGGTTTGTATACATTAGCTGCAATATCAATTCCATTAATTTTATAACTTACTTTTTCTACATTTACCTTTCCTTTTTCATTTTTTGTAATCGCTCCATCATATACAAATGTAAAAGGATTATTTCTATAATTTGCCATTGCCATACCTCCTATTAAAAATGTCATAATTGATAATAATTTTAGAAATTATAGCCAGGTGCTAATAATCTCATTAACTCTTCATCATGTTTATGTTTTATTTCTGACTTATCGTTAAAAATCATAACTGTCCCATTTTTACGATTATATGGTTCCCATTTTGGTAAACCTTCTGCATTAGGATTCCCTGTTCTTGCAAAATTTATCCAAACTTGACTAATTTTTCCTGCTAATTTATAGGCATCCTTTCCTCTACCTTTTAAAGTTCCTTCAACTTTATCTATATTATTAAATACAAATGGAATTTCTGCTGTATGAAAAGACATTGCCATACCATCAATCATAGGATTATCCCAAGCAAAAATATAACTATATACTGGTGCTCCATTTTGATCTGCTTTTAATCTTGTTGTTTTCAATGTTTGTTTTCTTAATAAAGCATCAACATAAAGTGCATCTACTGCTTTTCTTTCTGGATAAGCCTTTTTAAATTCTTTCGCTATTGCTTCTGCTCTATCACCATATTTTTCTTGCATTTTCTTTTTTATTTCTGCATTAGTAAAAGTATTTTTATTTTCAACTTTATTATTTGATAATACAAATGGCATTGTTTCCCATTCTGTTAAGTTAGTACCTATTAATAAAGGAATATCTCTTGATTGTTCTGAATATTTTTCTCCTACAGGTTCTACTGGAATATAGCTATCTAATTTAGGTGCCCAATCAAGTCCTGGCTGTCCTGTTAAAACATTCTTATAACCTTGTTCCTCAGCTGTTTTTGCTAAGGCTTTTTCTGTTGCTTCCATAACTTTTTCATAAGGTATTTTTTGAATTTCATCTATATTTGTTGCATTTAATCCTAAATTTTCAAGAGTTAATTCTGCAACCCTTCTAGTTGTTTTTTCAGGCAAAAGTGTCATACCCATTTCTTCCACTGCACCACTTTCAGATATTGCTTTATGAAATAAACCTTTTGCTGCTGGTGTAGCCATAAGAGTTAAAACTTTTGCTCCTCCTCCTGATTCTCCAAATATAGTTACATTATTAGGATCTCCTCCAAATTCTTCTATATTATCCCTTATCCATTCAAGAGAAGCAACTAAATCCATAATTCCAACATTGGCTGAATTTTTATACTTTTTTCCATAAGCTGATAAATCTAAGAAACCTAATAAATTTAATCTATGATTTACTGAAACTATTACTACATCTCCTGTTTTACTTAAATTTTTACCATCATAGAAATAATTTTCAGCAGATGAACCACTTCTAAAACCTCCACCATGTAACCATACCATTACTGGTCTTTTCTTTCCATCTTTTATACCAGGAGTCCATATATTTAAATTATGAGAATTTTCACTCATTTCTAATTTAGGTCCTGCAAACCAACCTCCACTTGAAACCATCCTCTTACCTTGCGAAAAATATGTTCCAAAAGTTACAGTTTGTTTAACTCCATTCCATTTTTCTAATTTTTTAGGCGGCATAAATCTTTCGGCAGTTGCATAAGGAACTCCTAAATAAGTATATATACCATCTTGAACAAAACCTTGAATTTTACCATACTCTGTTGTAGCCACTGTATTATTTTGTTTTACATTATTTTCTATTTTTTTATCTACTTTTTTATTTTCATTTGTTTCAGAAAATGATAAATTTCCAGTTCCAATTTGTAATAAAAATAAAGCTACTAATAAGATTTTTTTCATTTTTCAACAACTCCTTTTAATCTATTAGATGAATCACTATCAACTTCTTTATTTAAAATATTTACAACTTTTTCTAAATCACTTTTTTTAATTCCTAAATTAGTTATTAAATTAACATGTGAAGCTAATTGTGACTCTCCGCCTGCTATTGTAGAAATAGTTGAAACTGTTGTTAATTCTCTATTTACATAGTTTAAATTATCTCTACTAAATAAATAACCAAATAAATGTGCCTTTAAAGCATAGTCAACTCCATCAAAATTTTGTAATAATCCACTGCTATCTCTTTGAGATAAAATACTTAAAGTTTCTGTTCCATATTCATAGTAATTTATATCCCCCTTATTTGTAGGAACTTTCCCTTCAATATCTTTTTTACCATTAACTTTTCTTTCTTCTAACACTTTATTTAAAGTAAGCATTCCATTTAGTGCTCTTGGAAAACCTATATAAGCATATTGATGATTTAAAATTCCTCTTATTTCATTAATAGTTAAACCTTTATCTAATCCCTTATTCAAAGCTACTTTTAATTTATTTAAATCTCCTTTTGCTGTATTAGCTGCTATTGAAACAATAGCTAGTTGTTTTTCTGTCAAAGAAGTATTTTGTTTATGTTTCTCAATAGAAATTTTCAATCTTTCTTCTGTTGGTTTTTCATTTAATTCAACTTTTTCAAACCAAGTAGTTGTATTATTTTTAGCATCAGGTGTTATTACTAAGTGGGACATTGAAGTTGTTTCCCCAGCTCCATGCCAATGTTTTACATCTGCTGGTATCCATACAACATCACCTTTCTTTACATATTGAATTTCCTTACCCCATTCTTGAACTCTACCTTCTCCCTCAGTTATATATAAATATTGCCCTTTTGAATGTGAATGCCAATTGTTAACTACTCCAACTTCAAAATCTACTATTGCAACACTATCCTTAGATATATCAATTTGTGGTAAGATTGCAAACTCTGCTTCTCCTGAAAAATATTTTGGATCTGCTTTGATATATTTTAAATTTTCTTTTTTAGTAATACTTAGATTATTTACTGAATTTGCCATAATTAAATTTCCTCCCAGTAAAAAGATTATGAAAGTTAAGATATATTTTTTGATTTTATTCATAATTTCCCTTTCAAATTTTATTTAACATTAAAATTTTTAACTCAACTTAGAACTTCTCTTTCAGTATGACTGCTTGAAAATCTTTGTCCTGAAAGCCAATTACCAGTACCTGCTAATTTTTCTAATCTTTTACTACTTTCTCCTGAACCTGTTGATATAGAAGTAGTAAATGCTATTACTCTTTTCCCTGTAAAATCATTTTTTTCATTATAATCACTCTCCTATTTTTATTTTGCTAATCCTTTTTCCCTCATCCATTTTTCCATTGCATCAGCTACTTGTTTATTATTTAAATCAGCCATCATAAAATGTGTACTTCCTTTTATTCCTATATCAGGTAGCATTACAACTTTTACATCTCCACCTGTTTCATTCATCAATTTTTCCCATTTTCTTGCTAAGTTTACTCTTATTCTCCAGTTATCAAGCCCCCAGTTATCTGTTATTTCAGTTGGAATATTATCTCCAAAATATACAACTATCGGTACTTTTGTTAATTTTTTAAATTCTTCATCTGATACTTCGTATCCACTAGCAGGAAATGGACTTGTAGTTTTTTCTACTTTAGGTAACTTTCCTTTTGGAAATGGAAATGTTCCTGGTTCAAGTGCAATTACTCCTTTGACTTTGTCAGATTTTATCGCAGTATCCCATCCTGGTCCTCCACCGGCAGAATGAGTTACCAAAACTCCGTTTCCTGATTTTTCAAAAACTTTTACCATCGCATCACTTATAACTTTTTGGTCAAAATCTCCAGTATCAGGAGTCATTTGTCTAAAAAACTGTTCTCGCGATTCCTTATCTCTAGGGACTGAAACATTGTCATATATATTTGGCCATTGTCCTATACGAAAATTATTATACCAAAGCTGGTCATCCGGTCTTGCTGTTAAATTTCTTGGAACTGTTGACTGCCCAGCTCTACCACGTCTAGGCTGGTCAACAATATATGTACTGTATCCTTTTTCCAAAAATATATTTTGAAATCCATCTCTTCCATCTGGTGTACTTTCCCAACTTTTTCCTGACTGTCCATACCCATGTAAAAATACAATACTATTCTTTTTTGCATTCATTGGTTTTTGATAAAATACATAGGCATGATCTCCATGTAAAGTTTCTCCATCATAATTTGTAGGCTCCGAATCTTTATATTCTCCTGGTGATGTTACAACTGTTCCTCCTGCCATAAAACTTCCCTGTTCTTTAATTGTTACAGGCTTCTGAAATCCAAAACTTGCAGTTGCTGATAATATCCCTATTGCCATTAATAATATTAAATTTTTTTTCATATATAATCTCCTTCATTTTCTTATTTTTATTTCCTTATCTTCATGTAGTTATAATACTAAAATTTAAGATAAAAGTACAATACCGTTTAGAAAATGTGCTATAATTAAAATGCATACTAGAAATAAAAATTATATGAGGTGATTAATATGATAGAATTGGAACAACTTAAACAGCTTATTGCGTTTGCAACATATGGAACATTATCAAAAGCTGCTGAAGAATTGTATATTTCACAGCCTGCACTTTCCCGTTCGATACAAAAGCTGGAAAAAGCTTTAGGGGTTGAACTTTTTGACAGGAAAAAAAATAAGATGGAATTAAATGGAAATGGAAAAACTGTTATCCAGTACGCAGAAAAAATATTGAATCTTGTAGATGAAATGGAAGAAAAAGTTAATAAAAATAATCAGGTTCAAAATAATTTTTCAATTGGTTCATGTGCTCCCGCTCCATTGTGGGATATGATTTCATTATTTGGAAGATTTTATCCTGAAAAATATATTCTTCATAAAATAGAAAATAATCTTCAGCTATTTGAAAAACTTAAAAATGACATTTATCAGATGATCATACTTTCTGAGCCTATTGATAATTCTGAATTTTTCTGCATAAAATATAAAACTGAACAATTATTTTTATCAGTTCCTCTAAGTCATCCACTGGCTAAAAAGAAGGAAATACATTTTTCAGATATTACAGATGATAGAATGCTCTTATTCAATCCAATAGGAATATGGAAAGATGTAGTTTTAGAAAAAATGCCTAATATGAACTTTTTTATCCAAAACGACAGGATTATTTATCAGGAATTAGCTGAAATGCAAAATTTACTGCATTTCCGTTCAAATTTCACACTTGAACGTGAAGACAATTTCAAAAATAATATTTCAATCCCAATTGCTGACAAGGAAGCAAAAATGACTTTCTACTGTGTCTGTAAGAAAAATATAAAAAATGAAATTGAGAAACTTTTTGTTAGTTTTAGTAAAGATTCTTAAAAAATAAGAGGGAAGAAATCTCCCTCGTATTTTTATTATTTTCTTCCATTAAGCCATTTTACTATTTCTACATCATCATGGTTTAAAAATAAACTTTCCTTTTTATCAAGTTCAGATATTTTTTCCATATCCTCACTGTTCAATTCAAAGTCAAATACATTAAAATTTTCTTCAATTCTTTCTTTTTTGACTGATTTTGGTATTACAACTACATCTCTTTGAATTAGCCATCTTAAAATTACCTGAGCTGTAGATTTATTGTATTTCTTACCAATTTCAGATAAAATTTCATTTGTAAATATTCCATTTTTTCCTTCTGCAAAAGGTCCCCATGATTCTATTTGAACCCCATATTCCTTCATTATTTCATTTGCTTTGACCTGCTGATTGAAAGGATGTGTTTCCACCTGATTTACAGCTGGCACTACTTCATTATTCATAATAAAATCAACCAGTCTGTCAGGATAGAAATTACTTACACCAATTGCCTTTATTTTCCCTTCCTTGTATAATTCCGTCATTGCTCTCCAAGCTCCATATACATCATTAAATGGCTGATGTATCAGATATAAATCAATATATTCCAAATCCAATTTTTTTAAAGATGTCTCAAATGCTAATTTTGCCTTTTCATAATTTACATCACTTACCCATAATTTTGTTGTAACAAAAATTTCTTCTCTCGGTATACCACTTTTTTTTATAGCTCTTCCCACTGCCTCTTCATTTCCGTATGCTGAAGCCGTATCAATTAATCTATATCCTGCCTTTAACGCATTGTAAACTGCTTCCTCACATTCTTTCATATCATCAATTTGAAATACTCCAAATCCTAATATTGGCATTTTTACTCCATTGTTTAAAGTTATATATTTCATAATATTCCCTCCTAATTTTATATATCATTTTTTAATTACAGTTGTACGTTTATTCTTCTTGAACTTATTCTATCAATTTTTTTTCCTGAAGTCCAATGTTAATTCTGCAAATTCACTATAACTAAAACGCATACTATAAAGTTATCCATCATAAATTGTAATATTAAATACAGCATTCTTTTTATCTTGACAACAACAATTTTTGAGATACAATATATTAGAGAAAAATAAAGAATTAAAAATTTTTTTATAACATAAATTGCACCAATCTATTGATGCAATTTTCTCCCTAAATTTATCATAACTTAAATAATAAATATCTAATATAATCAATGAATTTGTTATTTTAAATCCCTATAAAAATTTCTACCATTTTCCGTATTTTCTCCAATACAGATTGTTTTTTAACCTCTCTTGCCCCTTTTCTTCGTGAAGTTGGCGGAAGAATACTATCTAATTCAGAGCCAGCATAGTCAACAAAACCTTTATTTATAGATTTTTCAATAAATCTTCTAGAATCTTCCTTTAAATTCTCATCTTTAACTAATTCATCAATTTTTTCCTTCTTTTCTTTTTTTGCATATTTATAAAAAGTGTCAAGAATTTCTCCATTATTTTTCAATTTTTTTAAATCTGTTTTGTTAATAAAATTTATAACTAAATTTTCTTTCGCTCTAGTTCCTAAACTTGTACGTATAACTCTTCTTATTTCAGATTTTAATGTTTCAATATCATCATGTTCTTTTGTCTTTTCTAAAATTAACTCTAAAATATAATCTAAATTAATTTCATCTGTTTTAAGCAAATCAATTTGAAATTCAATATCAGAAAAATCAATTCCTTGTTCATCACTATTATTTTGATCATTTTTTCCAACATTTCTTATTTCTTCACAAATATCCACATAAACACTCTTCATATCCTGCATTTGTCTATCAGATATAATTTTCTCAAAATTTTCAAATTCATCGAAATTCTTAAGTATATTTTCTGTTTTAAGCAATTCTCCAAATAATTCTGCAAATTCCTTTTTATCTTGATTTTTTTCAATTTCAACAGGCTTTGGAAATTTTTTAACTATTTCATTACACAAATCTATATATCCTTTTACTGATTTCCCTGTTTCCTCATCTTTAAATCCATTCATATAGTCGTTATAACTTTTTTCAAGAATTACATTTACACTATTTTCATCTCCAAAAGTTTTAATAGCATTTTTTGTAGCCTTTTCCAAATCTCTAAAACATACAATATTTCCAAAAGTTTTAACTTTATTCAAAATACGGTTTGTTCTTGAAAATGCTTGAATTAATCCATGGTATCTCAAATTTTTGTCAACAAACAAAGTATTTAATGTTGGTGCATCAAATCCTGTCAAAAACATTCCCACAACAATTAAAATATCAATTTTTTTATCCTTAACCTTTTTAGACAAATCTTTATAATAATTCTGAAATTCGTTTCCATTTGTTGAAAAATTTGTTTTAAAATAATCGTTGTAATCAGATATCACTTTATCCAAAAATTCTTTCGCTGTCGATTCCATTGCACTTGGCTCAAAATTTTCATCAGGAATATCTCCTATCGCATTTCGCTCTTCATTCGCAGCAAAACTATAAATTGTTGCTACTTTCAGTCTTTTTTCTTCAGACAAATTTTCTTGCTGTTTTTAAAATTCTTCATAATAAAGTTTTGCCGCTTCTACACTTTGAACAGCAAACATAGCATTAAACCCGTTTAGCCGTTTCTGTTTTATATTATAGTATTCATTTCTATGAGTTTTTGTATTATATACTTTTAAAATATATTCTACTATTTTAGAAATTCTCTCAGGATGTAACAACATTCTTTTTTCAAGTTCTTTAAGCTTTTTATCATCTGTTTCTGTTTCAGCCGCTTTAAATTTTGCCCTAATATCATTATAATCCACTTTAAATTTTAAAACTTTTTTATCACGAATGGCATCCGTTATAACATAACTATGAAGTTGTGCTCCAAAAATTCCTGCTGTTGTTTCAACACCAAGAGCATTTTCAGGAAAAATAGGAGTTCCTGTAAATCCAAATTGATAGTAATGTTTAAAAGATTTTCTGATATTCTTCTGTGCATCTCCAAACTGTGAACGATGACACTCATCATATATTATTACACAATGTTTATCATAAATTTCGTGATTTGAATTTTTCTTAACAAATTCATTCAATTTCTGAATAGTTGTAACAACTATTTTATTGTCCTGTTTTTCTATACTTCGTTTAAGTTCCTTTGTATCCTTGCTTCCATTTACACTATCAGGCTGAAATTTCTGATATTCCTTCATTGTCTGATAATCCAAATCTTTTCTGTCAACTACAAAAAACACTTTGTCTATATAATCAAGCTCTGTAGCAAGTTTTGCAGTCTTAAAGGAAGTCAAAGTCTTACCTGAACCTGTTGTATGCCAGATAAATCCTCCTGCTTCAATTTTTCCTGCTTTTCTACTTTGAAAACTAGATTCTATTTTCCACAAAATACGTTCTGTTGCCGCAATCTGATAAGGTCTCATTATAAGGAGTGTATTATTTGAGTCAAAAACACAATATTTTGTCAGCACTTCAAGCATTGTACGTTTTTCAAAAAATGTTGCTGTAAAATCTTTAAGATCTCTAATAACTTTATTTTTCGCATCTGCCCACTCACATGTAAATTCATAATGATTTTTATTCTGTGCCGTAGTATTTGCAAAATAACGTGTATAAGTCCCATTTGAAATTACAAATATCTGTACATATTTATAAAGCGAATTTTCAGCATTGAAGCTTTCCTTGCTATATCTATGAATCTGGTTAAATGCCTCATGAAGATTTACACCACGTTTTTTCAATTCTATATGAACAAGCGGCAGTCCATTAACCAGTATAGTTACATCATAACGGTTATTATGAGTGCCTTCCTGCCTAATCTGATTCGTTACCTGCAAGAAGTTGTTATGAATATTTTTTTTATCAATAATTTTTATATTTTTCAGATGTCCGTCATCAAATATAAAATCATAAATATGATTTTTCTGAATTTTTCTAGTTTTTTCTATCATACCGTCATTTGGTGAATCAAGAAATTCAACTAAAAAACGTTTCCATTCTTCATCTGTAAAAGTTACCTTATTCAGCTTTTCAATCTGTATTTTTAAATTTTTATACAAATTATCTGATGTTTTTCCATTAAACTTCTCATAACCCTGTAATACAAGATTTTTTATCATGCTTTCTTCTAATTCTGCTTCGCTCTGGTAAGCTTCCTGCACCTGCAATATTTTTTCATAATTAGCTAAAATAATCCCATTTGTCATTTCAGCAATAGTTGATGTTTCATAAACTGCACTTTTTTCTGACATTTAAAAATTCACTCCTTTTATATTCTCCCCCTTTTAAATGTCTATTTTTCAAAATTCAATAATTTTTCCCTGTAATATTCATACTGTTTCTGTCTTAATTCTATTTCTTTTGGTAATCCCTGTTTTATATCATTTATTATTTTATCAAATTTATCTAGTTTTGATACGATATGTTGCTGTACTGATAGCGATGGTATTGGGATGTTAACCTCTTTTATAATATCTGAATTTAAATTAGATATACTTTGACCATTAATCTTACCCTCCCAATATCCTTTTACAACCGATGTTTCCAAATAATAATATAAATATTCTGTATTTAATTTATCATGATATTCACTTATTGATGCCCAACCATCATGTATAGCTCCATTTATATTAAGGATATATGCTCGCCCATAACGAATTAGATAAAATTAAATCCCCTTTTTTTAAAATTCTTGATTTTAAAGAGCCTTCTCTTGTAATTTTTTCTGAAGTATTTTCTATATATTTACTTTCTTTTTTTGCATCTCCTATTTTTATCCATGGAACTCCTGTTATGTCATCAGTTAAATAATTTTTTATAGGTCTAGGTGAAGCACCTCTATTCACATTTGCAACTTCTCCTAATCTTTTCCATTCAACTTTATCACTTATATCAATTCCAGCAACTTTCGCCGCTTCATTAACTAATCTTAAATACTGCTTAAAAATTTTCGTTCTATCACAAATTGAATCAAATGTCAAGAGTTTTTCTCGATAATATTCATATTGTTTTCTTCTTTGCTCTATTTCCAAAGGAAGTAGTCCTTTTGTATCAGAAAGAAGTCCCTGAAACCTATCTAAAATTTTTACAATTTTATTTTGAATTTCTATTGGAGAAACAAAAATTTTGATTTTTTCTATATCTTTATTATATATTCTTGATATTGTACCACCATTTGAAATTTTCCAAGGATTTGTACTATAGAAATAATATAAATATTTATTTTTTACTACTGTTTCATCATTATCAATCCAAACTATATTTGAATCTTGAAAATATGCATCTTCACCGTTGTAAATAACTGTTCTTCCAATAGTTCCAGAGGCTGAGATAAGAATATCTCCTTTTTTAGGAAAAGAATATCTTGATTTATATTCCTCAAAAAGACTTTTAGATATAAACGAATCTGCTTTTTTCCCAAAAGTTCCAATCTTATAAAAAGGCACTTCCCCATTACTGGTTGTTTGATTTTTTAATATTCGTCTACACATCGATACTTTTCCAACTTCACCGAGAGTTGTTAAATGTAATACATAATTTTCATTATTTAGACTAACTAATTTTTCAGAAATTTTATTCAAATAATCTTCGCTTAACAACATATCTCTATAATAGTTATACTGCTTATTTCTTGCCTGTAATTCTGTAACATATTTTGTGAAATTGTCAAGTATTTTTACAATTTTTTCTTGTATTTTTAGTGAAAGAATTGGAATTTTAATTCTTAAAATTTTATCTGTATCAACTGTTGGAACACTAGACTTTCTTCTATTCCATATACAATAATTTGAAATTTTACTAAAATAATATTTCATAAATTCCATATTTATAAAATCTGAATAACTTTCTTTTAAAGTAAATACCATAAATTGTTGATTAATTACAAAATTTGTTTTTATTAGAGCATATTCTCCTATTGTACCAATTATAGATAATACAATTGAATTGCTTTTAAATACTTCTTTTTTTACTCCATATTCTGAAATTTTTATATTCGCGAAGTTTAAATTTCTTCCTCTTTGACGAATATCTTCTATTGTAAACCAATCTACGGTACCATTTTCCCAATAGAATAGCTTTTTCTTTGAAGGAGTATATCCTGTTCTTGTATTAAAAACTTCCCCCAACTTCTTCCACTCTACTTTCTCATCCTTCAAAAGTTCATCTATAAAATTCATTCTTTACCTCCCTTCTTACTGTTTTTAACTTTTGTTTCAATATTCTTAATTTCCTCAAGATAATCTCTTTCAACTTTACTCAATGTATTTGCCTGATATTTCTTATATTCTTTTTCTACTTTATTTGTCATTTGGTTATGTGATATTTCCCCATTTCCGTCAATCAAATTTTCTCCAGTAGCTGTCAGAATTCTATCTACATGCTCTATCCAATCTTTCATTGTCATTGTAACTTCTTTTTCTGCCTGTCTTTCTGCAAAGTCTAAATACCCTGAAACTAATTGATTTAAACCTTTAAGTTCCTTTTCTGTCAAATAATTCTTAGCAATTTTCGCTTCACTAAGAGTAGGTAGTTCACCCTTAAATGTTGAAAGTCCCATAAATTCCTTATCACTATCAACACGATTATAAATCAGTTCACTTGCTGTATGATTATGTATTGCAAAATGTATCTTATTCTGAACTGTAGCAAAAAAACATTTTGCTTCGTTGCTTTTTGAATTATAGTCAACACTTGTCGCAAACAAGTCTAAAACCTGTCGATAAAAAACCTTTTCACTTGAACGGATATCCCTAATTCTATCCAAAAGTTCTTTAAAGTAACTTCCTCCTCCTAAGTTCTTAAACCTTTCATCAGTTACTATGATTTTCGGTAACATATAGTAGCTGAAACGGTCTCCGTCCCGGTTATAAAAATAATCAAATTCCACTTCTATCGCCTCCTCTCTTTTAATTTTTTGCATAAGAAAAAGCGACTAAGATTTCTATTTCTTAATCGCCTTGTATCTTCAGTATTTAATTTTTTCAGCTCGACAAATTAGAATTTATAAATTGCTATCTAACCATGTTTTTAGTTCATCAAAACTGTAATCTCCTTTTAACGCTATTCCATCTTTAATAATTGAATTTTTACATTCCTTTTTATAATCTTCAATCATTCTCCCAAAACCACCTCCACCATGCGTGCAAAACGGAATGATTGTCTTTCCGCTTAAATCAACCGTTCTTAAAAACGATAGCACGGGTGGGGCAAAAGTTTTGAGCCAATTGGGAGAGCCAATAAAAATTACCTCTGCATTTTCAATAGTTTCCGCTCCTTGAATAAGAGGTGGACAGTATCCTTTTTCAATTTCTTCTCTCGCTTCTTTTACAGCAGTATTATATGAGAATGAATAGGGCTTTTGTGGTTTCAGCTCTCTCAAATCTCCATCGGTAATCAACGCAATATCTTCCGCTAATCTTCTTGTTATTCCTGAATATGAATAATATACAACCAAAAAACTCATTATAATTACCTCCACAACTTCAAATTTGTCTACACCGCCTTAATCTTATCATTTATCAATTCAATAAACGCTATCACAGTCGCTCCTATCATCGGAAGCCCATAGGGACTAAATAGGAAACCGATGACCAAGCCCGATATACCTATCCCAATTTCTCCTCGAATTAAAGAAGCTATCGCCCCAAATATGCAGAACACCATAACGATATAAAGTAATGCTGTTCCAATACCAAGTAAGAATGTCAGGAAAGCTGTCAGAATTGATAAGACAAGACTAATCGGAAATAAGATAATTTTTAATATCCATCGCATACACTACCTCTTTTCTCTTCGGCTTATGTGCTGCTTACAACCATTATTTTAATGGATAATAGCTCTAAGCAACACATAAACTATCAGTTTCTTCAGTTTTTAACTTTGGTAGAAGCTTCAAAACCTTTGATTTTACTGAACTATTTGCCTCTGTCATTATTATGACACGAGACCCACATGTCGGATCGTATACTTTATTGATATTTTCTTTTCCTTCCATTACAAGTCTTGCCAGAAGTTTAGAAACTGTTTGCGGTGTAAAAAATTCTCCTCCTGATTTACCAGCATTGCTGGCATAATTTGAAATCAGATATTCATACGCATCTCCAAAAGCATCTATATCATTATGCTGAAAACTCCCAAAATTAATTTCAGAAATTCCTATTAAAATATCTGCTAATCTTATATTCTTTTCTGCTACCGTTCCACCTAGACGGTTACTGGTAGTATCAACATCTTCAAATAATCCTTTAATATCATTTTCCGATTCAAAACCAATAGCACTTGCCTCAATGGATTTAAAAATATTAGCCAAATCAGTATTTAAATTTTCATTATTTCTCGCTGTTTTTACTACATTTTCAAAAAGTTGACTTGGTAAAATAAAAAATCCTTTATCTTCCACAGTACCAGCTCTAAAATCTTCTTTGGCTTCTTCATCAGAAATATCCGCATAATTAAACTCCAAATCTCCAGCTTCATGTTCTGCTTTATTGAAAAATTCTGTCATATTTTCCGAAATAAATCTATAAAATAATATTCCCAAAATATACTGTTTAAAATCCCAACCATCCACTGCTCCACGCACATTATCTGCAATTGCCCAGATTTTATGATGTAATTCTGCTCTTTGTGTCGTTTCATTTGATTCTTTTGTATTTTTCATTTTTTCTCCTTAACTATGTTTGTAATTTACTTTTCTTTAATATTATATCATAATTTCACATAAAATTTATTTCTTAATATAAAATTTTTTAAAAAATCTTGAATTTTTTCCCATTTTACTATACAATACTTTAAAATATTTAAAACTAATTTTATTTTCTATTTTTCAAAACTTAAAAAGCAGTATAAAATTAGAGATCTATTTTTTCTCTAAAACTATTGCATTTTCACTATTTCAAGGTAAAATCATATTAGGATTATATGATAATTTTAAAAAAATAATAAACTTTATTAGGAGGAATATTTATGAATTTATGGATACTTATTGGTATTGTTATTATTGTAGTGGGATTTTCTTTGAAGCTAGATGTGCTGGCTGTGGTGCTTACTGCTGGTATAGCTACTGGAATTGCTGCAAAAATGAATTTTTTTGAAATTCTTGGAATTATTGGAAAGGCTTTTGTGGATAATAGACTTATGTCAATTTTTTTGATTAGTTTGCCAGTCATTGCAGTCCTTGAAAGATATGGACTTAGAGAAAGAAGTGCAGCTTTAATTGAAAAATTAAAAAATGCGACTGCCGGTAGAATCTTAGGACTTTATATGGTAATCCGTTCGATTGCGAGTGCATTGTCAATTAGAATTGGTGGGCATATTCAGTTTATACGACCTCTTATTTACCCAATGTCTGAAGCTGCTGCAAAAGCTCATAAAAATCAGGATTTAACAGAAAAGCAAACTGAAGAGTTAAAAAGTTTAAGTGCTGCAATTGAAAATTATGGAAATTTCTTTTCACAAAACATATTTGTCGGTGCATCGGGACTTCTTTTGATTCAGACTACACTGAAGGAAAATGGATATGCCGTATCTTTGAAGCAATTGGCACTATCTTCAATACCAATTGGGATAATTGCAATAATTTTTACTTTTATTCAAGTATATATTTATGATAAAAAAATAATTTTGAGCAAAGGAGGTAAAAAATAATGGAAATAAAAGCTCTTTTAAAACTTTTGACACAAATTATTTATATTCTTTGCGGACTTGTCAGTATAAGTACTGGAATTAGAGGATTGAAAAATGAAAAGGCAAAAATAGGAACATTTTTGTTTTGGACTATTCTTGGGATAATATTTATTTTTGGAGAAGCTATTCCATATAAGGTTACTGGCGGACTTCTTGTAATTCTTGCCATAATTACTGTAACAAAACAATTACATATTGGAAAATTTGAAAATATTTCTTCACAATTCAAAATCGCACAAAGTGAAAAATTAAAAAATAAAATTTTCATCCCAGCTGTATTAATTGGAATTGCCGCTTTTCTAATACTTCAATTTAAAATTGGAAAAACTGCTATACCACCCGCATTAGGTATCGGTGGAGGTTCGCTTGTCGCTCTTCTAGCAGCTGCAATTATCATAAAACCAAAATTTAGCGAAACAAACGAAGATACTTCAAAACTCCTTATGCAAATTGGTGCAACTGCTATTTTGCCACAACTTCTTGCTGCACTAGGTGCTGTATTTACTAAAGCTGGAGTTGGAAAAGTAATAGCTGCCAACATTTCATCTGTTGTTCCAACTGGAAATATCTTTATAGGAATTGTTATTTATGCTATTGGAATGGTTATATTCACTATGATTATGGGAAATGCCTTTGCTGCATTTTCAGTAATAACTGCAGGAATTGGAATCCCTTTTATTATCAAAAATGGTGGAAATCCAGCTATTATCGGTGCTTTAGGAATGACCGCCGGCTATTGCGGAACTCTTATGACTCCAATGGCAGCAAACTTCAATATTGTCCCTGCTTCAATTTTGGAAATAAAAGATAAATATGGAATTATAAAAGTCCAAGCTCCAATGGCTTTATTACTGCTTGTAACACATGTTATACTTATGCTGTTGTTATTTGGAGTAAAATAAAACTGAAAATACTATGTTTATTGAGATTTCTAAATTTTTACAAACAACTAAATTAAAAAAAATCTAGAAAGGAGAGTATGAAATTATAAATTCAATCTATTTTTATAAAATCATACAAAAAATACTATGAAAATATTAGTTACTGGCTTTGATCCTTTTGGAGGTGAGCCCATAAATCCTGCTATCGAATCAGTTAAAAAATTACCTGATAATATTGCAGGAGCACAAATTATCAAATTGGAAATTCCGACAGTAAAAGGAAAATCTATAAAAAAAATTGAAAAGGCTATTGAAGAGCATAATCCAGATGTCATCTTGTCAATCGGACAAGCAGGCGGAAGATTTGATATTTCCGTTGAACGAGTTGGAATAAATCTTGATGATTTCCGAATACCTGACAACGAAGGAAACCAAACTATTGATGAGCCAATTTTTCCAGATGGAGAAAATGCGTATTTTGTAGATCTGCCTGTAAAAGCTATGGTAAAAAACATACAAAAAAATAAAATTCCAGCTTCTGTTTCGTACACCGCAGGAACTTTCATCTGTAATCATGTTCTTTACGGTACACTTTATTTAATAAATAAAAAATATAAAAGCAAAAAATCTGGATTTATTCATATTCCATTTTTACCAGAGCAAGTTATTAATAAAAAAAATACACCATCAATGGAATTAAATACTACTGTAAAAGGTTTAATTGCCGCAATTGAAGCTATTGTAAAAAATGATAAAGATATTAAAGAAACTGGCGGAACTATTTGTTAGTAACATTCTTCTAAACATTAGATATATCAAAAGTCAGAAAATCTCTATACTTCAATTATATCGCATCTAATATGAACTTCAGATATAAAATACAAAAATCTCAATAAATCCATAAATTTTCATTAAAATATATTGACTTTTTTAATTGAATGACTTATAATCAAAGATATATAAAAGTTTATTTATATATTAAAAAAATAAAAATATTAATAAATAAAAGATACTATATTTTATAATAAAAAGGAATATTAAGATGCACGAAAATTCGCTGCTTTTTTATACAAAAAAACAATTAAAAGATAAACCTAGAGTTTTTAAAATAAATAAAAAATATTATTTGAAACAAAATAATGAAAGAAAGTTACATACAGGACATAGATTGCAAAAATTGCTTTATAAAATCACAAAAAATCCAATAGTTTATCCAACTGTTCCATCAAGTAAAGTAAATTTGATCTTGTTTGAATCAAATATTTTAGAAAAAATGGCAAAATCTGGCTTAAATGTTCCAAAAGTCGTATACAAAACAAAAAATTACTATGTGATGGAAGATACCGGAAAAAATTTTGTTGAAATTATAGAAGAAAGCAATGATAAAGAAAAAGTAAACACGTTAGTAAAAAAAGCATTAGAATCACTCGTTGAACTACACAAAAAAGGCTTTGCAAAAGGTGGATCCCAACTTAGAAATTTTACTTTAAAAGATAACAAAGTTTATATGATTGATTTCGAAGAAGAAATAGAGGAAAAATATGTAAAAGAACTGCAAATAAGGGATGTGATTCTATTTTTACTCTCGCTTGAAAAATACAAAGTTGACTATAATTTAGAAGAAATACTGGATTACTATGAAAAAATTTCTAAAAATGTAACTACAAAAACAGAAATAAAAAAATTTTTTCACTCAAGAAGATGGATTAGATTTTTAAATTCAAAAATTTTTGAGAGTGTCCAGAATTTTGTGTAAACTCAAAATATAATATATGGTACAGGATGGTATTTTTATCATCCTGTTTTTAAATCCTTCCTTCAAAATAAATACTTAACTGAGAATATATTTCTCCCCAGCCCGGTATTCTTCCAGTCCATTTCCTTGTTGCTTCCTTTAAACTTAAATATACTGACTTCATCAATGCTTCATCTGTCGGATAAAGTGATTTTGTCTTCGTATACTTTCTTAATTGTCTGTTTAAGCTTTCTATCGGGTTTGTCGTATATATCAGCTTTCTTATCTTTGTATCATATTTAAAGTATGTTGTCAACTCATTCCAGTTACTTCTCCAGGAATTAATTACTGCCATATACTTTTTACCCCATTTTTCTTCTAGTTCATCCAGTTTAAACTCTGCCTGTTCCAGTGTTGGTGCATTGTACATTTCTTTTAAGTCTGATGTAAATTCCCTTACATCTTTGTAAGATATGTATCTTATGCTGTTTCTAATTTGATGAACCACACATTTTTGAATTTCTGTCTTAGGGAACACCGAAGATATTGCTTCGCTGAACCCTTTTAAATTATCAACAGACATAATTAGTATATCCTGAACTCCTCTGTTTTTTAATTCATTTAAAACATTTAGCCAGTACTTGCTTGATTCATTTTCTCCTATCCAAAATCCTAAGACCTCCTTTCGCCCTTCCTTATCTATTCCTATAGCTAAATATACCGCCTTTTTAACAACAACTCCATCTTTTCTTACGCTGTAATGGATAGCATCCATAAAAACTATTGGGTATACATCCTCAAGCTGTCTAGACTGCCATTCCCTAATTTCAGGTATAATTTTATCTGTAATTTTACTGATCATAGATGGCGAAACATCAATTCCATAAAGATTATTGAGATGGTCCTCGATATCTCTATTGCTCATTCCTTTAGCATAAAGAGAAAGAATCTGTCCTTCAATGCCAGTAATTTCTCTTTGATATTTAGGGATGATTTGAGGCTCAAACTCAGCATTTCTATCTCTAGGAATATCTAAATCAAGATTGCCATACTCACTTCTAACAGTTTTCTTGGAATGTCCATTTCTAGCATTAGAAGTAGTCTTATCTTTCATAGAATGTTTAGCATACCCCAGTTCATGCTCAATTTCAGCTTCAAGCATGGTTTGGATAGTACCCGAAAGCAAATCCTTAAGCATATCCTTAATATCATTAGTATCTTTAATATTGTAATCCTCAATCAGTGTTTTAAAAATTTCGTTGTCAATTTTCTTTTTAGTCATAACAAAAACCTCCAAATATTATACAGTTATTTTACCATATATTATCTAGAGGTTTACACAAAAATTTTTACACACCCAAATTTTTAATAAAATTCGGATGAATGATGTGAGAGATTTTTTAAAACTTCTTGAAAAATGTGAACATTTACAATAAAATATCATTATTTTAAAACAAACAAAAATGATAAAACATGAAACAATACATCATAAACGCCTTTACAGATACCTTTTTCAGAAGATTGACCTTTGTGAACACACTAATAAAGTTCTATTAAATACTTTACTCTATTTCTTATCTAATAGGGTTATCACATTTTAAAATTTCTCGAGAGTGTCCATAATTTTGTGTAAATGTATATATAAATCCAGTAATATAAGGATTCTCTAGTTTATTTACACAAAAAAGTTTACACTCTCATTTTCTATAAAACTCTTTATTTATCGAATAAAATAAATAAATTAACTTTTTATAAAAAAATTTTTTTTTATTATTTCAAACTCTTTAAAAATCATTTATTCAGACTTTAAAGTTTTTTTCTTGCAAATGTTCTATCTTGTCTAAGAATATATTTGATATTTCATTTTTTTTGTAGTAAAATATAATAAATGCTTATAAAATACATTTTAAAAAAACTTAAAATTTAAAGTATAAATAATACAACGAAAGGGTGAATTTCATATGAAAATCGGAATAGATAAAATTGGATTTGCAATGCCTGATTTCTTTTTGGATATTAGAGACTTAGCGTTATCTAGGGAACAAAATGAAAATAAGTTTACAAAGGGACTGCTGCAAAGTGAAATGTGTGTTGCTCCAATTACTCAAGATATTGTAACATTGGGAGCTAGTGCAGCAGAAAAAATTTTAAATGAAAAAGATAAAAAAGAGATTGATTTAATAATAGTTGGAACAGAATCGGGAATTGATCAGAGCAAATCCGCTGGAGTCTTTATTCATCATTTACTTGAAATTCAGCCTTTTGCAAAATGTATTGAAATAAAGGAAGCTTGTTACAGTGCAACTGCTGCACTAAATTTTGCAAAAAATCACATTTTACAAAATCCAGAATCAAAAGTTCTGGTCATAGCTTCTGACATTGCTAAATACGGTATTGGTACCGCTGGAGAATCCACTCAAGGTGCAGGAAGTATGGCCATGCTTATTAAAAAAGACCCCAAAATTGCAATTTTAAATGATGACAGTGTCTGTCAGACAAGGGATATAATGGATTTTTGGCGTCCAAATTATTCCAATTTCCCATTTGTAGATGGACATTTTTCTTCAAAACAGTACTTGGACTGCCTTACTACGACTTTTTGCGAATATCAAAAACGTTATAATAAAAATTTACTTGATTTTAGCGCCTTTTGTTTCCATTTGCCTTTCCCAAAACTTGGACTGAAAGGTTTAAATTCACTTTTTTCCGAAACTGAAAATTTGACAAAAGAACGGAAGACATCACTTTTGGACAATTTTTATTCTTCAATAATTTACGGCAAACGAATTGGAAATATTTACACAGGTTCTCTCTATTTAAGCTTACTTTCATTACTGGAAAATTGCCAAAATTTAAAATCTAACGATGTGATTGGAATGTACAGTTATGGAAGTGGTGCGGTTTGTGAAATTTTTAGTATTACGCTTGTCGATGGATTTAAAAATCAGTTGAGAAACGATAGAATTAAGGACTTCGACAAAAGAAAAAGACTTAGCACCGCCGAATACGAAAAAATATTTTTTGAGCAGATAAAACTTGATGAAGATGGAAATAGTGTTAATTTCCCGCAAGATAACAGTCTTTTTTATTTGGAAAAAATTGAAAATCATAAAAGAATTTATAAAAAAGAGGTTGTCAAAATGAATAAAAAGAAAAAAAACTGGCTCGGATTTCAAAAAAAGAATCGGCTTGAAAGAATCCAAATGTTAAAAGATAATGGCTTTTTAACTGATGAATTTGAAAAAATTCTGAAAAAAAATGAGAACTTGCCACTGGAAACTGCAAATCAGATGGCTGAAAACGGGATTGGAACCTTTGCTTTGCCATTTAACATTGCTTCAAACTTTGTTATTGACGGAAAGGATTATGCTGTGCCAATGGTTACCGAAGAGCCATCTGTTGTGGCAGGGTGCAGCTATGCAGCTAAAATTATTGGAAAATCTAGCGGTTTTACAACAAAGATTTTAGACAGGAAAATGATTGGACAAGTTGCATTGTATGATATTTTGGACTTTGATAATGCGACTTCGATGATTTTAGAAAACAAAAATGAGATTCTAAGAATTGCAAATGATGCTCATCCTTCGATTGTGGCACGTGGCGGCGGTGCAATTAATATTGAAGTAAAAAATATTGATGAATTTTTGATTGTTTATCTGATTGCCGATGTGAAGGAGGCTATGGGTGCAAATATTTTGAATACAATGCTTGAAGCCATAAAAATACCGCTTGAAAATATTACAAACGGAAAAAGCCTAATGGCAATTTTATCAAATTATGCAACCGAATCTCTAGTAAAAGCCGAATGTGAAGTAAATGTAAAACTTCTTAGCAGCTCAATGGAAACATCTATTGAAACTGCCAAAAAAATTGAACTTGCAAGCAAATTTGCAAAACTTGACATTTACCGTGCCACAACTCATAATAAAGGAATTTTTAACGGAATTGACGCTGTGGTAATCGCTACCGGAAACGACTGGCGCGCAATCGAAGCTGGCGGAAATGCCTTTGCTGTGAAAAATGGAAAATACGAAGGGCTTACAACTTGGACTTTTGATGAAAACGCAAATAAATTAAAAGGCGAACTTACCCTTCCAATGCCAATCGCAAGTGTAGGCGGCTCAATAGGGCTAAATCCAAGCGTAAAAGCTGCATTTAATATTTTAGGAAATCCTGACGCAAGAACTCTGGCAAGCATTATTACATCAGTAGGACTCGCTCAGAATTTTGCCGCAATAAAAGCACTTGTTACAACTGGAATACAGCACGGACATATGAAGTTGCAGGCTCGTTCGTTGGCATTATTTGCTGGTGCAAAAGGAAAGGAAATTGATATTGCTGTGGAAAGGCTCTTGGAAAGCGGGAAAAGTATTAACTTAGAAAATGTGAAGAAAATTTTGAAAGAAATAAAATAAAAAAAAGAAAAGAGGTAGTTTAACCGCTACCTCTCTTTAATTTACATTTATTTATTTTATTGTTTCTAAAATATTTTTATTTTAGAAAATACCTAAATTATTACATCATTCCTGGCATTCCCATTCCATTTGGCATTCCTGCACCTGCATGACTTTCTTCTTTTTCATTTGCGACAGCTACTTCAGTTGTAAGTAAAACCGAAGACACTGAAACAGCGTTCTGAATTGCTGAACGAGTTACTTTGGCTGGATCAATTATTCCAGCTTTTACCATATCTACATATTCTTCTTTCGCAGCGTCAAACCCTATTCCATTTTCAGAATTTTTAACTTTTTCAAGCACAACTCCAGCATCAATTCCAGCATTTACAACAATTTGTCTAAGTGGTGCAAATAGAGCTTTTTTAACAATTTCCACTCCTAATCCTTCTTCACCGGCTAATTTAAAGTCTTCAATCGCATTTGCAATTTCAACTAAAACAGTTCCTCCACCAGCTACAATTCCTTCTTCAACTGCTGCTTTTGTCGCATTTAGCGCATCTTCTATTCTCAATTTTTTCTCTTTCATTTCAGTTTCTGTCGCAGCACCCACTTTTATCACTGCAACTCCACCTGCGAGTTTTGCTAGTCTTTCCTGCAATTTTTCCCTATCATAGTCAGATGTAGTTTCTGAAATAGAATTTTTAATCTGTCCAACTCTTGCGCTAATTTCAGATTTTTTACCCATTCCATCCACAATTACTGTATTGTCTTTCGTAATTCTAACTTTTTTAGCTTGTCCCAAGAATGTAATATCAGCTTCTTCCAATTTTATTCCTTTTTCTTCAGAAATAACTTCTCCACCTGTAAGAATTGCTATATCTTGTAACATTGCTTTTCTTCTATCTCCAAATGCCGGAGCTTTTACAGCAGCCACATTTAATGTTCCACGAAGTTTATTTACAACCAATGTTGCAAGCGCTTCTCCTTCAACATCTTCAGCAATTATAAGCATAGGTCTGCTTGTTTCCACTGTTTTTTCCAAAATTGGAAGCAATTCTTTCATATTTGATATTTTTTTATCTGTTATAAGGATGTAAGGATTGTCCATTTCTACGACCATTCTTTCAGAATCCGAAACCATATATGGTGATAAGTAACCGTTGTCAAACTGCATTCCTTCCACCACTTCCAAAGTTGTATCAAGCGAACGTGCTTCTTCAACTGTAATTACTCCTTCTTCTCCAACTTTTTCCATCGCTTGTGCAATCAATTTCCCAATTTCCTTATCTCCAGCTGAAATTGCTCCAACTTGTGCAATTTCTTCATTTGCCTCAACTTTTTTAGCTTTTTTAGAAAGTTCTTCAATCACTTTTTTTGAAGCCTGTTCCATTCCACGACGGATAAACACTGGATTTGCTCCTGCTGAAACCATTTTTAATCCTTCTTTTATCAAAGCTTGAGCAAGTACTGTTGCCGTAGTTGTCCCATCTCCTGCCACATCGTTAGATTTTGTTGCAACTTCTTTTACAATTTGTGCTCCAAGATTTTCGATTGGATCACTTAACTCGATTTCTTTTGCAATTGTAACACCGTCATTTGTAATCATAGGCGCTCCAAATCCTCTATCTAATACAACATTTCTTCCTTTTGGTCCAAGTGTAATTTTTACAGCATCAGCAAGTGTGTCAACACCTACTTCTAGTGATTTTCTTGCTTCTTCATTAAATTTTATTATTTTTCCCATTTTATTTCTCCTCCTGTATTCTAAATTAAAAATTTTAAATAATTATTCCACGATAGCAAGAACATTATCCTTTTCCAAGATTAGATAAGTTTCATCGCCATCTTTTATTTCAGTCCCCGAATATTTTTCAAAAATAACTTTATCTCCAGCAGAAACATCTTCAATTTCTTTTCCTATTGCCAAAACTTCTCCAATTATAGGTTTTTCTTTTGAAGCTGTTCCCGGTAGTACAATACCGCTTTTAGTCACTTCTTCCTGTTCGATTTGTTTTATTAAAATTCTTTTTCCCAATGGTTTAATTTTCATTTTTTATTGCCTCCTAAATATTATGTTTCTTTTTTAGCACTCTTTAACTCTGACTGCTAATATATAATAATACATTTTTTAAAATTTTTCAAGTCTTTTTTTATAATACGAAAAAATTTTTTCTAAAAAAATAACAAAGCACACTTTAAATCAACATCTAAAGTGTACTATAAACCTTTTTACTTTTTGTAATTTTCTCTTATTTCTTTTAAAACTTTTTTTATTTTTGCATTAGAATATTTTTTTGTTTCAATTCCATCACTATCCATTTTTACTATAAGTGTCTCATTATTCTTTGTTTTTTGAGATTTATTTTTTGCAAAATACTCTGCTCTTATGTTTTTTAGTGCTTTTTGTACTCTTGCTCGATCTTTAGCTGTCAATTCAGATTTTGCAACCACATTTGATACAGGTTCATAAACAACTACAGGTTTTACTTCTTTTCTCACTTCTGTTATGACTTCTTTTACTTTTTCATTATTTTTTTCCTGTGAAGTTATTTTTTTAGGTACAACTACTTGTCTTTTAGGTTTTTCCTCAACAAATTTTTGTTCTCTTTTTTCTTCCTCCTGAGCTGCCAATCTTTTCTGTTCTGCTTTTTGTCGTGCTAATTCCTGTTCTTGCTGCGCCTTTTGCTGTGCTTTTTCCAATTCCATTTTTATTTTTTGTTCTTTATAATAATTATCTCTTGCTTGTTTTAATATCACATTTGTACTAACTGCTAATAACGGTATACCCAATACCAGACTCCCTATTAAAATTAATCTTTTTTTATTTTTCATACAAACCTCCCGATTTTGTCTTTTTAATAAAATTTATTAAAAATACTTCCTAACTAGAATTATACTATTATTTTCATAAATATTCAAGGAAATTTTTTGGGTTTTGCTAAAGTTAATCCGAATTTTGAAAAATAAATTTCATTTTTATCTCTATTTTTTTTGTATCTCGATATATTTAATATTTATATTATGTTTACTCAAAAACATCTGCTCAAATTCTGTCTTTATATTTTGAGAAGCCTTTTCCGAATTGTGCAAATCATCTGTGTGATAAATAACTTCATAATTTTCAAGATTTTTAACCAGTTCCAAAACATCTTTATAATATTTTTCGTGATCCGTTTTAAAAAAAAGTTTCCCTTTTGATTTTAACACCACATCCATCTTTTTAAATAAATCTTTACTAATTATTCTTTTCTTCTCCTCTCCTTCCCAAGGATCTGGAAAATTGATGTAAATTCCTGAAATTTCATTTTCAGCGAAAAACTCCAAAATTGTTTCACCTCTTTTTCTTAAAAAAAGTATATTTTTAAGATTTCTTTTCTCAGCTTTTCTAGCTCCCATCACAAGTCTTTTAAATCGCAATTCCAGCGCAATGTAGTTTCTATCCAAAAACTTTTGTGCATTTTGCACCGTAAAATTTCCACTCCCACAACCGATTTCTAAATATATGTCATTCTCATTTTTAAAAAACTCGTTCCATCTTCCACGAAACTCATTCACTTTTTCGTTGTCATACATTAAATATTCCGGATAATCCAGCATTTCACACATATATTTGTTATAATTTTTTTTAGGTTTTTCAAAAAAATATTTCCAAATTTCTTTTTCGTTTATAACTTGACTTTTCTCGTAATTTTTTATTTTAAATTCATCGTTTATTTTTTTTATTTTTTCCCTTCGCTCAAGTTCTTCCTTTGATAAAATTTTTTTATTTTTTTCAGCTTTAATTAGTTTTTCTCTCAATCTATTTTCTCTTTTTTTATTGTCCATAATCTTGCTCCAAATCAAAATATTTCTTTCACTATTTTATCTATTTCATTATTTTTTTCAAAAAATTCTTTTGTATTTATTTTTTCTCCACTTTTTAAATAATTAATAATCTCATCTTCACTTTCTGCAATTTCAACAAAATTAAACTTTTTCGCATCATTTACGATCTGTTCGATATTTTGGTAGTACTTTCCAATTATCGGCTTTCTTCCATAATACAGCGGCTCTAAAATCGAATGTCCGCCAACATTTACAAGTGTCCCACCTACAAACACAAAATCTGCCATTTGATAAAAATCTGTGAGCACTCCCATTTTATTCACAACTACTATTTCAGTTTTTTTTAGATTTTTCCAATTTTCAAAATCCGAAAGCAAAGAATAATTTTTTTGAGGAAATAATTTTAAAATTTCATCTTCTACTTTTTTTATTCTTTCCAGATGTCTAGGGACTAGCACCAGCTGATATTCATTTTTAATATTTATTTTTTTAAAAACTTTCAGCCAAATTCTTTCTTCATTTTCCCTAGTACTCCCACAAACTATAATTTTTTTATTTTTATCTAAAATTTCTTTGAGATATTTATTCTTTCTTTCTTCGGAAATAATATCATATTTTATCGAATATTTTAAATTTTTAAAAACTTTTATTTTCTCACTTTTTATTTTTAAATTTTCATATCGTTTCGCATCTTTCTCACTTTGCACCAAAATTTTTTTAGCTTTATTTAAACTTGAACTTATAAACCATCTCACTTTTTTATAAGATTTCATTTTTTTATCAGTAAGTCTGCCGTTCACAACAAATAGGTCGCCAAATTTAGCTGCTAAATAATACAGATTAACCCAAATTTCAGTTTCAATAATGATTGTTTTTTTTATTTTATATCTTTTATAAATTTTTTTTAGCACAAAAAAATCATCTAGTGGGAAATACAAAATTTTCACATTTTTATTGTCACTGTATTTTTTATTAATTGCTAAAAATCCTGTATCTGTCATAACTGAAATAATTACTTTTTCATTTCTAGATAAAATTTTTTCAATTAATTCACATGATAAATTAAATTCCCCAACTGATGACAAATGAATCAAAATAGACTTTTCATTTTTTCCTAAAAATTTTTCACTTGAAATTTTTTGAAACAATCTAGTTTTAAAAAATCCCAATAATTTTCTGTTGAATAACGACAATATCATTATTACAAAATATAAAAAAAATCTTATTAAATTATAAACTATTAACATATATATCTTCTTCCATAAAATTTTATTTAATAAAATTAACAAAAGACTATTTGTCAATGACAGTTGTCACATCAAAATAGCCTTTTTTAATTATTTAGCGTTTGCTACGTTGTCAGCTAATTTTTTACCTACTTTGAATTTAACTACATTTTTTGCAGGTATTTGAATTTCTTTTTTAGTTTGAGGATTAATTCCAGTTCTTGCTGCTCTTTCTTTTACTTCAAATGTTCCCCATCCAACAAACTGAACAGAATCACCGTTTACTAAAGCTCCTTCCACTGTTTCAAGAAATTGATTTACTAATTCTTCAGCTCTCTTTTTAGTTTCTCCTGTCGCTTTTGCATAAGCATCAACAAATTCTTTTTTTGACATATTTTAAACCTCCAAAATTTTATTTAACTGAATTTAATATTTACACTGCTTCTAGTGTTTTTAAATTACTTAGTTATTATACACTATTTTCAATATTTGTCCAGTGTTTTTTTCAAATTTTTTTATTTTTTTAAAAATTTAATTTTTAATTAATCTATTTGGCTGATTTTCTTAAAAGACTTTTTATATCATCTTTAACTTCTTCGATTGTCTTAAAAGTTGTATCAATCTCAAAAGCATCTTGCGCTTTTACCAAAGGTGATTCTTTTCTCGTAGAATCAATTTTATCTCGCTCTAAAATATTTTTATAAATCTCATCTAAAGTTATGTCCTCATTTTTTAAAATTAACTCTTTGTACCGTCTTTTAGCCCTTTCCATTGCATCCGCCACCAAGAATATTTTTAGTTCGGCATTTGGAAAAACAACTGTCCCAATATCCCGACCGTCCAAAATGACATTTTTAGATTTAGAAAACTTTCTTTGCAAACCAACTAGTTTTTCTCGCACTTGTTTAATTTTTGCAACATTTGACACATTTTCAGAAACTACAGGCTTTCTGATCTCATCACTTACATCAATTTCATCTAAAAAAAATCTATTTTTTTTAATATCAATATTCAAATTTTCCAAAATTTTTTTCATATTTTGAATAATTTCAAAATCAGAATTATTGTTTTTATTTTCTGATAGATCTACAATATTTTTCAAAGAATCAAATGAAATTTTTTCATTCAACGCTTTCAACGTGACAAGTCTATACATCGCTCCTGTATCCAAATACACAAAGTCAAGTTCATTTGCTAACTCTTTAGCAATCGTGCTTTTCCCACTTCCAGCAGGTCCATCTATTGCAATTATCATTTTTTCTCCATTTCATTTTTAAATTTTTTTATATTTAAAAACTAAAGATACCCAGTTATTTTTTTCATTTCTGTCAATATTTTTTAAATTATATTTTAGCGTTTCTTTTAAAAATATATCTTCTTTTTCCTTTAAAATTCCAGAAAAGATTACTGTTGCTTCATTTTCCAAAGTTTTTTCAATATTTTTTAACAGTTCTATCAAAACATCAACTAATATATTTGAAACCACCAAATCATACTTTTTGGAAACATCATCGACTAAATTTCCAATTACGACTTTATAATTATTTTCAATATTATTTTTTCTAAAATTTTCATAGACAACTTTTTCAACTTTTTCATCAATATCAATTCCAGTAACTTTATTAACCCCCAATTTTTTGGCGATTAGCATTAAAATTCCAGAACCGCATCCAATATCAAGTAAATTATTTTTGCCTTTTGCATATTTTTCTAAAAATTCTACACATAGTGAAGTCGTCTCGTGAGTCCCTGTCCCAAAAGCAAGTCCTGGATCAATTTCTATCACAGTTTCATTGCCCTTTACTTCATAATTATCCCAACTTGGCTTAATTACGATATTTGGTGTTATATTCACTGTGTGAAAATATTTTTTCCACTCGTCTTGCCACTCTTCATCAGAACACCGTAAAGTATAAATTTCAGACATAAAATTTTTATCATCTTTTGAAATTTTATTGACATTTTCATAAATTATATTTAATTTAGTTTGTGCAAAACGATTGTAAATGATGTATCCAATTATGCTCCAAATATCATTTTTATTTTTAAAATTCACACTGTAGTCCAAGGAATTATCAGAAAAGTAATCAACAAATTCCATTTGTTTTATCCCAACTTCTTCAAAAATATTTACTAATTTTGCTTTTGTCTCTTTCAAGTTGTCTGAAAAATAATCAATTTTTACTTTTATCCACTTCATTTATTTCCTCTTTAGCCTTTTCATTTTTTTAATTTTTTACTTTTAAATTTCGTCATAGCTCATGTTTATTCTTTTAATTGAGAAAGCTTTTCCAGTTTTTTCGTTTACTTCCACTTCTATCCCATTTATTTTAGGATTTTCTTTACAGACAGAATATCTATTTGGCATCCCATCTTTAAATTTTTGAATGCTTTCTTTTCTATTCATCCCTAAAATTCCATCATGTCCGCCAGTCATTCCAACATCAGAAATAAAAGCTGTTCCCCCTGGTAAAATTCTCTCATCAGCAGTTTGTGTATGCGTGTGGGTTCCATATACCACAGATACTTTCCCAGTCAAATTCCACCCCATAGCTTGTTTTTCTGAAGTTGCTTCAGCGTGAAAATCAAGCACAACTATATCCGTTTCTTTTTTTATTTCAGGCAAAATTTCTTCCACAGTTAAAAATGGACAGGCAATCGGTGGCATAAAAACTTTTCCCTGTGCATTGATAACTGCAACTTTTACTCCATTTTTCTCAACTACTATAAACCCATTTCCTGGAGCTTCTTTGGAAAAATTAATCGGTCTAATTAAATTTTTATGCTCATTTATATATGGATAAATTTCTTTTTTGTCCCAGCTATGATTTCCTAGTGTAATTACATCCGCTCCATGGGAAAAAAACTGTTCAGCTATTTTTACATTTATCCCAAATCCTCCAGCTGAGTTTTCTCCATTTACAATTATAAAATCATAATTTTGCTTTCTTTTTTCCAAAAATTTAAACAAAGTATTTCTTCCAGGCTCTCCGACTACATCTCCAATTATCAAAAATTTCATTCTATCTTCCTTTCAAAATTTAAATTTGTTTTTCCATCAATGTTTTCAATGGCAAAAATCCTATTTTTTCATAAAATTTAAGCGCACTCCCGTTAAAATTCCAAACTTCCAATGTAACACTATTGAAATTATTTTCTTTTGCAAAATTTAGCACATATTCATACAACTTTTTTCCAATTCCACTATTTCTAATATTTTTATCCACACATAAATCATCAATATATAAAACTTTTCTGTCGCACAAACTTTTATCATTTTTCACTTCACGAAATACACAAAAACAATGTCCCAAAATATTATTATTTTCATCGGTTGCCACAAAGATTGGCTTTGTATCATCTTTTAATAATTCTTTCAATTCTTTGTCACTAAATTTCTTTTCGCCTTTTTTAAAAATATCAGGTCTGCCATTTACGTGAACTCCATGGACTTGATATAAAAGTATATTTAATCCATCAATATCATCTTTATTAGCTCTTCTAATTTTTATTTTCACAAAATAAACCTCCTTAAAAAAAATTTATATTTTAAAATATTCATTATTTTAGGAAAAAAACAAAAATTGTTATAAAAAAGACTGAAAACTAATTCAGTCTTTAATTTATCTATTTTGCATATTCTACCGCTCTAGTTTCTCTTATTACCGTTACTTTTATCTGTCCTGGATACTGCATTTTTTCTTCGATATCTTTTGCAACATCTCTTGCCAAAATTGTAGCTTTATCATCATCAACATTGTCAGGATGAACAATTAATCTAAGTTCTCTTCCTGCTTGAATAGCGTATGAAGTTTCAATTCCTTCGTGACTGTTTGCTATTTCTTCTAACTGCTCTAATCGTTTTAAATAATTGGACAATGTTTCTCTTCTAGCTCCTGGTCTTGACGCAGAAATAGAATCAGCCGCTTGAACTAACACCGCTTCTATACTTAGCTGCTCAACTTCATTGTGATGAGCTTCAACTGCATTTATGACAATTTCACTTTCTTTAGAAAATTTTCTTAAAAATTCCCCACCGTTTAATGCGTGTGACCCTTCCTGCTCATGTGAAAACGCTTTTCCTATATCGTGAAGAAGAGCTGCTCTTTTAGCTACATCCACATTTGCACCGATTTCTGCTGCAAGTGCAGCTGCTATATGAGCTACTTCTATCGAATGCTGTAAAATATTTTGTCCAAATGACGTTCTGAATTTCAGTCTTCCAAATACTTTTAATACTTCTCTCGGAAGAGTTGGAATTCCAACTTCTAAAATTGCTTGCTCTGCTGCTTCTAGCACACTTTCTTCCACTTCTAGCTGTGCTTTTGCCACAACTTCTTCAATTTTTGTCGGATGGATTCTTCCATCTGAAATCAATTTTTCTAATGCAATTCTAGCAATTTCTCTTCTAACTCCATCAAACGAAGAAAGTACAACAGCTTCTGGCGTATCATCAATTATCAAATCCACTCCAGTTGCGGCTTCAATTGCTCTTATATTTCGACCTTCTCTTCCGATAATTCTACCTTTCATTTCTTCACTAGGTAGCTGTATCACTGAAATCGTTGAATCCACGACATAATCAGCCGATGCTTTTCCTATTGCAGTAGAAATTATTCTTTTGGAAATTCTATCTTTTTCCCTGTCCAAATTATGCTCGTAATCTCTTATTAGCACTGCTTTATCATGATCCAATTCATTTTCTAATTTCTCTAATATAATCTTTCTTGCATCATCCTGAGTAAGTTCTGAAATTCGCTCCAATTCCTTTTCTTGGCTCAAAATCATTTCATCCAGTTCTTTTTCTTTTCTTGCAAGTCTGTCCCGATACTTTTCGTTTCTTAATTCTTTTTCTTCCAGTCTTTCCATTTTTGTTTCTAATGTTTCTTCTTTTTTTACAATTCTTTCTTCTTTAACAGCTAATTCTGATTTAATTTTTTTTATTTCATCATCTGCTATTTTTTTCTCGTTTAACAATTCTTCTTTTACTTTTAATGTTTCTTCTTTTCTAAAAGACTCAATTTCTCTTTCAACTTCTCTTTTTGACGTTACAAGTCTTCTTTTGACATCAACTATTCTTAGTTCAAGTTCGCTTAATTCCCCATACTTTTTTTTAAATACCGAACTTCCCCAAAAATAAGCTACTAGAAAAGCTAAAAAAGAAAAAATAACAATTAATAAAATAAGTATTACTATTGTTATGTTCATTTTTCTCCCTTCTTATTTTTTTTCAGCTACATTTGAAATCTTCCAACTCCCGTCATCCATTTTTTTCCATGTTATATTAAAATAATTACTTGCCGTGTTATAGTTTATAGCCATAACACTGATTGCTTTATTATTAGATTTCACTTTTGGTTCAGAAAAAATAAATGTTAAACTTGAAAGGTCATATTCTTGCAATTTTTTTACAATAATATTATTTTTAAATGTAGGTAAAAAAATCTCTTTTATTTCATCATATCTATTTGAGTTTGCAGCTTCTTTTAAATTTGTTATAACATCTGTTATTTCACTGTTAATTTTATTAATTTCAATTTGAGAAATATTTTTGTTATAGGCATTTAAAGATGTACAACTCGCAAAAATTAACAAAATTATTAGACATAAATACTTTTTCATAGTTCTACCTCCAAAACTTCGCTTATTAATTTTATCATAAATTTTTTAGTTATTCAAGTCCGAATAATCAATTTTTTCAGGGAAAAATTATATTTTTAAAAAAAAGACATACACTTTTTTATTTAAAATTAAATGTACATCTTTTCTATTTATTTTTTATTTTGCCTTATTTTTATTTTCTATTGTGATATATTTTATTGGATCATTGGGAACAAAGCCATCTTCATACGCCTTCTTTTCCATTCTTCTTCTATCAATTCCGTCATAAAATTTGTTTTCTAAACTAGAAACTTCTTTTTTTAAATCTTTTAGTTCTCTATTTTTATTTTTTAATTGAACATCTAAAGAATTGACATTATATATTGCTACAATTTTTATTAAAGCTACTATTACTGCAATTCCAATATAAACAATAAATTTTCTTATCACTGCTTTATCAAGTCCTGCAGTTTTTGAAAGTCTTTTATTCATTTTCTTAGGAATTATAATCTCTTGCTCTTTTCTTTGATTTGCAACTTGTCTAGCTGTATTAGTTATTTTTGGAACTTCCAATACTTGCATTTTTTTTTCTTTAGAAATATCATTCATTCCTATTTTCTCTCCTTTCAAAAATTCTTAATTTAGCTGAATGCGCTCTTTTATTTTCAGTCAATTCTTTATCGTTTGCCACAATAGGTTTTTTTGTAATCACTTTTCCCAAACTTTTTTTCCCACACACACATATTGGTATATCTTTTGGACAAGTACAAGGATTTTCATATTCCCTAAACTTTTCTTTTACTATCCTATCTTCCAGCGAATGAAATGTAATTACCAGAAGTTTCCCTTTGTCATTTAATAACTTAACCGCTTTATCCAATGTTTGTGTCAAGACTTCCAGTTCTTTATTTACAAAAATTCTTATTGCTTGAAAAGTCCTTTTTGCTGGATGTCTTTTCATACTTTTTCCTATCGATCTTATCACAATGTCAGCCAATTCTGTTGTAGTTTCTATTTTTTTATCTTTACGATATTCCACTATATTTTTAGCAATTTTTCTGGATTTTGGCTCTTCCCCATATTTATAAATTATATCTGCAATTTCTTTTTCAGAAAAAGTATTTACAACATCATAAGCACTCAATTTTAGCGATTTATCCATTCTCATATCCAATTTTGCGCAAAATCTGTAAGAAAAACCCCTTTTTGCGTTATCCAGCTGATTAGAAGAAACTCCAATATCCATAAGTATTCTGTCAACTTTTTCAAATCCCGCCAAATAAACAACTGTATCTATATTTTTAAAATTATCTTGAAATACTGTAAAATTATTATAATTTTCAAGTCTCTTTTTTGCAAATTCAATTGCTTCAATATCTTGATCTATTGCAATAACCTTTGAATTTTTCGAAGAATTTTTAAGAATACCTTGCGTATGACCACCGCCACCAAGTGTACAATCAACATAAATTGCATCTTTATCTGTAATAATATTTTCGATGACTTCATCATATAACACTGGTTTATGGTATTCCATAAAATCTCCTTTCTTTTAGTTTTATAATTTTAAAACCAATTTAAATTACTAACTATTACAATTATTGTATTATACTACAAATTTATTATATTTTCGTTTGAATCAACAAATAAATACATTAATTTTTGTTTTTAAAATATAGTCAAAATTCAAAATTAAAATAAGCAATTTCACCTAATTGTACTTTAATTTTGACTTTATGTCAAGATTTTTTTATTTTTCTAGTGTATAATTATCTTACCGTGTTTATTTTATTTTAGTTGTAATTTTAGGAATGTAAAATCAATTTTGACTTTACACAAAAATTTTTACACACCTACCTCTAAATATTTTACTCATTCAATTTTATTGGGCGAAGTAGTAAAAATTAAACTTCCAATATTCTTGCTTCAATTTCATAACTTTTTCCAACTTTTCTTGCTAAAATTTTTTTATAATCTTCTATCTGTTCTTTATATTTCTCATTTTTTTCAGGCTCGTAACCTGTTTTGTAGTCAAAAATATAAATTTTTTTATTCTTTTCATCAATATTAATTCTGTCAATTATTTTTTTTATCATTTTTTCATCGTCAAAAATTTCAAATTCGTTGTAAACTGTGTATTTTGGATCATAAATTTCAAGATTTTTTTGAATAAAATTATTCATTCTCTCTATCATTTTAAAAATATTATTTTTCCCAATCATATTCCCATAACGACTGAAAATAGCTGAAGTTGCGATTTTTTTTTCAATTTCCACATCTGTCAAAATATGTTCAAAATAGTAGTGCATAGCAAGTCCTTTTTTTCGTTTAAACTCTTTTTCTAAATTGATTTTACTATCATTTTTATTTTCTTTTACGATATTATCTGAAAAATATGGGAGTATTTTTTTTATTTCTAACACTTTTTTGTCTTTCTTTTCTTTTTTTTCTCCAATCTCTTCATAAATATTTCCACATAAATAATCTTCCCTTGAATATTTTTCGATTAATTTTTTAGTTAATTCATCACAATAACCTTCTTTTGATTTTTTTACATCAAATAACAAAATCAGATTTTTTTTGGCTCTTGTAAGTGCTACATAATCTCGATTAATTCCTTCGATTTTTTCTTTTTCCTCTTCTAATTTTCTAATTTTACTGTATTTTTCATGTCTTAAAATTAATTTTTCATATTTTTTTAAAGTTACTAAAAATTCTGTAACTTTTTTAAAGTTTTTGTCAAACTGAATAAATGTCTTTATTTTTGACGTTTCATTTCTTGAACTCTTACTTGTTCTTTTACATTTATAGTAAAAAATCGTATCAAATTCCAGTCCTTTTGACTTATGCACGGTCATAAGGTTTATAGCATTTTTATCTTCACTTCCAAACTGTTTTATGTCTTCTTTTTTTTCTTCAATATAGTTTATAAAATCAAATAAATTGGTGTAACTTTTTAAAATGTTAAAAAACTCAAAAATATTTTTTATGTCACTATTTGTCGAATAAAAATTTGTTATTTCAAATTCTCTTATTACTTCCAGCGAAAAATTTTCTTTTTCTGTTTTTGAATTTAATTTTTGAGATAAATTCTTTAGTTTTTTTATTTTATTCAAAATATCCGAAAAAATCCATCCATTTCTTTCAATTTTATTTATTTTTTTATATTCTATCAATCTTTCTTTCTCATTTTCGTTTTTAAAATCAAAATTTTCTAAAAATAAAACAAAATTTTTTTCTTTTGAAACTTTCATAAAATTTTCAATAATATTTTTATTTTCCAAAATATATTTTACGTGACTATTCAAGCCCCCAATCAAATCCGAACGGAAAAATTCCAATAAATACTGAAAATTATTATATAAAAAATATTTTATAAGTCTATAAATTGGATTAATTGCACTGTGTTCCAAAAGTGATTTGTTGCTTTTCAAGGTATACGGAATGTTATTTTCATTTAATTCATTTGCAATTTCAGTCAAATATACATTTTTTCCAGCGATTATACAACTTTTTCCAAGATTTTTAATTTCTTTATTTTCAATCATTTCAATAATTTTTCTAAAAACTCTTGTTTCACTTTGCGACTTCTTATTTTCTAATTCATTTATTTCAAATTTAAAATATCCTTTTTGATATTCTTTATCATCATCTTTATAACTCACTTTTTCATAGTTCCAATTACTGTTTTCGTCATAATTAAAATAAATTTTATTCACATTTTCAATTACTTCTTTGTAACTTCTGTAGGATTTTTTTAATGTTTCCACTCTTGAATTTTTTACTATTTCATCAAGATTTTCAAAAAGTTCTTTTTCTCCGTCACGCCAACCATAAATACTTTGCTTTTCATCACCTACACAAATGATGTTTTTAGCGCAGTCCATTATGAGTTTTAAAATTTTCCATTGCAAAATACTCGTATCTTGAAATTCATCAACCATTATTGTATCAATATTTCCGCCGATTATCTCAAAAAAATCCTGACTAAATTTACTATTTTCAATAAATTTTAAATTTTTGTCAAAAATAAATTCATATGTGTATATTGAAATATCATCATGTGTAAATTTTTTTGAAGAAATTTTTTCTCTTCTGACCAAATCATATAAAAATTCACAAAATTCCTTTAACTTATTGTGAAATGGATATACTTTATTTTTCAAAACATATTTTGACAATTTATCTAAAAATTCATTTTGCAATTCTTTCAAATGTTCACTTGTTTTTCCGCGAATAAATTTTCCACTGTAATAATTTTTTTCTTCAGAAATTGAAAAAACTTCCAAATTTTTAATTACAATTTCTATTTTTTTCTCATCAGAATTTTCACTTTCTTTTTTCAATTGCTCAAAAATTTCATAAAAACCGCTGTTAAAGCATTCAGAAAGCTCTTTTCCTTTTTTTTCAGAAAAGTTTTTTACTTCTGAATAAATCTCTTGAAGTGGCGTCAAAAAATCATAAATTTCTAAGTCTTTTTTTTCTTTCTTAAACTCAAAATTTTTTGCAATCACATATTTTTTTTGAAGTTTCACCAATTCTTCGATAACTTTTACATAATTTTTAATTTCTTTTTTTTCACCAATTTCTTCAATCAAAAATTCAAATTTTTCGTAATAATTTTTATTGTCCATTATTTTTTTAAAAATTTTTTCATAAAAATCATCGCTCTCACTGTCAAGAGTTTCAAAACTAGAAATTTCAAAATAAGGAGCAATTGCTTGTTTAAAAATTCTGTTTGTAAAACTGTCAATTGTGTAAATTCTTATGTCTTCTTTATTTTTTAACATTTCAAAATAAATGTTTTGTAACTTTGTTTTATCAAAATCACACTCATTCAAACTGTAAATTTCTTTCAGATTTTTTTTTAATTCAAAAACATTCCCTTTTTCAAACGCCACTTGGTACAAAAAATCAAAAATCCGCTCTTTTATTTCTGCAGTTGCCTTTTTTGTAAAAGTTACAACAACTATATTTTTGTAATTGATATCTTTTAGTAAATTGTAAATGTATTCCAGCGACAACCTATAAGTCTTTCCAGTTCCAGCACTGGCTTTTAGTATTACTTTATTACTATCTTGTTTTGACATCTTCATCCTCCCATCGCAATATCAATTCATATTTTTTCTGATTTGAACTCTCAAGGTTATTATTTTTTTCTCCCAATCTGTAAAAATTTACTTTCTTACCAGTTTCAACTTCAAAATATTTTTTTAAAACTTCCAAAACTTCATCTTTTGTAAGTTTTTTATTGTCTTTTCTACCATCAGAAATAATTTTACCGTCCCAGACATCCACGACAAATTTTTTGTATTCCTTTTCTCCTAGAACTATCGAATAAAAATCTAGCTGTGTAAATGCATCTTCTATCTTTTTTTGCTTCAAATCTCCAGTTTTATAATCCACTAAAATTTCCTCATTTTCATCTGTTATGTGCAAATCAATTGAGATATTAAAAGAGGCATTTCCAAATTTTTCGCTATCAATTTCCTTTTCAAATTTTTCTTTTATTCTTTCTTCTGAGCTCACTTTTATCATACTTTTATCACTAATTTTACTTGATAAATTGAAAAAATATTTTTTTATTCCAGCTTTTAAATCTTCAAATGAAATATTTTTATAAAATTCCAAATATTCTTGTGGAATTTTATATTTATAAAACTGTATCCCTTTTTTAAATTCTGTTTCAATTTCCTCGTAACTTATATCAAAATTCCCTTTTTCCAGTATTTTTTTATTTTTTTTGACAATATTTTCATAAATTGAGTGAATTATTGTTCCGAAAAATTTTGCATCTATAACTTCTTCAATTTTTTCTTTTTCAACTTTCCCCAATTTTTTATCAATGTAATAAGCGTACTCTGATTCTTTCAGATGTTTGTAATCATAATAGCCTAGAGTTATTTTTTTATTTTTTAATTCCTCTACATCCTTAATTAATTTTGACTGTATAAACTTCCCAATTTTTTTATTTTCATGATTTTTTATAAAATAATTTTTTATAAATTCCATCTCTTCTTCTTCAGAAATCTTTTCGTTTTTATCATTTATTTCCAAATCATATTTCATTTTTATCTCTTCTAAAATTCCAGAGCAGTCAATATTTTCATCTAAATTTTTTATATACGACAAACAGACATTTTTCGCTCCAAAAATTGAATTTAAAAAGTTAAAAATTTCTATCAATTTTACATCTTCAGGAACGAGTAGTCCCATTTTTTTTCTTTGAATTTGTGAAAACAAATAATTATTGACTTTGCCTTTTGGAAAAGTGTCCTGAAAATTCAAAAATACAACATTTTTTTTATTTGTTTCAGACAAAGTTTTAAATTCATTAATTTTATATTTACTGTCATCTTCTTGGCTTGCAATTTCTTCCAAATCCAAACTAATCGCTTTTTTGTCTAAATATTTTAAAAACATCTTTAGAAGTCCCGCTGAAATATTTTCATTGTCAAAAAATTTATCCCAAAGATTATCAAATTCAAACTCTTCCAAAACCGCAATTTCTGAAAGCGCCTCAAAATATTTATCTCTTACATTTTTTCTTTCTTTTTTTTGTCTATCAAATATTTCTTCCAAAACTTTTGAATAATCTGACAAGTCTTTTATTTCAAAAATTTCTTCCAATTCTTTTAAAAATTGAGAAAATTTATTTATATTTTTTCTCAATTCAAAAAATTTATTTCTTTCATATTCAATTTGTTCTTTCTTTGACAAAATCAATTCTTGTAACTTTTTTTCATCAATATTTCTATTTTTTGAAATTACAGAATCGAAAATTTTTGAATATTTTTCTTCTTTTCCATTTTTCCCATTTTTAAAATCTTCTCTCAAATATTTAACTTTTTTTTCAAAATCTGAAAAAATTTCCTCTTTGACTTTCAAATTTTCACTTTCATTTGTCAAATATTTATTTAACATTTGTTGCGACAAATATTTGTAGTCTTCTCTGACAAATTTTTGAAATAACGAATAAATATCTTCAATTTTAAATGTTGTTAAAAACTCTTTTAATTTAAATCCGTTATAGAGCTCTTTCACTTTAAAAATATATTCTTTTCCGCTTTCATTTTTTCCTACTTTTACTTCATTTAAAATCTTATAGAGTACATCCAAAACTTTATAAATTTTAGTTTCTTTCATTGTTTCTTCAAGATTATAAACTATTTTATTTTGATTTAGTAGTTGATAATCTTTTTTAGTTTCACTATTTATATCCTGCATATCATAGATTTGATATTGATTTTTTTTATTGTCCGATAATTTTTTTATTAGACCTAACAGCTGATTAAATTTAGAACTATACTCACAAATTTCAATATTTATATTTTTTTTGTCAAATTTTTCTTTTGTTAAAATTGAAAAACTTTTTTTTATTTTCAATTCTTTTTTGTCAAAATCTTCTTCCGAAAGCTGCAAAATATTTTTTACTTCCACTCCTCTTTTTTCCAGTTCACCAATCATTTCCTTTTCAAATGGAGTAAAACTAACTTTCCCCACAAAATAAATTTTTTTATTTTTCTTCACAAATTCTTTTGAAATATTTTCAACTTTCCTAACCATATATGGTAAAATTAACCCTTTTTTTTCAATTTGCAACTTGATACTTCGATCAATCTCCTTTAAATTTTCAAATATTTCCTGCTGCCAGTTTTCCACCTCAATTTTTTCCACATTGATTTTGTATTCTTGCAATTCCGCAAACAGATTGTAATAATTATAAGCCACATCAATAATATCATAATAATTTTTAACTTTCATTTTTTTATCAATATTGTTTTTTAGTGCATTGTAAAAAAAGATAACTTGCTTTTCTTCCTTTATAAAAATTTTATCTGTAAAAAAAAGACTCTCATTAAAATCATAAGCGCTCATAAGTTTAAAATTATGAAAAATTCCAATTTTTTCATTAAATTCGACATTTTGTAAAAGCTCCTTTTTTATTTCATAAAAAGTTGAAACATTTTCAAATACATACAATACGTTTTCATTTTTTTCAAATTCACAAAATAAAAATTCTTTTAAATCTGCTCCCAAGCCTAAATATTTTATTTCCATTTTTCCCTCTTTCAATCAAAATTTTTTTCCAAAATTATATCGTAATTTTTAAAATAAAAAAAACTTAGTTTTACAAAACTTTATCTTTCAAATATTTCCACAAAACTATCATCAAAATCATCATTATCACAAAAATTATTCCCAGTGCAAAAAATCCCGTATCTTGAAGTGGCAATTTCACGTTCATTCCATAAAATCCAAAAATCATATTTGGAACTGTGATTAATATTGTCGCTGCAGCTAAAACTTTCATCGTGATATTCATATTGTTGCCAATATATGACGAATACGTTTCTCTTGTTGTTTTACAAATTTCACAGTACGAAGACGACAAATCAAGCGTAAAATTTATCTCTTGCAAAATTCTTGTCATATATTCTTCAAATTGTTGAAATTGCCCATCTTCTTTCAAATTTTCAACGACATAATCCAAATTTCTCATCGCAATATTATATACATAAAAACCTTGCTCCACTTCCGACAACGAAATCAATTTCTCATTACTTTGCTGCTCCCTTAAAACTGTTTCAATCTTATCGTGTTCCCCAATCAAAATTCGCACATATTTATACAAACTTTGCGAAATTTTATGAAGCATATTTAGAAAAAATCGATTTTCTTCAAGAATATCATCTCTCAATTCAGTATATTCTTCAACAAAATCATAAAAATCTTCGTAATAGTCATCATCCAAAATAACAATCTTATCTTCTTTCAAACAAATCACAATCGGATTAATTTCGTAAGAGGTAGCCTCTTTATCTCTTGTAGACTTTTTCACAGTCGGATAATATAATTTGTAAATTTCCCAATCCGATTTCGAAATTCTAGGCGTGAAAATTTCTTCATCAATAACATTTTTTATCTTTTCCTCATCCATCTCCAATCTTTCAGACACAATTCTATAATCTTCATCTTTCAAATTATATACATAAGAAATTGTTTTACCACTTTTGGTATTTATTCTTTTTATCATAACTGCCCTCTTCACTTTTTCTAAAATTTTTATTTATGCTTAAATTATACCAAAAAAAAGAGGCCATTTCAATTTTTAGAAAAATTTCAATGATAAAAAATAGTTTTAAAATTTTAGGATCTGATTTTTAATTTCAAATTTTTTTAATATATTTTTGTAACAAATGTTTGACATCTGTACACAATTACTCTGTCGCCTCTAAAATTTTTAATTGACATTCCTTCTGATTTATGTTAAAATTATTTAATTTATATTAGCAGGAGGTGAAAAACATAAAAAAATATATAACAATACTAATTTTTCCCCTAGCCACTATTAATTTTTCAGCACCTGTTGATGATGCTACTAAAATTTTAGATATTCAACAAAGACAACAAGAGCAGGAAAGAAGCAGGATGGAGCAGCAAAAAAGTCAAGAAGAATTTGAAAATACTAGATTTAATGATGTTCCAAAAATTGATAAAGATAGCAACTTTGATGATAAAAATTCTAAAAAGTTTTTGATAAATGAAATTGATATTGAAGATAAAGACAAACTACTTTCTAAGAAAGAAAAGAAAAACATACTTAAAAAATATGAATATTTGGAAATGGGAAGCAGCGATATTCAAAATATTCTGGTTGAAATTACTAATAAATTAGTTTCTAAAGGGTATATTACAAGTATTGCGACAGTTTCAGATAAAAATGATTTGACTACAGGTACTTTAAATTTAAAAGTTATCGCAGGGAAGATTGAAGACGTCAGAATTAATTCTGGCAATGGACTTGATAAATATAAGGAATTTTTTATGTTCCCTAAAAACAGAGGGAAAGTGTTGAATATAAGAGATCTGGATACTGCTACGGATAATTTTAACTCTATTGGAGCTAACAATATGAAGATGGATATTGTTCCTTCAAGCCGTGAAAACTACTCAAGAATTGAAGTAAAAAACAGATTAAAGAATAAATATACTGTTGGAATTTTGACTAACAACTATGGGGACGATAAGCAGAACGGAATTTGGAGAAGAGGTATAAACCTTAATATTGACAGCCCTCTTGGAATTGGGGACAACTTCTATTTCACATACATGACAGTTCCTAAAAAAGATCCTGACAGAAGCTGGAAGAAAAACATAGAAGATTTAGCTCCGGGAGAAATTTTACCAATTGGTCCAGTTGGTTATGATCCTTCAAAGGGAGATACATTGCCATATAAAAGACGGCTTGATATGTTTAATTTTGGATATACGATGAAATTTAGAACATATACTTTAAGACTTAATTCAAGTAAAAGTATTCAGGAAAGCAGTTTCTATTCAGGCAACACAGTTTATGATATGTACTCATCGAGTCGGACTACACAAGCAAATTTGGAAAAAATATTGTTCAGAAATCAAAAGAGCAAAGTAAGTTTTGAAGCGGGGATAAAACAGAAGCATAATCAGAACTATTTGGAAAAGTCAGTTCTATCAAATAGAAAATTGTCAATAGGGACAGTTGGCTTAAATACAACAACATCATTATTCAGTGGTATTCTAGGAGTAAATTTAGGATATGAAAGAGGACTTAAAATTTTTGGGGCAGAAAGGGATAATGGAAAGCTGGATATAAATCCAAAGGCTCAATTCGATAAATATACTCTTGATGTAAGCTACTATAAGCCTATTACAAATAAATTTGTATACAGGGCAAATATTTACAGCAGTTATTCAAATGATGTGCTTTACGGAAGCGAAAGACAGACAATAGGCGGTGTCGGAAGTGTCGGAGGATTCAAGAATGATACGATACAAGGGGATAAAGCAGTTGAAATTGATAATGAGATTTCATACAACATTCCTATAAAAAAATTTGCAATAATTTCACCATATTTGAGTTATGGATATGGAACGGCAAAATACAACAAGGATAATTCAAAATATGCAAGAGGGTATGTAACAGGAATTACAACAGGATTAAGGCTTAATACGAAATATCTTGATTTTGATTTTGGATATGCAAAGCCAATGGCACATTCAGATTATTTAAATCCTAAAAAGCAGGATATATACTTTAGCGGAAATATGAAAATTAGTTTTTAATAATTAATATAAAAGGAGGTAAAATTTGGAAAATAAAATTTTAAAAAAAAACAATCGCATTTTTATTATTGTTATCAATGAATATGAATAGCTTTGCAGCAAATCTTGAACTAGATCCTAACTCAAGATACAATACAAAACTTGATATGTCACGAAATGGAACTCCAATCGTTAATATTTCTACTCCGAATGGTCGTGGAATAAGTATTAATGAGTTTCTTAACTACAATGTCGGTCATGAAGGGCAAGTGCTTAATAATGCTGATAACATTGGGCGTAGCCATCTTGCCGGGATTATTAATGCTAATCCGAATTTGGCTGCCAATCAGGCTGCAAACTTGATAATCCTTCAGGTAAACGGGTCTAACCGTTCGGATATTGAAGGGTATCTGGAAGCTTTGAGCCGTCAGAAGGTAAATGTCATTTTGAGTAATGAAAATGGTATTTACTTAAATGGTGCAGGAACCATTAATATTAGAAATTTTGTTCCGACTACAGGAAGAGTAAAGCTTCAGAATGGGGACTTTGTAGGAATCGATGTTGAAAAGGGAAGAGTTGTAATAGGCTCAAATGGGTTTGACGCATCGACTACGGATTATGTCAATGTAATTGCAAAAGCTCTTGAATTGCAGGGAAGCCTTGTCGGAAATAAGGTTGATGTAACTCTTGGAGAAAATACAGTTGATAAAAATGGTGCAGTTACTTCAAAGCATGGAATAAATTCTGTTGCAATTGATGCAAGTAAACTGGGTTCGATGTATGCAGGACAGATAAGCATAATCAGTACTGATAAGGGTGCAGGAGTAAACTCAAGGGGAATTGTTTACTCAAGAGATAAAAAACTTGAAATTACAGCAGATGGGAAAATTAATGTTGCAAAAATTAAAGGGAACGGTATTGAAATTAATGGAACAGAATATGCCCAAAGTGAGCTTGCCAGTTCTGATAAAGGGATTAATATCAATGCTAAAAATATTAAGCTAAATGGAGAAACACAGGCAGCTGGGGATATTAATTTAAATGGGAATACTCAAAATAACTCTAAAATATATTCTGAAGGGAATTTTAATACAGGAAGTCTTTTGAATACAGGCGATATTAATGTTGCCGGGAATTTTAAGGCTGATGATTTTAAAAATGTTTTGGCAACTGTTAATACAGGTGGAAATTTGAATGTTAAAAACTTGGAAAACAGTGGTAGCATTCAAGTTTCTAAAAGTACAGGGATTGACGGGAAGTTAAATAATTCAGGTAACTTGACTTCTATAGGCAAAATAACTGTAAAAAATGATATTTTAAATTCCGGAAATATTTCAACTAATGGAGATTTGTCAAGTAAAAATGCAGTTTCATCAGGTATAATTGTTGCAAATAATTTTACAACAAGTAATTTGCAGAATGATGGAAAAATCTTTACAAATGCGGATTTGAAAACAAAATATTTCAAAAATACTGGAGAAATTTCAGCCGTCGGAAAAATATCAAGCGACAGTATGGTTTCAAGTGGAAGCATTAGAACAAATGAAGCTCTTGATATTTCAGGGGATTTGAATAATGACGGGACTTTACAGAGTGCTAAAGATATTACGGTTTCAAGTAACATTAAAAATAGCGGTAAAATTTATGCTGGCGGAAATTTATCAGGAAAAGATGCTGTTTCAAGCGGGAAAATAGTTTCTAAAAATTTAAGAGTAAATGATCTTAAAAATGATGGAGAAATTTTTACAAATGAAGATCTTCGGGCTAAAAATGTTACGAATACTGGTAAAATATCATCTGCTGGAAATATTTCCACAAATGATTTGAAAACTTCAGGAAGCATAAAATCTAATAGAAAAGTTACAGTTTCAGGGAAGCTTGAAAATGATGGGGATTTGGAAGCTGTAGAAGATATAAAGGTTTCGGGAAATGTAAGAAACACTAAAGAGATAGCGACAAATGGTGATTTTTCTGGTAAGAATGTGGTTTCAAAAGGAAAAATTATTTCCAAAAATTTTGAATCCCATGATTTAGAAAATGATGGAAAAATTTTGGCAGATGGAAAAGTAAAAGCTAGAAAAGTTAAGAATATAGGAGAGATTTCAGCTGCTGGAGATGTATCTACAGATGATTTGAAAACTTCGGGAAAAATTTCTGCTAAAAACTTGGAATCTGAAGATTTGGATAATGATGGTAAAATTTCTTCAAATGAAAATGTAAAAGCTAGAAATATTAAAAATACTGGAGAAATTCAGGCTGTAGGATCAATATCAGGAAATGATTTAAAAACTTCAGGAAAAGTTAGGGCAAACAGAAAAATTACAGTTTCAGGAGAACTTGAAAATGGTGGGGATTTAGAATCAGGAAAAAGTTTGACTGTTTCAAAAAATATTAAGAATACTGGAAAGATTGCTGTAAATGAGGATATTTCAGGGAAAGATACTCAAAATTCAGGAAGCATGTATTCTAAAAATCTTAAAACTGATAATTTGAAAAACGATGGAAAAGTTGAAGTTGGAAATGATTTGAAGACGGCGGATATTGAAAATACTAAAGATATTACAGCTGTTGGGAAAATCTCAGGGAAAAATGTCAATAATTCTGGGAAAATTTTGACTAATGGAACACTGGATGTTAAGAATGTTAAAAATATTGGAAAAATTGCCGCAGGAAGTGATGTTACATCGCAAAGACTTGAAAATTCAGGAGTTCTGGCGACAAATGGGAACATTACGACTTCGGATTCGATGACTAACAGCGGAAATATTGAGGGTAAAAATCTTGATATAACTGGTTTGGAATTCACAAATAGCGGTAAAATATCAGCTGACAACATTAGGGCAAGAGTTAATGACACTAAAAATAATGGAAATATTTCTTCAGCAAATGACATTGATTTAACGACAAATACTTTAACGAATACAAAAGAAATGCTGGCAGTAAACAGCATAAATTCAAATAATGCGACAGTTTCAAATTCAGGGAAAATGGCTTCAAATGGTAAAATACTGCTAAATAATTCGAGCATTACAAATATTGGAGAGATTTTGTCTGGAGAAATTTCTATGCAAAATGCGAAAAAATTTGATAATACTGGAACAATAAAAGGGAATAAGACGGTTCTTACAACTGACCAGGATCTAAATCTGGTTGGAAATCTGCATGGAGAAAGTTTGCTTGAAATTTCAGGAAACAACATTACAAACAATGGAAATACGACAGGGGCGGGGCTTATTAAAATAAGTTCTAATGATTTTACAAATAATAAGGAACTGGCTTCAAGTGCTGTGATTATTGATGGCCGTGGGAATGTTGTAAACAATAATATGATTACTGGAAATGATGGTAAAATTAATGGAAACAACATCACAAACAATGATTTGATTGCTTTCGACAATTATCTTGAGATGAATGCTAAAAGTAAGGTCTTGAATAATAAAGATAAAAGTATTTATGGTGGAAATGCTCTGATAATCAAAGGTTCTGAAATTTTGAATGATGAAGGTGAGATTCTTGGTGGAAATATGGACCTGAATGCTTCTAAAATCACTAATAACGTTGGAACTGTTCAGTCAACTGGGGATATTTTTGTTACTTCAAATGATTTTCAGAATATTGGTAGAGTTACAGGTTTAGGAAATTATGAGAAGTATTATGAAACTTGGGATGGCAGAAGATTATCTGAAGCTGAAGTTCTGAATGGATGGATAGTCAATGAGCCTGACTTTCAACATAGAAGCAGGGACAGGGGCAGCGTAAAAAGGCATCAGAGAAGCTGGCTTGAAAGCATGATTGCAAAACATTCTGGAAATTCTCTGCTGTTTTCTCAGTACGCTGATCTTGCCAGAGCAAAATTGGGACAGAGAGGAAAGCTTACTAGAACAAATACTCCGGAAGTACCTGGAAATACTTTGACAGGAAAAATAGATAGCAGGGCAACAACTGAATATGGTAAGGTTTTAGCAAGTGGAAATATTACAATAAATTCAGGTAATTTTAAAAATAGGGACAGCATAATTTCTGGTGGCGGACTGGTTGATATAAATGCAGCTAATTTTGAAAATTCTGTAACATTGGGAAATGCAGTCCAGTTAAAGAATGGACAGGAAAAACTGTATTTAACATATAGACATGGGAGCAGAAGAAGCTCCGCAAACGGAACTTACAGCAGATACTTGGAGAATGGCGGCATCGGATATGAAAGCGGACAGCCTTCCATCATTGAAGGGGCAGTAGTAAATGTAAATGCTCCAAATATCATAAAGAATCCTATTGAAGCTGGAAATGGTAAAGTATTAAATAATGGCGGAGCGACTGGCAGAGCCTTGATTTCTTCAACTTCAGTTGGAATGAATAAAGGGACAAGTTCTACCAACGGGCAGGTTCAGGCTGCAGGAAATACCTTGCTATCTAAACTAAACAGCAGCTTTGGCGGAAATTCACAGGTTAATGGAAGCACAAACTTAAATAATCCTGTAAACAATGGATTTGATAGGGCAATTCAGATTGCAGGAAACAATTCAGGGATTAAGGATATTAAAAATACCGGAAGAATAGACGTAAATCCAATACTTTCAAGTGCAATGTTTACAACAAATATGAATCCAAGTTCTAAATATTTGCTGGAAACTAGAAGCAGATACATAAGTCTTGGGCAATATTTCGGAAGCGACTACTTCACTTCAAGAGTTGGCTATTCTGAAATATGGGACAGAACAAGACGGCTTGGAGATGCGTATTATGAAAACCAGTTATTAACTAGAGCATTAGCTGAAAAGCTGGGAACTGCATTCATAAATGGAAAATCTAATCAGGAGTTAATCCAGTCAATGATGGACAATGCCGCAACTGAAGGTACAAGGCTTGGACTTACAGTAGGGCAGGAACTGACTCAAGATCAGATAAATAACTTGAACGAGGATATTGTCTGGTATGTAACAAAAAATGTAAATGGAGTTGAAGTCCTTGCTCCACAAGTTTATCTAAGCAGCAAGACTAGGGAAAGCATAAGCGATGATACTAGAAACAGGGTTGGTGGAATAAACGGAACTTATGTCAAGACCAAGGACTTTGTAAATGATGGTACAAAATGGGGTAATGGCGGAGTTACTTATGTTGAAGCGAATACTGTAAGAAATGAGACGACTAACAACCTGCTTTCAGAAATTTCAGGAGACAAGACATATATAAGTTCTGTTGGAAATATTGAAAATATCGGCGGACGAATTAACGGTGAAGAGGCGGTTGCCCTGATTTCTGAAAAGGGGAATGTGATTAACAATACCACAAAAAGAACAACTGGATTTAACTATGGGGAGTACGATAAATCTCAGCGTGAGGAAATAGCCTCAATTGGTGGAATCACTTCAAAAGGTACAACTTTTATCAAGGCTGACAGCTATAACTCTGTAGGCGGAATGCTAAAGACTGATCATCTGGCACTTGACGTAAACAGCTTCAATGCAAGCGCATTATCATTGTCAGGGCAGAGCACGCTTGGAATAAGCGGAAGCAACTATTCAAAATATGCAGAAACAACACATTTTGGCGGTGGAGCAGTCGCAAATTCAGCAGAAGGAAGAATTGGGAACCTTAATCTAAGAGGCTCATCATTCATAGCTGAAGACACGACAGGGCTTGCAGTTGGAAATGTAAGGGCCGAATCAGTAATCAACACTTATGATATTGAATCAAGACAAAGCAATAAAAGCACTTTTGCCTCAAGCAGCAGCCATGTAAAATCTCATCAGGAAGAAAACGTTGCAAGTAATTTACAGCTTGGAAAGAATGCTGTAATTACAGGAAATGTTGAAGGAATTGGAAGTAACATTGTTCTTGGAGAAAACACTTTTGTAGGTGGAAAAGTTACAACTGACTCAAGGGAACTGCACAACAGCTACTATGAAAAGAACAAAAATAAAGGATTTACTGGCGGAATAAGTCACGGCACAATATCAGCAGGGTATGGAAAATCGCAGAACACATACGATGAAAAGACTACAGTAAATGCAAAATCCAACCTGCAAGTTGGAGACGGCTCAGTCTTAAACAGAGGAGCAGAAATTACAGCCACAAACTTTGAATATGGAAATATTCAAATCAATAATGGCGATGTAAAATACGGGGCAAGAATTGACACAAGGGATGTACATACTTCAAGTAAGAGCAGCGGATTTACAATATCAGCGGGAATAAACAGCCCAGCATTGGACAGGGCAAAACAGGTTGGCCAAGCTGTAAGTCAGATTAAGAATGGCGATACGGCAGGCGGAGCTATGGAAGCGATAAATGCCGCAACTGGTACAATTAAGGGGCTTTCGGAAAATATTACAAGACGTAATGGCACAAGAGCCACAATGAATGACATTGAAAAAGGAGATTTCAAGGTAAATAACGACTTTTATGTAAGCGGAAATATACGTGCAGGATTTAACAAGTCAAAATCCAGTACAGCTTCACATATTGAAAGTGCGGCTGTTACGACAATGAAGCCTTTAAATGAAAATTCTAGCATTACCTACAACAATGTAAACAACATAACGTATCAGGGAACACAGGCTCAGGGTGGAACATTCATTTACAATAATGTTGCTAATATTCAAAAGGAAGCAGTTGAGTTAAGAAATAGATACAGTTCTGAAAGTTCAGGCTTTGGAGCAGGAGTAAGTGCCGGAATAGGCTCAAACGGACAAATAAAGCCAAACGGAATTAGCGGAAATGTTTCCACAAACAGAAGCAATCAGAATACAGTTGAAACTGTCTATGCAAATGGAAACTTCAAGAATGTAAATGAAGTCCATAATAATACAGGTTCAATGACATTATCTGGATTTAATCAGGAAGGCGGAAAAGTAACAGGTAATATCGGTAAACTGATTGTAGAAAGCAGACAGAACACAAGTACGACAACAGGAAGCTCAAGTGGAATAGGCGTAGGAATAAGTGCAAATGGAATGCCAAGTTCCGTAAATGTAAGCGGAAGCAGAACTAATGGAAACAGGGCATTTGTAGATAATCAAAGTTCATTTATTGTTGGAGAGGGAAGTAATCTTCAGGTTGGAACACTTGAAAATACTGGTGCAGTAATTGGAAAACAGAGTGATAACAGCACAACATTCAAGATTGACAACTATATAGCAAAAAATATCTACAATGAAGATACAATGACAACAACTGGAGGCTCAATAGGAGCTTCACTTGGAGGAAAACCAAGAATCACAAGTGCAGGCTTCAATCAGGACAGCAGGGACAAGAAAGGAATTACAAGAAACACTATTGTAGGAAACGTTGAGATACAGAATGCTTCAGGAGATGAGATAAACAGGGATTTAGGAAAAGCTAATGAAATAACGAAAGATACTCACAGCAGTACAAATATTAATGTTGAATCTCAAACAATAGAATATGCAACTAACCCTGAAAAATTTATTGAAGATTTTGATTTTGCGATATTTGGTGGAAAAGAAAAAATTAATTCAATAATTGAGATGTTTGCTAAAAAATATAATATTAATTTAGAAAAAGAACCTTTAACATATGAAAAAATAATTGATATACAAAATAAAGTAAATCAAGGATTAATATTGACACAAGAAGAAAATACAATTTATACATTTTATGAAGAAGTTCAAAAATTATATTTTTCAGATATGGATGATAAAAGGCAAGAGATAAAAAAATCAATTGACATTGATAAATTAAACAATAGTTTAAATAAGGAGGATAAATTTTATACAATAAATAGTAAAGGAGAAAAAGAATTAAATTTTGAAAATATTAATAAATATTTAAAAGAATATATTAAAAAAAATACGGTGTGGGGTGAAAGAGGTGGAGAACGTGGACAAGTTCCAAAATACACGGATAAAGAAAAAAAGAAAGAAGTTGAAGATACGATTGCTTCAATTTATACATTAGTATACGAAGAAAAAATATTAAAAAATCAAGAATTCCAAAATTTTAGAAAAGAATGGATTGTACAAGCTATTATCAATTATAATCAAGATACTCAGATAATCGATGATAGCAATTCAAGATTTGTTAGCGGAATTCCAAAATTAAAAGATAGAAATCTAAAAATTTATGAGCATATAGAATCAGCACTCGAAAAAACATTAGATAAATTTTTATATAAAAATTATACTTCTGAAACTAAATTTAATGGAAATTCTATTAATATTGATAATAACGGAAAATTAATTATACCAAAAATTGAGAAAATTGAAAATTATTATAAAAAAATAAATCAGGAAATACCAGTTAATTTACCAAAAGCATTTTATTCTCCTGATTACAATATAATATTTTCTAATCCAAATAGAGTCGAAGATGGACTTCTTTTTCATGAAACAGGGCATACTGTTCAAATTTTTCTTGAAAATATATATCCAGAATTTCATGATAAAAATTATAATAACGAATTAATTGATGTAGGGCGTTGGTTTAGTTTAAATAATCTTTATTTAGCTAAACCAGGATTTTCAGGAAGTATTTATAGGCTTAATATAAGAGAACAAGATAGTATGGATATTTATGATGGAAATGGAAAAAGTTTTTTTAATGAAATGTCAAAGGAAATAATAAAAAAAATAAACAACGATAAAATAAAGAAAGGAGAAGTATTTTAAATATTAGGGCTGTTTCAAAATGAAACTATAAGTAAAATTTATTTTTACAATAATAATATATATAATATTTGTTTTACTTTGTAATTTTTGAATTATGAGATAGCTCCATTTATCATACAAGAAAAGATGAGAAATTGTCTTATTTATTTAATAATTTCTATTTTTTATTTTAACAACATATTTTCAAAATACACTATTGAAAATGGTATTGTTATGTATAACGGCGTTTCTGTAACAAGAGACTTGGAATATCCATTCACTACTAATGCAGATGTGAAAAGTTTTAAAGTTATAGATGGAATATATGCGAAAGACAAATATGCTGTTTATCGTTATGGAAATTATATTATTGGTGCTGATCCTCAAACCTTTATTCCTTTAAATCATGGATTTTCAAAAGATAAAAATAATATTTATAGATATAATTGGATAGTAGAAGGAATTGATAAAAATACATTTAAAGTTTTAAATCAAGATGAAAATGAAGATAAATACGGGATTTATTTTAGTGATAAAAATGGGATTTATTTTATAAAAGTTTGGGAACGGAATCCTTATTCAAAATTAGAAGATATTGATATAAAAACTTTTGAAGTTTTAAAAAATGGATATGCAAAAGATAAAAACAATATCTATTATAACTCATTTATCATAGAAGAAGCAGATATGAATAGTTTTGAAATTTTAAGTTCTGATTTTTCAAAAGATAAAAATTATTTTTATTTTGATGGTGGTAAAATAAAAAATATAGACGTAAAAACTGTCAAAATTTTTGAAAAAAGCTTTGATAGTAAATATTATTTAAAAGATAAAAACGGAGTTTATATAATAGATACTGTATCAGAAAAATATAAAATAACTAAGTTAAAAAGTGCTGACACTGAAACCTTCGAAATTTTAAAAGAAGGATATACAAAAGATAAAAATAGTCTTTATTTTTATGATTATGAATTAAATGTAAATCCCAAAACAGTTGAAATTTTTAAAATGGAAAACGATTATATAAATATATATTATTTAAAAGATAAAAATGGTATTTACGTAATTATCAAAAGCGAAATTTTTCCTTATGAATATAAAATAACTAAATTAGAAAATGTTGATATTAAAACTTTTGAAATTTTAAGCGAAGGAAACGCAAGAGATAAAAATTTTATGTATATATTTGACAAAAAAAATAAAACTATTGATATAAGAAAAAATTAAAACTGAAAATAGAATTTATTTGTAATCTAGTGCAACTGTAGGATATGGTCATAAAACTCAAGTAACAGGAAATGATGGAAGTATTTCAGCTAGCCAAAGTAACCAGAATACAGTTGAAACAATTTATGCAAACGGGAATTTCAAGAATGTAAATGAAGTTCACAACAATACTGGCTCAATGGTACTAAACGGCTTTAACCAGGAAGGCGGAAAAGTAACTGGAAACATTGGAAAAGTGGAAGTTATTTCAAGACAGAACACAAGCACGACAATTGGAAGCTCAAGTGGAATGAGCCTTGGAATAAGTGCAAACGGAGTGCCAAGCTCTGTAAACATAAACGGAAGCAGAACAAATGGAGATAGAGCATTCGTAGACAACCAAAGCACATTCATTGTCGGAGAAGGAAGCAGTCTTCATGTTGGAACGCTTGAAAATACAGGAGCTGTAGTTGGCAAGCAAGGAAACTCCACATTCAAGATTGACAGCTATGTTGGAAAAGATATTCAGAATCACGACACAATGAAGACAACAGGCGGATCAATAGGAATTTCAACAGGAAAACCGAGAATTACAAATGTTGGATTTAATCAGGACAGCAGGGACAAGCAAGGAATCACAAGAAACACTGTAATTGGAGATGTTGAGATAGGAGAAACTTCTGGAAGTCCAATAAACAGAGATATTACAAGAGCAAATGAAGTTACAAAGGACACTCACAGCAGTACAAATATCAATGTTGAGAGCCAGACTATTGAGTATGCCACTAATCCAGCTAAGCTGAAAGAGGATATTGGGAAAGCCAAAGAGGAAATAAACGACATAAAGTGGGCAATTGATAAATCAATTCACGATATGGGAGATGATAATAGAAACTTCTTTGGACAGTTATCAGAAGTAAGGTTGAATAAAACTATTGATAACATAACAAGCCAAAGATTGATAGGTAAGACAGTAGATACTGAAATAGCAGGTATTTTTAAGGATGCCTACAAGGATTTAGGATATGATATAGAGATTATATTCTCAGATCCTAAAAACTCTCCACAATTATTAGATGAAGATGGAAATCCCAAAACAGGGACAGCATATGTAGATGATTATGGAGTTAAGACAATAATAATCAATGCACAAGATTCAAAGAATACGACAAAGGCTGGACTTATCGGAACAATAGTTGAAGAAGGAAGCCATGTAATAGGAAAAGTTGAAGGCAGACAGAGAAAGACAGGAACAGATGAAAAAGGGCTTGAAAGTACAGGAAGAGCTTCAAATGAGTATTTTACTGAGAAATACAAGGATGACAATACACCTATTAGTATTCATTCAGATGGGAAGGATTATTCCAATGTTGATTTTGGGGAGAATGTAGGGGATAGAGAAATTATTGATGATGATTATGATCAAAATTCTCGAAGATTTGCAATATTAATAGTTTCATTAAAATTGAAAAAGCAACGTTCAGAAATAGGACCTTCTTATAATAAACAAATAGAATCTATCATGAAACAAATAGAACAAGCTGGTATAAAATTTGGAGGAAAATATAAAATTTACGATAATAGAACTATAGAAATTGTAAGTTTAAGAAGTTATGATGATTTGATAGCAGTTTCTAAAATTTTTTCAAATAACGGAATCAAATTAGTTATGTCAGATATTTATACAGCTGCGAATATGCAAAAGAATAGCAACCAACCAATAAAAATTGACTTTAGACAATCCAATTGGACGGCAGAAATAATTCCAACAATAACTGGAGTTTTTTTAAATGGACGAGTAGGAAAGAATAACAATAATAAGCCAAAATCTAATCCACAAAAAAATTCTAATGCAAATAATAGTACTAAAAAACAGCCTGAATTAAATGTAGATAGACAAGGGAAACATGATCCTAGTCATAGAAATTATAAAAATGGAAAAGGTGAATTGAAGATAGAAGATGCTAGAAAAATTCTAAAAGAATATAGTGGAAAAGGAACTAAAATAAATGGTGGGCAAAAAGAAATAATTGATACGAAGGGTAAATATAGAGGTATTTATAAAGATCAAACTGGTAAAAGTATGCCTACTTCAAGATTTACTATACATTATGATTCTAAAGGAAGAGCTCATATTATTCCAGCACATCCTACAGGGAAATAATTTTCTTGGTAGATAAAAAAATTATAGAAAGGGATTTGATACAAGATATGGAAAATTTTAATAATACAATTGATTTAACTTTTGATGATTTATCAGATTTTTTAGGCAATTATATTAGGTATGCTGATCAGGAAAAAAAAATTTTAAAATTTTTTTGGTTAGAAGATGACTTAGAATTAGATGGATACTGGGTAGATTACATACAAGATAATGTTAGTTCTGAGATTGAATATTTATCAGAATTTCTTTGTAATGATGGAAATTTTAAAAATAAAGAGGAAGTTTTATATGATTCTAATTCTTATAAATTAGAAGGATTAAATAGAATCGAAACTAAAAAACTATATGTTATAAATAAAACAATTTTTTTTGATGTTTCAATATACGATTATCCAGATTTAATAAAAAATGAAGATGATATTGTGATTTGGGATTCTTCAAAGAAAAATTTTAAATATAAAAATATAATAGATAAAATTAGGTTAGCTCGAAAAAAATATCAAAAAAAAATAGTAAGTAAAAGTAAAATTACATGTTTATTATAATAATTGTTGTTGTAAAAAGCAACAACGTGGCAAATATTCAGAAATAAGCTGTAGAACTTCATAACAGCTACAGCTCAAGCAGTTCAAGCATAGGAATAAGTGCAAATGGAGTTCCTAGTTCTTTAAATGTAAATGGAAGCAGAACAAGCGGAAGTAGAGCATTTGTAGATAATCAAAGCAGCTTTATTGTTGGTGAAGGAAGTAATCTTCATGTTGGAACAGTTGAAAATACTGGAGCTATTATTGGAAAACAGAGTGAAAATGGTACTACATTTAAAGTTGATAAATATGTTGGCCACGATATTCAAAACTACGATACAATGACAACAACTGGAATTTCAGTAGGGACTTCATTAGGAAAGTCTCCTAGAGTTACAAACATTGGATTTAATCAAGATGACAGGGATAAACAAGGAATTACTAGAAATACGGTAGTTGGAAATGTAGAAATAGGCGAAACTTCTGGAAGTCCAATAAATAGGGATGTTACAAAAGCTAATGAAGTTACAAGAGATGATCATCATTCTACAAATGTTAATGTTGAGAGCCAGACTATTGAGTATGCTACTAATCCTGGTAAGTTGAAAGAAGATTTGAATAAGGCTAAAGATGAAATAAAGGATATTACAAAGGCACTTGATAATTCAATTCATGACCCAGGAGATGACAACAGAAATTTCTTTGGACAGTTGAGAGAAACTAGACTTTCTGAGACTGTAGAAAATATTGCTGGTGAAAGGTTGAAAGTAGCAAGTACTCAAAATGAGATTAAATCAGCTTTTGAAGAGGCATATTCTGATTTAGGTTATAAGGCTGAAATTAAATTTAGTACACCCGAAGAAACTCCTGAATTAAAAGACAAAGCAGGAACTGCTTATGTTTCATCTACCGGAGTTCATACGATGATAATAAATATAAATGCCAAAGAAAATAGTACAAAATCGGGGCTTATTGGAACAATTTCGGAAGAAGGGAGTCATATTATAAATGGAGCCAAAGGAAGACAAATAGAAACAGGAACTGAAGAAAAAGGACTAGAAAGTACAGGAAGAGCAACTAATTCATATTTCCAGGATAAGTATAAGGATGACAAGACTACTATTTCTATGAAATCTGATGGTGCTATTGATACCAGTAAATTGGATACTCATGTTGGAGATAGAATATTTTTGGATAAAAATCTTACCGATTCAGAAAGAGAGAAGTTATTAAAAGTTTTTGAAGAATTAACTGGATACGATTTAGACATTAAAAAAGATAAAGGTAGAAAATATGTAGAAGAATGTAAAAGAATAAATGATAAAGAAAGCTGTGCTTATGAAATAGATTTTATTTATATTGACGGTAAGAAACGAAAATTATCGGATAATGCTGAAAAATTTGTGAAAAGTAATGAATTAGTAGATTATTTGATAAAAGATGACTCAAAAATATTTGTTACAAACGGAAAAGATCCAAATAAATGGTTTGGTGGCAAGAAAGGATCAAAAGCGGCAGCACAAAATAAAGTTGTAATGATAGATGAGAATCAAAAAATTTCCCCATTTGTTTGGGATAAATTGAAAAGTATGACAATAGTAGAAGCTAATCAAAAACTTTATATCACAGTTGGTCATGAATTAATACATGTGTACCGTGTATTAAAAGGAACACATGCATATGATTCTAAAGGAAAACCGTTGTGGGTGACCCATTATGAATTAAATAAAGCAGGCAGAATAATGGGAGACCATTGGGGAATAAAGGAATTAGACGGTACATACACTGATTTGGCAGCTCTTGGTCTTCCGACGGAAGGAAGCGCAAAATATGGAAAGAAAGAGGAATATGCAACAGTTGGAATAGGAAAATCAACAGAAGAAACAGTAAAAAATGAATTTATATTTTATGGAAAATACTTAGGACCTGGATTAACAGGAGAATATAATTCAGCAGGCGATATAACTGAAAATATGTTAAGAAAAGAGCATGGATTGTTACTTAGAAGCAGATATTATAGATATTAAATAGGTAGGTGATAGTATGAAGATTATAATAATAAAAAGTATACTACTATATATCATATTTTTTAATTTTATATTCTCCAACGAGGATATTAAAAGTGATAATTTAAATATTTCTATTGAAAATAAAAAAGTACTAAAGATTATGAATAAATACAATGAAAATAGGAAAACAGATTTTTCAGCAGCTTATGGATTTCCAACTATGATCGAATATTCTCTGAAAAGTAATAATTTTAGGCATGAAATCTTAATGTATTTTAAATCTTACAATATAGATGATTATCATAAGGAAATGTTTTATGGTCAAAATTATGGAATTACTAAAGACAGTGTATTAAATGATTTTTTTGTTCCAGAATTTTTAGATGAATACTATTCAGCAGTACCTTTAAAATTAAAAAATGGGAAGAAATTTTTATATGGAAAAGTTACGGCTAGTCATTTTTATGATAAAAATGATAGATTAAAATTAAAACTAGAATTATTTTATATTAACTCAAATAATATGGAAGAAAAAGAAATATATTATAAAAATTGTAAATTATATGATTTATTGTTTAAGTATAATGAAAGTCAAATACAGAATGAAATCGGTATGTCTTATTTTAGAAAAGATATGGTAACATTATTTACAAGATATAAAAATTTACATAAAACTTCAAATCACTTAGATGGAATGGAAAAAGAAATATATAATATTATTATGGACGCGTTTAAAGATAAAATTCCAAAAGAATATTTTGAATATCGTGATAAAATATATCCTCAAGAAAAATGGTTAGAAGAGTATTATAAAAAACATGTAAATGGAGAAAATTTTGAACCATATTATGATTATAAATTTTGGAATGAACAGTCCGATTAAAGATAGAGTTGAACAAGCGAAAGAAACTGTAAATGTGAACTTTCAACAAATTTTGCAAATAATAGAGGTAGAATATAAGAAGATTGAACAGTTGGTATAGGTGGAAAAACTGAAGATGACGCTAAAAAAAGTACAGGACCAAGTTTAGATGGTAAAGGAAAATATAATTTAGATGGCGACATCACAGAAAATATGTTAAGAATAGAACATAAATTAAGATTGAGAGGTGTGTATCGCAATGAATATTAAATTAATTAAATTAGTAATATTATTAATATTTTTTTCTGTATCAGTATGTGGATTTACTGAAGAACCAGAAGAAACAAGTGAATCTCCGATGACAATAGAAGAATATAATAGTAGGCCAGATGTAATAAAATTTTTAAATAAAAGAAATATGACTATTGGAGATACCTCGTGTAATACTGGGATACTCGAATATTCATTACATTCTATTAAACCAACGAAATATTTATTTTTGATGTATTTTAAAACTTTAGAAAAAGTTGATAATTCTAGATTAATACAAACTAATGGTCAAATTTTTTCTATTTACAAAGATATAACCTTAGATAATTTATCAGATGCAAATTTTTTGGATATTTTTTATTCTAATGTACCACTGAAACTAAAAAATAAAAAGAAATTTTTGTTTGGAAAAGTATCATCAGTAGGATATGTTGAAAAAGATACAATGGAGGTACTAAAACTTGAGCTGTACTTTATAAATCCTGATAACACATTGGAGACCAAAGTATTTTTTAAAACGAAAAACTTAACAGATTTGTTAAACAAACATGGACATGAACAGGAAAAATTGAAAGATGGTTTTGATTATTCTTCAAATAGTCCAAAAGATATGGTAACGATAATAACTAGATATGAAGTAGTACATAAAGTTAGCGAAGATTTAGAAGGTACAGAGAAAGAGTTATATGATTTTGTTATGAAACTTTTTAAGGATGAAATACCAAAAGAATATTTTGAATACAGGGATAAAGGGTATCTTAAATAATATTAATTAATTTGATGATTTTAAAAAGAAAGGATGATTAAAATGTCATATATTTAAATTTATTTACTCCTAGATATTTTACTTTATTTGTAAAAATTAGAAAAGGTTATTGCAACTTAGAGTTAGCTGATATGTATTTAGCTAATTAAGAAAAGTATTCAGGGTGTGTAAAAATTTTTGTGTAAACCTCTAAATAATATATGGTAAAATAACTGTATAATATTTGGAGGTTTTTATTATGGCTAAAAAGAAAATTGACAACGAAATTTTTAAAACATTAATTAAGGATTACAATATTAAAGATACAAATGATATTAAGGATATGCTTAAAGATTTGCTTTCTGAGACTATTCAAACTATGCTTGAAGCTGAAATTGAAGAAGTGAGTACGGGCAATATTGACTTAGATATTCCTAGAGATAGAAATGCTGAGTTTGAGCCTCAGATTATCCCTAAAAAATGATACAAAGATAAGAAAGCTGACATATACGACAAACCCGATAGAAAGCTTAAACAGACAGTTAAGAAAGTATACAAAGACAAAATCACTTTATCCGACAGATGAAGCATTGATGAAGTCAGTATATTTAAGTTTAAAAGAAGCAACAAAGAAATGGACTGGAAGAATACCGGGCTGGGGAGAAATATATTCTCAGTTAAGTATTTATTTTGAAGGAAGAATTTAAAAACAGGATGATAAAACTACCATCCTGTACCATATATTATATTTTGAGTTTACACAAAATTCTGGACACTCTTAGTTTAAAAAACAAAAGTTTTTTAAGTTTGAACAAATAATTTTCCGTCTTTTATATACATATTTTTCACTTTTACTTTTTTGTCTTCGTCGTAAGTGTAAACTTCATTAATTTCCAAATAATTTGAAACAAGTGCTTTTAACGACTGTGCCATAACCGAATCATCTACTTTATTTCCTTTTTCATCAGTAATTTTGGTAATATCCAAATCCACTAAATACAGTTTATTTGTTTTTGGATCAAATTTAACACCGCTATTTAAAAATATTGCACCTTTTGCTTTTCCTGCTAAAAGTGAAACATCGTAATCAGCCGAAAAATAAAGTCTATCGCCTGCAAAGCTTATCACAGGACTTTTAAGTCCAACTTTTCCAAGCAAAAAATTTTTTTCAATTGGAAATTTTTTATTTAATTCCTTTGTAATCATAGAATTTGGAACTTTAAATGTTTTATTTGCCAAAAAATCACAAGACATAATTCCAGCAATTACAATTACTACAAGAAATATTAATTTTAAAAATGACTTTTTCATTTTTTACCTCTTTTCATTTTAAATTAACGCTTTAACATCAGATTTTTTTTACTAAAATACAATTTTTTTTAAAATCCTTCTACTCTTATAATACCGCATTTTTTTTATTATTTCAACTATTTTTTATCAATAATTTCATTTTTTTAGAAAAAATTTTTTTAGAAAATTTAGCCAGTCAAAAACTCAAAATATTTAAGTTAATTGCATTATAAATACTTCTTCAAAAACTTTAAAGTTAATATTCTCTCAATAAAATTTTTAACTATAATAATAATAATAAATTTTTTTATTTTTTTTCAAGTATTTTTTTCTAATTTGATGTTTCTTCATTCATTGAAATAGATTTTGATTTTTCTACAATAATTTCATATTTCTTATCCGTATCAAATTCAAGATTTTTTATTTTTTCAGCAATTTCATCTGTCATTGTTTCATTCCCAACAACTAAAACAACAAAGTTCTCATTATTATTTGCATCTATCAATTTCCCAATTTTAACTTCACTAATATTATTTGAAAAATTTTTATATAAAATATTTTCAACAGTTTTTAAATCATTTTCCAAAATTTCTTGATTTTTATTTTCAATCGGTAATGAAACATCTTCAGCATTTTCTTTTATTTTTTCTTCGTTCAGATATTTTGATAAGTCCTGTGCTGTTAAATACTTTTCATTGGATAACTGCTGTATTTTTAATTTATAGTTTTTCAATTTATATTTTTCCAGTTTTTTTTCTAATTTCTCAATATCCTGTTTTTTAAAGGCATCTCCTACAATTTTTAAAGTAACAGTTTTATCTTTTTTATTAATAGAATTATCAAAAACATAATGATTTTTTAATTCCCTTGAAATAAATTTTTTTAATGAATTTTCTCTCGCTGTATCTTGAACTAAAGTTGTTGCTGTATATATACTTGGAATAATTATGATTAAACTTACTATATAAAATATTATTTGTTTTTTTATTGAAATTTTATTTCTTGCTTCAAAAATATTTCCAGAATAAACTATCAAACCAACTAATGTTGCTATCATTATAAAAAATACATTTATTATAAACAAATATCCTGCTCCAAGAAAAATTTTCAGATTCCCATGAGCAATCCCAAATCCTACTACACACAAAGGAGGCATTAATGCTGTTGCAATAGCTACTCCAGGAACTACATTTCCACCATCTTCTTCAGTTTTTCCAATTACTCCTGCAGTTCCACCAAAAATTGCGATTAAAACGTCCCATAAAGTAGGATAAGTTCTTGCTAGTATCTGTGGTGTTGCATCATTTATAGGGCTTACTAAAAAATAAAAAGTGGAACTTACTACACTTATTAATATAAAAATTCCCAATCTAAAAAGTGATACATAAACTCTTTTTAAATTTCCATTTGATAATCCTAATCCTAGTGACTGAATTGGCGACATTAGTGGTGAAATCAACATTGCTCCAATAATTACTGCAACAGAATTTGTATTTAATCCTATTGAAGCTATAATCATTGCACAAATCAGAATAAACATTGTTTCCTTTGTAAAATCAGAATCTTCAATAATATTTCTTTTTAAAATCTTGTATTTCTCATGTTTTATTTTTTCCATTTTATATTCTTGTATGATAAATATATAAATAATTATATAAAATACCACACACTCCTTTCTTTATATTTCTTATTTTTTTCTTTTCTGTTCCTATTGCTTTTCTCTTCCCTTATTTTGTATAATTATTTTAGGGAAACTGCGGACTTTTTATTTTTCTTAAGGAGCTCTCGCTACTTTTCAAAGGAGATTATTGCCGCTGTTTTATCTTTAACCCTTATAGTTGGATAAGTTTTTAAATTTTTATGTTTAGCAAGAATGCGCCTGATAAAACTTTGCGGTTCCTACAGTTCCCCTATTTCTTCTTAAAGGATGTGATCTTATGTTTTTTTTAGGCATTGATATCGCCAAGCTCAACCACGTTGCTTCCCTTGTTTCTGACAATGGAAATATCGTTTTTTCTAATTTTATGTTCAAAAACAGTCTTGAGGGCTTTCTTTCCTTAATTGATAAAATAAAGTCCATCCCTAAAGACGACATTGTTATTGCTCTTGAATTTACTGGACACTATTCTGACAATTTTGTTAATTTCTTCTTTAACAGAAAGTTTAATGTCACTCTGGTCAATCCTTCAAATGTCGCCAATTTTAGAAAATCTTATGGCAGGGATTCTAAAAACGACAGAATTGATTCCATCAATATCGCTAAAATGCTGCTTTCCCGTGAATACTCTCTCGTTACACAGAGCGATATTGAATATCTTTCATTGAAAAAACTCAACAGAATCAGAGATTCCCTTGTCAAACAGAAAAGTAAATGCAAAATTCTGCTGACCAGAAATCTCGATTCCATATTCCCTGAGCTTCAGTACCTGCTGCCTTCAGGCATCCACTCTAAAGCTGTCTATGCCCTTTTGAAGAAATATCCTTCTTCAGAAGAAATAGCCGCCTTAGGAATTGATGTTTTAACAAATATTTTAAAAACTAATTCCAGGGGGCATTTCTGTGAAAAGACTGCCTATATTATCAAAAGTCAGGCTAGATCTTCTGTCGGTTTTGAGGACATTTCCTTAAGTTTTCATATTTCACAGCTGATTTCCTCTATTGAGCTGCTGGAAGAGCAGATAAGGAATACTGAAAAGCAGATCAATGCCATCATTGAAAAGCTTAAACCTGTTATTCTGTCTATTCCCGGCATAAGCAATGTTGCCTGTGCCTGCATTCTGGGAGAAATCGGAAATATATCAAGATTCCGTTCCCCTTCAAAGCTATTAGCATTTGCAGGCTTAGATCCTAAAGTCAGACAGTCAGGGCAGTTCAGAGCCTTATCATGCCGAATGTCAAAACGTGGCTCAAAATATTTACGATATTCCCTAATCTACACTGCCTGGAATGCTGTCCGAAACAATGAAGTTTTCAGTAATTACTATGCTCTTAAACGTTCACAGGGGAAAAATCATTACAAGGCACTGGGTCATGTTGCCCATAAGCTTGTAAGAGTTATTTACAAACTTATGAAAGATAATATTTCATTTGACGCTGAGCAACTTATTTAAAAAAAACTATACAAAATATTTAAGAAAATCTATTTTCAATAGGTTAATTTAAATTCGCCCAAAATTCAAGATCAAAAATTTAAAAATTTTTTTTAAAAAGGGCTTGACAAATCATAGTTGATCTCCTTTTAAACTTAAATTTTCTAAAATTTGTTTTTTATAATACTCAAAATTAATAATATAAAATAAGTACAAAAATTACAACTTCTTTCAAATAAAAACCAAAATTTTACTGATACAAACAAAAAATTTTTTGTCTAATTTTCCTCGAATTACCAATTTATATTATCTTTTTTTATATTACAAATATTTCTTCAAAAACTTCCCAGTCCAAGACTTTTTACTTTTAGCAATTTCTTCTGGAGTTCCTTCAAAAATTATTTTCCCACCTCTTTGCCCACCTTCAGGCCCTATATCGATAATATGATCAGCGACTTTTATCACATCTAAATTATGCTCAATTACTAAGACTGTATTCCCTTTATCAACCAATCTGTTTAACACTTCTAATAATTTTCTGATATCTTCAAAGTGAAGTCCTGTTGTAGGTTCGTCCAAAATGTAAATGGTTTTTCCTCTTGACATTTTTGATAATTCAGTCGCAAGTTTTATCCGTTGAGCTTCTCCACCTGAAAGAGTTGTCGCAGGTTGTCCTAATTGAATGTAATTCATTCCTACATCCATCAATGTTTGCAGTTTTCTCTCAAGTGACGGAATATTTTTGAAAAATTCGTATGCTTCTTCAACTGTCATTTCTAGCACATCTGCGACACTTTTTCCTTTGTACTGAACTTCTAATGTTTCTCGATTGTATCGTTTTCCTTTACAAACTTCACATTCCACATAAACATCTGGCAAGAAATTCATTTCAATTTTATTAATTCCAGCACCGCTACACGCTTCACATCGTCCACCTTTTACATTAAATGAAAATCTTCCTTTCGAATATCCACGCACTTTCGCATCGTTTGTCTGTGAAAATAAATCACGAATATCATCAAAAATTTTCGTATATGTTGCAGTATTCGATCTCGGCGTTCTCCCAATCGGCGACTGGTCAATATCGATCACTTTTTCCAAGTTTTCAAGTCCATCAATTCCACCATTTTCAAGCGGATACAGTTTCCCTTTATTCAGCCTGTTGTGAAGCTCCGGGAACAATGTCTGATTAATCAATGTCGACTTCCCACTTCCTGAAACCCCCGTTACAACCGTTAAAACTTCAAGTGGAATATGTGCCGTCACATTTTTCAAATTATTTCCTTTTGCATTTTTCAAAACTATCTCTTTTGTTGCTTTCCTTCTTTTTTCAGGCACTTCAATTTTAATTTTTCCGTTCAAATATTGTGCTGTCAATGATTTTTTGTTTCTCATAACTTGTTTTGGCGTTCCTTGTGCTACAACCTTTCCTCCATTAATTCCAGCACCTGGACCTATGTCAATCAGATAATCCGCCTCTCTCATCGTATCCTCATCATGCTCCACGACAATTAGACTATTCCCAATATCACGCAAATCTTTCAAAGTCGCAAGTAACTTATCATTATCCCTCTGATGAAGTCCAATACTCGGCTCGTCAAGCACATAAATCACGCCAGTAAGCCTACTTCCAATTTGAGTCGCAAGTCTAATTCTCTGAGATTCCCCACCAGACAGCGTTTTCGTCATTCTCGCAAGACTCAAGTAATCAAGTCCTACATTTATCATAAATTTTAGCCGTTCTTTTATTTCCTTCAAAATTTCAGCTGCAATCTGCATTTGTTTTTCCGTAAGCTGAATTTTTTCATAAAAATCAAGTGCATCAACAACACTCACTTCAGTCAAGTCAATAATGCTCTTATCATTAACCGTTATTGCCAATACAACATCTTTAAGTCTTTTCCCGTGACAAGTTTTACAAGTTCTCTCTGTCATATATTTTGCTTCCATCTCTTCTCTTGCTGATTCAGAAGCAGTTTCCTTGTATCTTCGTTCAATTCCATGCACAATCCCTTCAAATCCTCGTTTTCCATTATAGCTAAAACTGTCTCCGCTCCAAGAAAATTTAAATTGCTTATCACTTCCATAAAAAATCACATCTTTTTCTTTTCGAGTCAATTTAGAAACCTTTTTATCCAAGTCGATTTTATGTGCCTTTGCCATCGCTATGAATAAATCCCAGTTCCAGCCCTTTTTAGTCGTCGCTCCTGGAAAAATTATCCCGCCTTCATTAATTGACAAATTTTCATCAACAATTAATTTGTTCTCGTCAACTTCCAATCTCGAACCAAGCCCATTACAAACTTCACAAGCTCCATATGGTGCATTAAACGAAAAAAGTCTTGGCACAACATCTGGAAATACAACATCTGGATGGTCTGGACAAGAAAAATTCTCACTAAATTTGTTATCTTCCCCATTAATATTCACAATTATTTTCCCATCAGAAAGCTCACTCGCAGTTTCAATCGCCTCTGTCAATCGACTCAAAAACTCCTTATTATCCGCCTTAAACACAACCCTATCAACAACAACCTCAATATGATGCCTTTTATTCTTATCCAAAACAATTTCATCACCCAAGTCAAGAATATCACCATTCACTCGAACTCTTTGAAACCCTCTTTTCTGCAAATTCAAAAACAAATTTTTATGAGTTCCCTTTTTATCAATCACAACTGGTGACAAAATTATCATTTTATCCTTTTCTTTTCTAGAACTCATCAAATTATCGACAATTTCCTGAATCGACTGTTTTTCTACTTTTTTATGACAAATCGGACAATGTGCCTCTCCAATATGTGCCCACAAAAGCCGCATATAGTCATAAATTTCAGTAGTTGTACCAACAGTCGAACGCGGATTTTTCGACACACTTTTCTGTTCAATCGAAATTGCAGGAGAAAGCCCTTCAATACTATCTAATTCAGGTTTCTTCATCTGCCCAATAAACATTCTCGCATAAGCCGACAAGCTCTCAACATACCTTCTCTGCCCTTCTGAATAAATCGTATCAAACGCAAGTGAAGACTTCCCACTCCCAGAAACCCCAGTAATTACAACCAGCTCATTCTTTGGAATCTCAATATCAATATTTTGTAAATTATGCTCTCTAGCTCCAGTAATCTTTATTTTGTTGTCTTTCATTTTCTTTAATGTTCCTCTCTAATTTTTTTCCTCAATCAATTTAAATCCCTCTAAATCAGCTTTTTTAAATTCTTCAATCAATTTTTTTCTATATATCCCAAACTTTATTATATTCTTCATCATCTAATATTACCATTTTTTTATACTCCAGTCTATAAAAATTTTTACACAAAAAATTCTGTTCCATAAATTATTTAACAATCTATGAAACAGATTTTTTAATTCACAATATTTCTACTAAAATATTTTATTTATTGTTCGTTACTTTCTAAAACTTCTACTTTTGATTCATCTTTTATCAAATCAACTTTCATTTTTTTACTTCCTTCAAACATTCCACCTTCTTGAATGACCAATGTTAATGACGTAATGTTTGATCTAGCTTTTCCTTTTGAGCCGATTTCAACTTTATCAGCAACTATATCTCCAGAAACTTCGCCTTCGATAAAAACTGAGTTTGCTGTAATATTTCCTCTAACTTTTCCTTCTGTACCAATGTGAACTAAACTTCTAGCTTTAATATCACCTTCTAAAACTCCGTCGATTTGAAACATTGAATTTGTTTCAATTGTTCCTTTTATTGAAGTTTCCATTGATATTATACTCACTCCGTTTAAATCATCTTCTTCTGAAGTGACAGAACTTGAAGTTACAGACTCTAAATTTTTTTCTTTTACCTTTTTTCCATTATCAAATAATCCCATTTTTCAACCTCTTTTCTAAAAATTTATTTTTTATTTTTCATACGGCAAACCAGATGCCTTCGGCGCTCTAGCTTTTCCAACAAATCCTACTAATGCCAATATTGTCAAAATGTACGGTATCATCGTCAAAAATTGCTGAGGTATTGGAATTCTTGTCGCTTTGGCATAATCAGCAAATGCTTGACCAAAGGCAAATAGTAAACTTGCTAATATTGCTCCAATTGGATTCCATTTTCCAAAAATCATCGCCGCCAATGCGATATATCCACGACCTGCTGACATATTATTTGAAAATGATGGAAGCAGTACAGTTGTCAAATATGCTCCACCAAGTCCTGCGAGTGCTCCCGACAAAAGTACACTTATATATCTTATCTTGTAGACACTTATTCCAACTGTATCCGCTGCAAGTGGATGCTCTCCAACCGTTCTTATTCTAAGTCCTAAAACTGTTTTATACAGAAAAAAATGTGTCAAAATTGCGATTGCGTAAATAATAATTAACATCAGAGGCTGGTTTGCAAGAATTGGATTTCCAGCGGCATCTTTTGCCATTGGAGTACTTCCAGCTGTGTTATATAGTGCCTTTATTAAAAATGAAGTTACTGCGACTGCAAATAAATTTATTGCAACTCCGCTTATAATCTGATTTCCTTTTAAATTTATACTAATTACTGCATGAATTAACGAGATTAAAACCCCTACGGCCATTCCTGCCACAATTCCTAAATATGGATTACTTGTGGCTATATTTACAACTGCTGCGGCAAAAGCTCCACTTAACATAATTCCTTCAAGACCAATATTTACAACACCACTTCGTTCTGAAATACACGCTCCAACCGCTGTTATTAAAATTGGTGGCGCAATAATTATTGTTTGCTGTATTAAATTCCCTATTTCTTTCATTTTTCTTATTTTTTCCTTCCTTTTAAATTTAAATTTTAATATTTAAAATTTTTAGTTACTTTTTCTTTTTTTTTATAAAAAACTTAAATAAATTTTCTGATGCTACAAATATAATAATTAATGCTTGAATTATATATACAATGTCCTTATCAACTTGATATCTTTGCTGCAACATCTGTCCACCAACTTCAAGCGCCGCATAAAAAATTCCCGCAACTAAAATTCCAAAAGGATTATTTTTTCCAAGTAAAGCCACCGCAAGTCCAGTAAAACCGTAGTCTCCCATAATTAACTCTGTATAGGCATACTGGGATGCTCCACCTAAAACTCTTTCCGCACCACCAAGTCCAGCACAAATTCCTGCGATTCCCATTGCTAAAAACATTATCTTCTTTGGATTAATTCCAGCATTTTCAGCGACTGTTTCACTTTGTCCAACAGCTTTTATCTCATAACCTTTTTTCGAATATTTGAAAAAGCAGTAAAGTGCGATAATTAATAAGATTGCCAAGATAAATCCAAAATTTAAATTTTGTTTTGTAACTTTTGCAAAAAGCAGTGGAAGTCTTGCATTTTTCACAACTTTTACAGTTTGAGGAATCTGTGATAACGGATCTTTTAACGGTCCATTTATCAAAAAATTCTGAATTTCAACAATTATATAATTTAACATTATTGTACTAATTACTTCATTTACGCCAAATCTAGATTTTAAAAACCCTGCGATCCCCGCCCAAATAAATCCTGCAACCATCGCAACAATTATTACAATTACAACATTTCCCAAAAACTGATTTTTAAACGCAACAGCCCAAAATGCTGCAGTCAGTCCTCCAGCAATCATTTGCCCTTGCATTCCTATGTTAAAAAGCCCTGCACGAAAAGCTACCATTGCCGACAGTGCCGAAAAAATAAGCGGTGTCGCTATAAATAAAGTTTTGGCAAGTCCACTAAAAAATGGTGAACGAGGTGAACTCTGATAAAAAGCTGCCTTTACCATATCAAAATATGCCACAAATGGATTTAATCCTTTTGAAATCATTATTATTCCACCGATAATTAGAGCAATAAAAACTGAAACTATTGTTGGAATAAAATCTATTATTTTTGATTTTATCTCATTACTTTTCATCATTTAATTTCCCTCCTGCCATTAATATCCCAATTTTTTCCGCTGTTGCTTCACTTCTGTTCAAAATTCCTACAATTTTTCCTGAATACATAACTGCAATTCTATCGCTTAATGCCATTATTTCCGATAATTCAGCTGAAACAACCAAGATTGCTTTCTTTTTAGTTTTTTCCTGCAAAATCGTGTTGTGTATCATTTCAATCGCACCAATATCGACTCCTCGGGTTGGCTGTGCCGCAATTATAAACTTATTTTCCCGCTCTAATTCCCGTGCAACTACGACTTTTTGCTGATTTCCTCCAGAAAGTCCGCCAAATTTAATTTTCCCATTATTCGGACGAATATCATATTTTTCAATATATTTTTTAGTTTTAGCTTCAATTTCTCCATAATTCATCAAAAACCCTTTTGAATATTCATCTTGAAGTCCAAGCGCCATATTTTCCTCCATGGTAAAATTGTCAATTGCAGCTCTTTTATGTCTGTCTTCTGGGATATGTGCAAATCCCGAGTTTTTAATTTCCTTTGGTGTCTGATTTTCCAAACTCTTATTTCCTATCGAATATTTTCCATCATCAATCTTTACAAGCCCAGCCAGAGCTTCAATTAACTCAGTTTGTCCATTTCCTTGAACTCCTGCAATTCCTAGAACTTCTCCTTCCCTTATTTCAAAAGAAACATCGCTGACTTTTTCAATTCCATCTTTTCCGCCCTTTTTATCTTTTACAGTTAAATGTTCAACTTTTACAAGCACATTCCCAAGTTTTACTTCAGGACGCTTTACTTCAAACAAAACGACTCTTCCAACCATAAGATTTGCAATTTTTTCTTTAGTTGCTTCACTTGTTGCAAGTCTTCCAACATCGCTTCCTCTTCTGATAACCGTGATATTATCCGACAAATCCAGCACTTCCTGCAATTTATGCGAAATAAAGATTATAGTTTTTCCTTCTTTTACCAAATTTCTCATAATTTCATAAAGCTCTTTTACTTCTTGCGGCGTAAGTACGGCACTCGGCTCATCAAATACTAGAAGTTCTGCTCCTTTAAACAAAACTTTCAAAATTTCTATTCTCTGTTGAATTCCAACCGATAAATCTGAAACTTTTGCGTCAGGATCAATATTTAAACCATATTTTTCAGAAACTTCCCGAACTTTTTCCCTAGCTTTATTCAAGTCAAAAAATATTCCGCCTTTTTTTGGCTCAAATCCAAGCACCATATTTTCTGCAACCGTTAAAGTGTCAACTAGCATAAAATGCTGATAAACCATTCCAATTCCAAGTTTTGCTGCCATTGTTGGACTGATTATTTCAGTCTTTTTACCTTTGTAAAAAATCTCACCTGAAGTTGGCGCGTAAAGCCCATTCAATATTTTCATAAGTGTCGACTTTCCAGCTCCATTTTCTCCAACTATTGCGTGAATTTCTCCCTTTTTAACTTTCAAGGTAATGTCGTCATTCGCAACAATTTTCCCTTCCAGAAACTCTTTCCGAATATTTTTCATTTCCAAAATATAATCACTCATTTTTCCTCCTGTTAAAATTATTTCATTCACAAAATTTACTTATTTTTTAGAAAAAATCTGAAACATAGTAATTAGAATCAGTTTTCAGCAAATCCAAAACTTCAATTGGTTTTTTCACAACATTAATTTTATAGTCTTTGTAATAATATTTCGGCTCCTTTCCACCAATAAACACGACTGTGTTATCTTCATTAAACATATACCCGTGATAATCACTATTTTCCAAAAGTAGTGGCGTTCTTTTTAACTTTAATTTATTTTTTGCAAGTTCTTTTATGACATTTTCAGGAAACCCAGTCAAATAGACATTTTTTTCAAGTTCTGGTAAAATTGCCTGATCTTCCAATTTATCCGAAATTACGACATCTTTATCGAATTTATAAATCGAATCATCTTGCAACTTTCCAATTCCCGAATTTTCATAACTTTCCTTTATAAAATATTCCACTTTTGAATTTTCAAAATTTTCAACAACTTCTTTTCGATTTTTTTTCAGCTCTTCAATCAGAAATTCCTTGTCTAGCTCAGAATATACATTGTTTGGATTAAATTTTGGCTTATCTAAAAGTTGATACAAGACATAAATTTGTCTATTTAAAAATTCCTGATCAGTTCCGGCATATTCAGTTGCACCCATTCCACTTGACATCGAAGTTAACTGCTGTCTGTAATAATCTTCCAATGAAGAGGCTGGAAGCTCCAATATTTTTTCTTCATCAGATAGCAAATATTCTTTTATCTGCTGCATTTCTTCATAAAATCGTTTCTCCAGAAGCAGTGAATATTTTCTAGTTGCCCTTATATTTACAACTTTTGTCTCCCCATTTTTCGTCTTAATTGGCTCAATTCCTTTTAAAAAAATGTTAAATTCGTTATAAAATTTGTTTTTCCCAAATAAATCACTTGGATATGTTATTTCAAATAATTTTATCTCATATCTTCCAGGAATCACTTTTCGCATTTTTTCTTCTCCGTCAATGTTAACTTTTACTTTTTTAAATTTTGGCTCTTCTTCACTAGCCCACTTAATTTCCTTTTTTATTTTGTCAAACATTGAAAAACTAGTTAGACTACAGCTCAAAAGTATAAGAATTATTCCTTTTTTCAAATCTTTTCCTCCTTTTAAAATTTTCAAAAATTACAGTTTTTCTTTAATCAAAATCGCCACATTTTCCGGAACAACTTCCATAAGTTCTTCAATTTTCGCATTTTTTATATTTTTTATTAATCCAAATTTTTTAATCAATTCTTTTTTTCTTTTTGGTCCAATTCCTAGAATGCTATCTAGCGCACTTTTAACATTTCTTTTACTTCGTAATTTTCTGTGGTGAGTTATTCCAAATCTATGTGATTCATCTCTAAGTCTTTGTAAAATTTTCAAAGTTTCATCGCTTTTCTCAAAAATATATGGCTTGCTCTCGTAACTTTTAAAAATTTCTTCTTCTCTTTTTGCAATACTGATTATATCCAAATATTCAAATTTTTTCAATTTTTCCAAGACATCTACTGCTATTCCCAGCTGCCCTTTTCCCCCATCAATTAAAATTAGATCAGGCAATTCTTCCACGTCTAATTTAGAATATCTTCTTGTAAGAGCCTCTCTCATCATAGCAAAGTCATCCGGCGTATCTTTTACTGTAATTTTAAAATGTCTGTATTCTTTTGGCGTAACTTCTCCATCAATCGCAACTGTCATCGCAGCAACAGCGTCAACTCCCTGAATATTAGAAATATCAAAGCATTCAATCCTATGCGGCATTTTTTTTAATCTAAGTTTTCTTTTTAAATTTAACAATCCTTCACGCACTAACCGTTTTTTTCTAAAAAACTTTTCCACTTCTTCATTCAAGTTCAAATATCCCATTTCCAAAAGTTGTTTTCTGCGACTTTGAATTTTTGGAAAATACATCTTAACTTCCTTCTTTTTCTCAATTTTAGCCCATTCTTTAATAAGTTCTTCCTTTTCCAAATATTTTTCATCAAAGATAATATTTTTTGGAATATTCCTTTTTTCATAATAAGCTGTAATCAGGCGCTCAAAAATATTTTCTTGATTTCCTGCGACTTCTTTTATAACAATATGATTTTTCCCAATAATCTTACCATCCCGCACATTTAACACGCATAAAAATATATTTTCCAGTTTTTGTGTAAATACAAATATATCTTCATCTATTTCACGGCTGTATTCAATAATCTGAGTTTGCAGCATTTTCTTTAATACGGTTATTTTTTCCCGCTCGACAATTGCCCGCTCAAATTCCATATTCTGGCTCAGCTCATTCATTTTATTTTCCAGCCTTTTTAACACTTCATCACTATTTCCAGATAGAAAATTTTGAAAATTTTTAACATTTGCATTGTACTCAGAAGAAATATTTTTAAATTTACAGGGAGCAGGACAAGTTTTCATATGATATTTTAAACATGGTTTAGTTACTTTGTCCATATTTCTAGCACAATCCCTTACAGGAAATATCTTTATCAAAGACTTTAGCGCAAAATAAATTCCCATTGGATATGGTCCAAAATATTTTGCATTTTCATTTAATTTTCTTGTACTTCTCACGACTTCTATTTTAGGAAATTTTTCTTTTGTAAATTTTATGTATGGATAAGTTTTCTCATCCTTCAACAAAATATTATATTTTGGCATATTTTTCTTTATAAGATTATTTTCTAAAATAAGCGCTTCAACTTCAGTTTTACAAATAAAAAACTCAATATCTTTTATATTTTTCACGAGTTCCAGCGTTTTCGCATTATGCGACTTAATATTCATAAAATATGACTTTACCCTATTTTGCAAATTTTTTGCTTTTCCGACGTAAATTATTTTCCCACGAGAATTTTTCATCAAATAAACTCCAGGATTTTTAGGAATATCCTTATATCTTACAGGTGAAGTTATCTCTTCCATCTCTTGCCTTTCCAATTTTTCAAATAAACTTATTTCATTCCCAGATAATCCCCCGATTTCTTCACTAAAAAATATCAAATTTTGTCATTTTTTATTTTAAAAAAATTTTTTACAAAACTACAAATAAAATTTAATTTTAAATTTTAATCCGAATTTTTTATTATAAAATTTATTCAATTTCCGTTTTTTCCCCAACTTCCCTATGGTATTTACCAATTTTATAATCTTCTCTTTTTGTAAGATCTTCAAAAAGTTTATTTACAAAAGTTACAGAACGATGCTGTCCTCCTGAGCATCCTATCCCTATTCTAAGATGTGATTTTCCTTCTTTTTCATAGCAAGGTATCAAATAAATAAGCATTTGCAGTAGCATCTCATAAAATTTTTGACTTTCAGAAAGTCCCATCACATAATTTTGAACATCTATATGATTTCCAGTTTTTTTCTTTAAATTATCGATATAATAAGGATTTGGAAGAAATCTCACATCGAACATCAAATGTAAATCTAGCGGTATTCCGTACTTAAATCCAAACGAAGTTAAATTTATATTTATTTTTTTCAATTTTCCTGAAAACTCTTTTTCCAAAAGTTTTTGCAAATCTTTTACTTTAAGAGTGCTGGTATCAATTACCAAATCCGCTAAAGACATAAAGTTTTTAAGCATCTTTCTCTCTGCCTTTATATTAGAAAGCAAAGTATCGTACAAATTTAATGGATGTTTTCTTCGGGACAACTCATATCTGCTAAGCAGCACATCGTTTCTCGCATCCAAATAAATCATTGTATGGGATATTTCTTCTTCGTCCAATATTTTTAACTGTTCTGTAAGCTGCCCCATAAACTCTTGATTTCGCACGTCTATCACAACAGCAACTTTATTTCTTTTTTCGCTGCTCAAGAAAATTTCATTCAAATATTGAAAAAGATTTATAGGAAAATTGTCAATACAAAAATATTCTCTGTCCTCAAAAAAGTTAATTACTTCCGATTTCCCAGCTCCACTCATTCCTGTTATTATAATAAGTTCTTTTTTAATCTCTTCCATTTTTTTACTTTCCTTTCAAATTTTTAATTAAATTTGTTTTCACTCTCAATTCTATTATAACAAAAAATTCTCATCTTTTGAAAAAATTTTTAAATAAATTTATTAATTTTTGATAACATTTTAAATATTTTAATTATTATACCACATCTAGTACTAAATATAAATATTTTTTCTAATATATGACAGAGTAAAATAGTTAAGGGTAAATAAAAAATCTTATTTTAAGTTTTTCATTCAATCCAGAAAGTTACTAAAATTTTTTTTATTTTTTAAGCAGAAGTGCTCATCGCCGCACCCCTGCACCCCGGCTAGTCTTCGACATTTTTATGCACTGCCAAAAAACTCGCACTGATTGTGCTCAGACAGTTTTGTCAGCACATAAAAATGCTCCGACGGTTTAAATTTTACTGTTATATAAAAGGTGTCGTGATTTTTTTGGAGTAAAGACGACTGTTTGAGCACGTTTAGTGCGAGTTTCGGCTTTGCTTCAAAAAAATGCTTAGACGAGCGTGGGGATTATAAGGGGAAATGGCGGTCCTTTCCCCTTATGTAAAAAATAAAAAAATAATATTAAACAAAATAACATCTTGTAATCAAAAACAAGCTAAAAAATTTGAAATTAAAAAATCTGCCCCTAAAATTTTTAAACCATCTCTAATATATGAATAAAATATGCAAGAGTAAATGTCATTTTTTATGAAATATATTGTTTTAGTTCAATATTATACATTTCATTTGAATTTTTCCCATCAAAAAGTTTTCACTCAACCTTTAAAAATCCTTTTTTTAAGGAAAATTTCAATATTTTACAATTTTTATTTTAAAAAAATCAATATTTAAAAATAACCGCTGTCTTTTAAAACAACGATTATTTGGAAGTATAATTAAACAATATATATTTTTTCTCTTGAGGAAGCATAGATTCTGAAAAACTCCCATTTTGAATACTGTTTCTTATCTCAATAACTTTATCAGTTATATCCGTTATATTTACAATCCACTCATTTACATATTTTTTTACTGTTTTTCCCTTTATGCCTAACTGTATCGCTCTTCTTCCTATTGGATTGCCATAAATATCCCTGTCTGGATCCCATTGACATCTTACTTCTGAATTTTCCAATTTTTCTTTCCATTTTTCCTTAGATAAATCAGAAACTTCTCTAAAAGATGAAAGTACAGCATTTTTCACTATTTCATCAAATCCTTCCCTTTTCAGGTCAATTGCCAATATTCTTTCCTGTCCTTGCTTACTGGCCCAGCCACTTCGGTACATCATCTATAATAGTTGGATTTAATCTAAACATTTCATTTATGGATTTTTAAAGTATTTATAAAGTATAAAAGTACTGAAAAGGTACTAAAATTCAAAAAGAGGCATATTTCAGCCTCTTTTACTTTATCCTGTATTTTCTATTAAAAATATAATATTATTTTCTTATTTGTCAATTTTTATTTCATATATTTAGTTGCTGTTTTTTTTATTTCTCTATAACGGCAGTTTTTTGTCAATATATTTAAAAAATATTGTGACTTTTTTATTCACAAAAAAAGATAGCCATTTCTGGCTATCTCCTAAACACTTTGACAACTATCTTTTTCTCTTTATCTTCATCAACCGTTCTTTGTCTGTCAAATCCAGCAATAATTATCAATGCCGCCATATTTGTTCCGATTAATAGCAACATATCCTCTGTTCTTGACTTTCTTTCTATACTGTCAAAAATCTCTCTATTACTTTCACTTTTTAATCTATTTCTTAATAAATTTAAATTCTGCTGTCTTTGATAATTTCTTAACTTCAATGTTAAAACTGAATTTAAAAATATAATGGCTAGCATAATAAACGCTAATTTTCTACTTTTGCGATGTTTTTCCATTATCATCACCTTTATCCTTTTTGACAAACCCCAGCTTTTCCAGCAGTAATTCTAAAAAGCCTGTACTAATGCCATATCTTTTTTGGTTTATCGTTTCCAGCAATGCCTCTCCAAAAAATCCAAAAACTGGACTCCACGGATACAGGTATTCTGCTGAAAAATGTCCTATTATTTTGTTTAAAGACAATGTTATTGACATAGTCATTCCAGCAACCGCTATTCTTTTCATATACGGCTTTACAGGCTTGTTATCAACCATTTTTTGAGCTACTACACCAAATAATACTCCGCTAAAAAATAAGATCAAGAAAAGTCCGTGATTGTCAATTATTATTTTTAAGTCCTCTATCATTTATGCTCCTACAATATATTCTTTTTATCGTTCTTTTTCTCAAAATCAAATATTTGTTGTATAAACTCAGACGGAATTAGCTTAGTTTTCAATTCTTTGATACAAGATAAAATTGTATTCTCTCCAATTTCTTCAATAAAATTTGGAATCCACTTTCTGTCAATTTCTTTTTCCTTTAAGACATAGTTTTCCAATTTTTCCCAAAAATCTTTTGCTATAACATCAAATTTTTCTGCTCCTTTTTTTGCCTTATTTACAATTTCATTTTTGTAAATTTTAGTAACAACCATCTCTGCTGCCTTATTAATTATCCATATTTCTACCATTTTATCCATTTTTATCACTCCTATTTTGTTATTTTTCTTAATATTCATTCTAAGCCACTTAACAAGTGTTTTAAGACAAATTGACCCGTTAGGCAACCTATTTATCAAAAATATTTTTTTACGTTCTTATTTGGCTTGTATTAAAGCCGTTTTTAGATTGATTTTAAATAATTTTCTTTTCTATCCACTCTGTTGAGCCACCCTTTTAAAAAAACTTTTTGCGATGGTCTGTTTGCTGCTATTACTTTATAATATCTTCTCTGCAAATCGTGATATTTTTCCAAAAATTTATTTTCATCAACTTCATTAAGCGCAACTAAACTTTTTTCTCCTAAAATTCCGTCCACTCTCAAATCAAATCCCAGTTCATTCAGTGCAGCCTGTGCTTTTTTAGCTCCCCATTTTCCAGCGTTTACTATAAAATCACATACTGATAACGCTATCTTGTCTGATTTTAAAGTATCAAGCCCATTTCTATGATAGTATTTCTTATTATAAATATCTCTTGCTATCTCAAGCGGCATATCTCTCATATTACCTTTATACCCATATTTTCTAGCTTCTGATTCTATAATACCATATTTTGTTTTTCCTCCTCTATCATTTTTGTCGTTTGAATATCCACCCTCAACTTTTAGTAAATAATCAAATATTTTCTCAAATCTGTCCATCTACATCACTTCCCATTCTTCACTAAATAATTCAATCATAGTTTCTTTCCAAGGCACTCTACCGTATCTGGATTCCACATATAGATATGGAGCTGTCATTTTACTGTTTTCATCAGGAAATTGTGCTTTTATCACTACATCCTTGCTCCATTGCGGCAATCTCATTGCTTTTCCTTTTTTTACTTCTTCAAATGCTTTCCCAAAATTCATCTATACCACTTCCTTTACTTCTTCAACATTTAATATTATGTTATCTTTTTCAAATTTTATCCCAACAACTTTATATTTTTTACCGTCTAATTCAATTTCTGTACATATAAGTTTTTCTATATTCATTATTCATCACTCCTTTTAATTAATTTTGAAAAAAATCATTAACATTTAGTTCTAACATCTGATCAATAGTGTATCTACTGATTCCAACAACCGCCATTTGTTCTCCCATGTCTGCAACTTCAATTATGTCTTGTATTTTTGTAGCTAAATCTTTTAATTCAGTTCTATTCAACTCAATAAATTCAACCATTTTTTTATCATTTAAGACTTTTACTTTTTCAATCTTGTCTTGTTCTAAAGTCCACATCAAAGACATTTTAAGAGACAAACTGTTTCTATTTCTTTCGTTGTTCTCAAATGTGTATTTTTTGCTATCTTTTTCGATTTCAAGCGGCTGGTTCAAAAAGCTTGATTTTGCTTCTGCTAAGTCCTTTAACGCCTTTTCTCTCAATTCTTTTAACTTTGCGTTTAGCAAATCATTGTTAACTTTCCAAGTGTTGCTATCCTTGTCCCATACGCTCCACTCATTTGGCTTTGCAATAGTAACTATTGTTTCGTTAACTTCATCCAAATAACTCCCATCACTTAGAGCTGTTTTACCAGCTTTTATTTTTTCAACTTCAGTCATTTCTCTAAGTTCTCCAGTTTTTTTGTCCAAAACTGGATTTGAAAGTAACGATGTTGAGAATTTCATAGTTTCTTTGTCCCAATCTGGATAAAACAAGTTTGGATTTTCTTTGAATTTATCAATCCCAGTCGTAACTGGCTTTGCTATACATTCCATTGTTGCAATTAAATAAATGTAAACTATTGTCATTTTTATCACTCCATTTCTTTATTTTTTTATGATTTTTATTCTGTGCTAACTTATAAATTTGCACAAAATTTAAAAATATGAATGCTGAATGCTGGTTTTTTAGATACAATAGACCGCAGAACCTTTAAGCTCATAGTATTGTCTTGCCGAAGTTCCCCAAATTACAACGCCGTCTTTTCTTAAAATTAAACGAGTATTTCCATTAATGTTATTTTTTTCTGAACTTATAATTGCAAATTCATTATTAAAATAATTTGGATTAGGAGCAAAATTTGGAGGATAACTAGAAATTAAATCGTTATCATTGTAAGACATTAGTGTTTTATAATTTTGAAGATGAACAAAAGCGTTAACAACCTTTCCTGTTTTTGTAAATTTTATAGTACCATTTGGAATAGTTATAGTTTTTGTTTCAATTTCAAACAAATTTTCTAATTTGTCCATAATCGGCTTATTCGATATAGCTCTAAATTTCCCGGTGTCGTTGTATGTCAGACTGTTGTCTTCAATACATTCATAGTAATATTTCGTTACACTGTCATAATAAAACTTACCTTTCGTTTTATTGCCAATGTCCTGTATGTTTCCGCCAAATTCTAGTCCTAGAATCTCAGCTAAACGATTCCCTTCTAATGCTGTACCTTTTTGCGATCCGTATAAAGTACTATCTGATAAAACAAAAGAATTGTTTTTAAAGTTCAATAAATATTCTTTTTTATCTTTTAAAATCCCTTTATCAACCTTATCCAACAAATTGTTCTTTAATTGATAGATTTGATATTCTGTTCCGCCTAATTTTAAAAATACATCCTCAAATTGATTTTCTCCATCAATTCTAATTAATAATTTTAATCCGTCAAATACGCCAAATTCTTCGATACCAGTCAATGTAACTTCGTAAATATCTTTGTTAGTTCCTACAGTTCTAGTTGTATCTAAAGTATGAACCAATCCTTTTTGCAAATCATTCATGATTTGTGCTGTCAATGTTGTTCCAACTTGGGTTGCCGTTTCTTCACCTTTCCAAATATGCCTAACCAATCCAGCACCAACATCGTTTGCACTTTCAACTTTGTAAACATCTAAATTCGTTCCTATCCAATCCTTTATTTTTTTTAACATCTATCTTACTCCTTCTTGTGTAATTACATTTATTCTTGCTAAATTACTCTCATAACTTTTTTGTTGCAAAATCTCATCATAAAAGCTATCCTCTATTTTTAAAATTCTTTTCACTCCAACAAAGGCCCCATTTGAAATATAATTAGCTGTTTGCACCTTATATTTAAAATCAACAGTTATTTCCACACCTTTCGCTCTTATTTCAAGCAAGATATTTAAGATACTCTTTTTTATATATGCAGACAGTCTTTTATTCAATATAATGTAAATGCTTCCTGCTTTTTCTTTATAAAATTGTGTTTCAAAATTTCCGTTAAAACTTCCATTTTTAACTTTAAAATCTATGTTTTTAACTTTATCTTTTATAATCCCTTCTTTAAAAATAAAAATATTTTGCTCATAATTTTCAATTATAATCTTGAGCACGTTTAAGATTGTTTCAAAAGTTGCATTTTTACTTTTCCTTGAAATCTCAGCAAGTATTCTTTTTCGATAATTTTCATCATTTTCATTCATATTTCTTTTTAAATTAAAAGATATTCCAAATTTGTCTAATGCATAACCTTCCGCTTTCATAATGTTTAAAGATTTCAAAAGCTCATATATTCCTTTACTCGCTTGTCTGATTTCTTCTAAATATAAATTCAACAAAAAATAATTATTGCTTTCTCTGTCTCTTCTATACATATGTGGGAATCTACTTATTATTTCATCCGTATAATCTTCGCTATTTTTATACATAAACTACCTCAATATTATTTTCATTAATTTGAAATTTTTGACCGACTGGAACTGTAAATATTTTGTCAAAATTTTGTATTGCGACACTGGATTCAGTTAATCCCATTTTTAGATTTATTTTTCTTATATCGTCAATTCCTAATACTTCAGAATATGTCTTTAAATAACTAATAGATTCTCCTGTTTTTAAATTATTAATATAATTTAGTATTTCTTGCTGTATCTGTTTTGTCCAACGATTATCTTTTTCATTTAAATTTTTAGTTTCTAATACTTCAACTTTTATTAATAAAGTACTATATTTTATGATGTTATATATTATTTTCCTTTCAAATGCACCTCTTTTTAACTTCTTTTCAAATGTTTGCGCATTGGAATCTCCAATAGTCAGTATTCCATCTGCTTTTAAATCCAAAATAGTTTCAAAAATTTTATCATCTGGCGTTCCTTCCAAAAATATTTTAACTGTTCCAGCTTCGGTAGTTGGCTCAGTTTCAGGATCTAATATCAACACGTTTTTAATATTTTCTAAAGCCATCAATCCATTATATAATGCTGAATGTGTTGCGGTCTGCTCAATGGTTTGTTTTCGCTTCAATCTTTCCCTGTAAAGGCTGTCACTCTCATCATCTGCGCCGCCAATAACATCAACATCATTTGTAATTTTAGCAACTCCATCATATTCAGTTGTAAACAAAACATCGCTTGTGATATTACTTTCTTTTCCAATTTCAAGTGCTTGAATAAATCCTATTCCATAATATTCATTGTTATCTAATTTATCCAATGTAACATTAGACAGTAGTCTGTATTCTTTTTCAGCATATTTTATAATAGTCTGTGCTGGTATAACTCTATTCTTTTCTCCAGTTATTTTTACCTGTCCAGTTGTGTAAGCCCCTGATTTTCGTGGAGTTCTCAGTAAAGTTCCAAAATAATCTAAATATATTCCTGTTGCTGTATTTAGATTCATTTGATTATTAAATTCTAACAATTCTTCCCATATTTGTGATAATTCATAGCCTATCGCTTCAGAATGAATCCCTTCAGGAGTATTAAAATCTAAAATATAATTATTATCTTGTAATCTTGCTTTGTACCTATTTTCTATATCTTTCATAATATCTGTAAAACTTTTTAACACAAATCCTTTTTCTGTTACTCCAAAATCCATTGTTCCTCCTTTCTAAAATGCTAAAGTCTTTCCGTTTTTCAATAACATTTCCATTTTAAAATTATAGTTTCCATTTCTATTTTCAAAATTGCTTTCGAACTTTGTTATTTCTGCCACATCTTCATCCGATAAAATAGTCTCTTTAACCTGGGCCTCTATATTAAATTTTTCCAACAAATTTCCTATTTGCCCATTATTTTCATTTCTTTTAAGCCAATAAATACCTTCATTTTTGTGCAAAAACCACTCATTAAAGAACAATCTTAACTTATTCTCAAGCCTTAGCCTTATTTTTTCTATTTCAGAACTTAATGCTATGTTTTTTCCCATCACAACATCAATTTCTTTGTTGTCGTCTTTTTCGGTTTGCCAACTTTCAACACTTTTCATATCAACTGCCTTTCTAAAAAATTTGTAACAAAAAAATCACAGCTAAATTAATAACTGTGATTTTAAATATTTTTAATTGCTATTCTAACAACCCTTCCATAACTTCATTATGAAACTGCTCTACTTTTTCCGCTATTTCTAAAAATAGTTCTTCGTAATCTGATTTCAAATCTCCTATTATAACACTTGTATCTATCTGCTGCATTGGTATTGAAACCATTCTATGTGTCCTAATATACGATAATCTAGTCAAGTTTATTTTAGGAAATTTTGATGGATCTATTTCTATATCATATACTGGATTTACATTTATTCTGTTTGGAATAGTTGAAATAGGAAGAACTACATAATCATCATTTTGAGGACTTCTTAATACTAAAGCAGGTCTTGATTTTATTGAATTTCTATGTAATCTTGTATTGTAATATTGAGTTAAACATCTAACTATTTTTCCTACCATCAAACCACCGCTTCATAGTCGTCAAATTCATCATAGTACATATCCCACACATAGTCATAAGGCCTTACTTTCTTTGCGTCTTCTCTTATATCTTCAGTTTGAATTTTAATCCTTCCGTTTTCTTCTTTTTTAAGCCCTTTTCGAGAATTGAGCCAAGAAATTTCCTTATGTGTTAATGCACTTAACTTCCACGATGCTAATGCTCCGTATTCTTGAATTACATTGTTTATTATGTATTTACTTTCACTTTTTATGTCTTCTGTTTCATAGTTTATTCCATCTGTTGTGTAAGAAGTTCGTACCTCTCTTGACACGGGTCCATACTTCCAGCCTTCAAATGTCTCATTAAAAAGAGGTTCATTTAAAATAGCAATTGTTTCCCTTTGGGAAAAATACAGCAACTTCTGTAATTTCATTTCATCAATAATTTCTCCTGTCACTCTTTTATATTCATTAAAAATATATTGAGCAACATTTATTATTTTTTCCATATCGCTACCTCCTCTAGTTATCATTTGACAACTAAATTATATCTTAAAAGTAGCAAAAGTGCAACAGAAATTTAGAGTTTTTTTGACTAATATCAAAATATCACAAATCACAGTTATTATATTTAATTGTAATTGTCCTTATTTATATCCTAATCCAACGGCATACCGCCATTAGTATGAGTTAAGAATGATTTACCACCAATCTTAGCGTCTCCACTAACTTCCAAATCACCTTTAATGCTCACTGCTCCGCTTATATTTATGGAATTGCCTTTTACGGTAACTCCACTATCATTTATCGTTACAAGCGTTCCGCCGTAAGCAATGTAGAAGTCATTAGATACATTCTTTTCTGCATCACTT